>DASXXW010000214.1:0-3255 GCA_036502865.1 Rhizomicrobium sp.
CCGTTGGGCGAATAGTAGTTAGCAATTCTCATTTGCCATCATGCGTTCCGAGTAAGGCATAAAGCTCCGGACGCCGATCACGAAACAATCCCCAGGAAGCACGGGCGCGCGCTATCTCGTCGAGATCGAAAGCCGCAGTAATCACACCTTCGTCCTTGCGGCCGAGTTCTGCCACGATTGCGCCTGTGTAATCGGCGATGAAAGACGAGCCGTAAAACGTAATCTCGCCGGCGCGGCCGGTTTCCGTGCCGATCCTGTTGGAGGCGACCAGCGGCATGCAATTGGCGGCCGCGTGTCCCTGCATGACGCGGCGCCAATGATCGCGGCTATCCAGTGGCGGCGCAGGCGGCGGTTCTGTGCCGATCGCGGTCGGATAAAATAACAATTCCGCCCCCTGCAGTGCCATCGCCCGCGCCGCTTCGGGAAACCATTGATCCCAACAGATGGCGCAACCCAATTTGCCGAACCGCGTGGGCCAAACTTTGAATCCGGTATCACCGGGCGTGAAATAGAACTTCTCCTGATATCCCGGCCCAGCTGGAATATGGGATTTGCGATAGAGTTCGAGTACGCGCCCATCGGCATCCACCATCGCCAGCGAATTGAAATAAGCATGGCCGGCACGTTCGAAGAAACTCACCGGCAGGACCACGGAAAGCTCTTGCGCAAGTTCCGCCATCCCGGCGATCAGCGGATTGTTTTCAAACGGCGCTGCCAGTGCGAAATGCGCGGCATCCTGATCCTGGCAAAAATACAATGACTCGAAAAGTTCTTGCACGAGAATGATATTCGCGCCCGCACCGGCCGCTTTGCGCACCATGTCCACGGCCTTGGCGATATTGGCTTCCCGGTCGCTGGAACACGCAAACTGCGTGGCCGCGACTGTTACATTCCTCATGCAGGCTCCTGTTGCGTAATGCAGTGAATGCCGCCGCCGCCCTGAACAATGTCGTTCACATCGACCTGCGCGATCTTCCGTCCGGGGAAACATTGCGCCAATATCGCGCGCGCATCCGAGTCGGCCGGATCGTCGAAGGCCGGCATGACCAAACCATCGTTCGCCAGATAGAAATTGACGTAGCTCGCCGCAAGAGGACGGCCTCGCCAGTCGCTTCGCAATCTATGCGGTTGCACCATCTCAACGATTTCGAGCGGGCGGCCGTGAGCATCTCGCATCTGTGCGAGACTTTGTTTCGCCATCGCGACGGCTTCGAAATCCGGGTGGGATTTTTGCGGTTGCACGCCCAGAATGACCCTTCCCGGCGCAGCGAAACAGGCGATGTTGTCGATATGGCCGTCCGTTTCCTCATCGGAGAAATGTCCGGGAACCCATAAAATTTGTTTCGTGCCGGTATAGGCAGCCAGCGTACTTTCGATTTCTTTTCGTGTTCGATCCGGATTGCGATTGGCGTTGAGCAGGCATTGCTCCGTCGTCAGCAGCGTGCCCTCGCCATCCGTATGGATGGCGCCGCCTTCACAAACTAACGGCGCCGAAAAAATTCTCGCACCGTTATGCTCAAGAACGCGGCTGGCGAAGCGGCCATCATCCGCATAGGTTTCGTACTTACTGCCCCACGCATTGAACCGCCACGCAACACCGGCATACCCGTCACCGGACAGAAAACTCGGCCCGCTGTCCCTGGCCCAGGAATCGTCGATCGCAATTTCGAAGATCTGAATTTTCGGCCCACACATTTGCCGCGCCTCGGACAATTCTTCGGGGCGCGCGGCCATGACCACGGGCTCGAATTGTGCAATCGCCTGTGCGACGCGTGCCGTTGCCTGCTTCGCCCGCTGTAGCCCGTCAATTCCGTTCCAGGCCTCCAACCGGCATGGCCAGCACATCCAGGTGCGGCTGTGCTGCGCCCATTCCGCCGGCATGCGATATCCTACGCCGACGGGACCATCGCGGTGAGAAATTTCCGGTTCGCCCATACCCCCTTATACAGACTTGCGCGGCGCGACAGGAATCCGTTCGCCGGGCGATAAAGAGGCAAATTTCTTACACCATCGGTTGCGGGGTGCCGCTGCATTTGCGAAACGTCTTCCCGCACAAGGAGAATGATCGATGAGCGGACGTATCGACGCGCGGCTGAAGGAATTGGAACTCACCCTACCCTCCGCTCCGGCTCCCGTGGCCAGTTACGTTCCCTTCGTGAAGAGCGGCAATCTGGTTTTCATTTCCGGGCAGATCACGGTGACGTCTGACGGACTGAAATATGTCGGCGTGGTGGGAAGCGATCTGTCGCTGGAAGATGGTCGCGCTGCCGCGCGGCTCTGCGCGATCAATGTCGTGGCACAGCTCAAAGCCGCTCTTGATGGCGATCTCGACCGCGCGGTCCGGTGTGTAAAGCTCGGCGTGTTCGTCAACGCCGCTCCGGGTTTCACACAGCATCCCGAAGTGGCCAACGGCGCGTCCGATCTCATTGTCGAGATTTTCGGAGATGCCGGCCGACATTCGCGTGCAGCCGTAGGCGCCGGCACGCTTCCGCGCGGCGTGGCAGCCGAGGTGGAGGCCATATTCGAGATCGCGTAAACGGCGCGAATTTCACCGCGCGGCTCGTCGGCTCGGCAGCGGAGATCGGCGCAGCTGCATGGAACGCCTGCGCCAATCCGGCGGGTATACCGGATAGCCATCCCTTCACGCGTCACGAGTTCTTTGCGGCACTCGAAGAGTCGGGATCAGCGACGACAGATACGGGCTGGCAGCCCTGTCACCTTGTTCTTGAACGCGGCAGAATGATCGAAGCTCTGCTGCCACTTTACGTAAAGAACCACAGTTTAGGCGAATATGTCTTCGATCATGGCTGGGCCGACGCATTCGAACGCGCGGGCGGCCGCTACTATCCGAAATTGCAGGCATCGGTACCATTCACGCCCGTGACCGGGCCGAAGCTTTTGATTGGTACAGCCGAAGATCACGAGGAAAAGCGGCGCGCGCTGCTCTCCACGGCCTGTCAGGTTGTGGAGCGCTTCGGCACTTCCTCGCTCCATGTCACGTTTGTGACGGAAGCGGAATGGGCGTCAGCTGCAGCGTGTGGTTTTCTCCAACGCACCGGCCAGCAATTCCACTGGGAAAACAAAGGCTATGCCAGCTTCGATGAGTTCCTGGGCGAGCTATCGTCGGCACGCCGCAAGAACCTGCGCAAGGAGCGCGCGGCAGTGCGCGACTCAGGAATTACATTCGAATGGCTGACAGGGAGCGATATCCGCGAAGCGCATTGGGATGCCTTCTTCGATTTTTATTTGGAAACG
>DASXXW010000215.1:0-3452 GCA_036502865.1 Rhizomicrobium sp.
GCGGAGGAAGAGCAGGTCGCCGGTGACGAAGCCTTCCACGCGGCCGGCGGTGTCGGCGTAGTTTTTGTAGAAGTAGAGGTAGGCGAGATCGTCGCCGGCGTCGGTGAGGCGTCGGGTGCGCGTGCAGGCGCCGGTGGTCATAATATTGGACTCCTCGTCGTCGTCGGCATAGACGAGGTAGGTTTCGCCGGTCTGGAAATTGATGCCGCAATCACCGAAAGCGGTCCAGACCTCGACGGTTTTGCCGGAAGCGTCGTCATCGTCATCGTCGTCGCCGATTTCGCCGCGGAAGACGGTCTTGACGCGCAGGCGGACACGCTTGCCGTGGTCGAGAATCCAGTAGAAGAGTTCGGACAGTTGTTCGGGCGAGGTGGCGTCGGCGAGACGCTTTTTGTGATCGGGAGGAAGGTCCGGAAATATCTTTAGATAGGCGTCACGCAGTTTGGCGAGGGCGGCGGGAGAGTGGTCGGTCTGGGCGCGGGCGGATTCCTGGTTGAGCAGGTCGAGGGCGGCTCGTTGTCCGGCATTCCAGGAATCGAGAAAGCTGGGCTCGATGGCTTCGACGGCGCCGACAAAGATGATGTCGGTGGCGGCCACCTCATTGCAGACCGACATGGTCATCTGGCACTTGCAGGCGAGGGCCGCGACAGGGAAGAGGACCCAGAGGAGAGCAGCGCCACGCATGCCCTCATCATAGCGTCGATCAGCTGGGGCCATTTGCCGGTGGGGATGACCCCCCGGATTTGTGATCGTACGATGTCTGACATGTAAGCGGGGGATCACATGACGGTCAAACCGTCGTTTTTGATCTGTTTTCGGCTGCGACGCTGGAGGCGTTCAACGTTTTCAACCGGGTGGTCTTCGGTGGACCGCAGACAAGCCTCAACAGCAGTACCTTCGGAGTGATTTCCAGCCAGGCCAATTCACCCCGGCAGATGCAGGGCGGTCTTAAGGTGTATTGGCGGTTCCTGAGGTCAGCGCACCAGACAGGGGCGCTTATTATCGAACCTCCAGCCGGGGATGAGATATTGCATCGCCTGTGCGTCATTGCGCGCGCCCAGTCCCATGCCTTGATACAGCGCGTTGGCCTTCTCGACTTCCGCCATATCGAGTTCGACACCGAGTCCCGGCGTTTCGGGAACGGAAATCCGGCCGCCTTCGATGCGGAAGGGCTCTTTGGTGAGGCGCTGGCCGTCCTGCCAGATCCAGTGTGTATCGATGGCGGTGATCTTGCCGGGCGCGGCGGCGGCCACGTGAGTGAACATCGCCAGGGAAACGTCGAAGTGATTGTTGGAGTGCGAGCCCCACGTCAGGCCCCACTCGTGACACAGCTGCGCCACGCGGACGGAGCCGCGCATGGTCCAGAAGTGGGGGTCGGCCAAAGGAATATCGACCGAGCGCAGTTGGATAGCGTGGCCTAACTGGCGCCAATCGGTAGCGATCATGTTGGAAGCGGTGGGCAGTCCGGTAGCGCGGCGGAACTCTGCCATCACTTCGCGTCCCGAAAAGCCGCTTTCCGCGCCGCAGGGATCTTCGGCGTATGCGAGGACATCGCGCCGTCCCTGACAGAGGGCGACGGCTTCGCTCAGCGACCAGGCGCCATTGGGATCGATGGTGATGCGGGCTTCGGGGAACCGTTCCGCGAGGGCGACGATGGCTTCCACCTCTTCGGCGCCGCTGCGCACGCCACCCTTCAGTTTGAAATCGCGAAAGCCGTAGCGCGCCTGTGCCGCTTCGGCGAGGCGGACGATGGACGAGGCGGTCAAAGCTTCTTCGTGGCGGAGACGGAGCCAATCGTCGGCAGCGTCCGGCGCGGCGGCGTAGGGCAGATTGGTTTTCGCGCGGTCGCCCACGTAGAACAGATATCCCAGAACGTCCACCGTTCTGCGCTGTTGTCCTTCGCCGAGCAGTGCGGCGACCGGAACGCCGAGATACTGTCCCATCAGATCCAGCAGCGCGGCCTCGATCGCGGTTACGGCATGTATGGTAGTCCGCTGATCAAAGGTTTGGAGGCCGCGGCCACCGGAATCGCGATCGGCAAAGCCTCGGCCGACGCTATCCAGGATGTTGTTGTACGCGGCGATCGAATGGCCGATCACCAGCGGTTGCGCATCGACGAGCGTGACGCGAATCGCTTCACCGCCGGGCACCTCGCCGACGCCGGTATGGCCCGCGCTGTCTTTGAGGATCACCAGATTTCGCGTGAATAGCGGTGCATGGGCGCCGCTCAGGTTGAGTAGCATGCTGTCGTGTCCCGCGACGGGGATCACGAGAATCTCTTGGATGATGGGGGCGCTCATCTTCGTATGATACCCGGCGGTGACGGGCGGGGCATTCCGTTCCCAAAACGGTTCAGCACCCAATTACAATGGGGCTGCAACAAAACGACAGCGGCTCTGGAGTGATCGATGAGGCAACTCATAGTACTCGGGATTGTTTTGTTAGGAATCGTTTTTCCTTGCTGCGGGGCATCGTTTTACCCTGCGCGGCTCGATGATCCCCATGCGGTTTACTTGACGCAAGATCAGATTTCCGTTCGCGGCGACGGCAAGGCCGACGACAGTGCGGCGATTCAGGCGGCGATCGACAAGGTGCAGGAGACGACGGGCGAGGGGATCCTCTTTATCCCGGCGGGCCGCTATCGCGTCACCCGGACGATTTATGTCTGGCCGGGCGTACGAGTGATCGGTTATGGCGAACAACGGCCGGTATTCGTCCTGGCGGATAAGACTCCAGGGTTTCAGGAGGGGATCGGTTACATGTTCTTTTTCGCCGGCTCCCGGCCGATCCGCAGAACCGGTGGTGCGACTTTTGCGGGGCGGCCATTTCGGCCGCTGCCGACGCCCCCAGGGACCGTTCCTCCGATTCAGACGATTGCGGATGCCAACCCCGGTACCTTCTATTCCGCGATGAGCAATATCGATTTCGAGATCGGCAGCGATAACGCGGCGGCGGTCGGAATTCGATTTCACGTCGCGCAACACGGGTATCTGGCCCACATGGATTTCCAGATCGGATCCGGCCTGGCCGGTCTTCATGAGGTAGGTAACGAAGCGGAAGACCTGCATTTTCACGGCGGCCGGTATGGCATCCTGGCGCGCAAGCCGTCGCCTGCGTGGCAATTCACGTTGATCGATTCGACCTTCGACGGCCAGCGGGAGGCGGCGATCCGCGAGAACGAAGCGGGACTGACGCTGGTCCACGATGAGTTCCGGAATGTTCCCACCGCCATCTCGATCGACCCTCGTTATTCCGACCAGCTTTGGGTAAAAGACGCGCGCTTTGAGAATATCAGCGGTCCCGCGATTGTGATCGGCAATGAGAACAGCCGGATGACGCAGATCAATCTCGAAGGCATCGTATGCCGTCAGGTGCCTGTCTTTGCGAAATTTCGGGAGAGCGGCCGGCAGCTTGAGGGTGATGGGGAGATCTACCAGGTGAAAGTCTTTTCG
>DASXXW010000216.1:0-21765 GCA_036502865.1 Rhizomicrobium sp.
CGTTCGGCTCGCTGGCCTACAGCCAGATATCGATGCCGGTCCTGATCCAGAGCGCGTCGCTGTTCGGACTCTACGCCGTCACATTCCTGATCTGTCTGTTTGCAAACACACTAGCACTAGCCATGGCGCTGAGAATGCGCCGCGAAACGGCCACAGCTGTCGGCGCAGGCTTCGCGATCTGCGCGGCGAATGTCGCCTTCGGATTTGTGCAGCTGGCGCAACCACAACTCCAAACACTCCGCGTCGCGGCGATGGTCGACGAAACCGCAATGACAAAGGCCTGGCATGCGCGCACGCTGCCGGAAGTCCGCGCCGTTGCGGAGGCCTACGCCACAGCCATCCGCAGCGCCGCCCGACAGGGTGCAAAATTCGCGGTCACGCCGGAGGGCGGGATTGCCGTCGCGCCGCAGATTCGCTCCGCAATCCTGGCGCCACTCGTCGCTGCGTCCTCGCAAACCGGCGTGCAGATCATCGCCGGCCTCTATCAGCGTAAGCCGACCCGCGATTTCGCGCTTTCGATCCTGCCCGACGGCACGCTCCAGGAGTATGACAAACGCCATCTCGTGCCGATCCTGGAGAATATGTTCACGCCCGGTCATCGCTCCGGCTGGCTTGGCCAGGGGCGTGCCATGGAAATCTGCAAGGATATGGATTTTCCCGGCACCATACGCCAGGACGCAGCTTCAGGCGTGCGGTTGCTGGGTCTGCCCGCGGGAGATTTCGGCAGGGATGCGTGGCTTCATGGCCGGATGGCGATCATGCGCGGCGTCGAAAACGGATTCGCTTTGGTGCGCGCGGCCAATGAAGGGCTGGTAACGGCGAGCGATGCGCAAGGCTGGCTCATCGCCGCGAAGATGGACACGCCCGCCGGACTCACAGTGATCGTCGCAGACCTTCCGCTCGGCTCTGGTCCGACCCTTTACACACGCATCGGCGACGCCTTCGCGTGGTTTTGCATCGCTCTGCTGTTACTGATCGGCGCTTATGCGTATCTCTTCGGGATACGCGTGAGCCAACCGGAACGTAATTAGTTCACCAGCGTGAGTGCGAGCGGCCTCTCGTCGCTGCGACCGTGATCGTCGACCACACGCACGCGGTAATCGCCGGCATTTGGCGCCTGCCAATAGAGTGCCTCACCCGGCGCCGACCGGCCGACATAACTCTCATTCACGAACCAATAGAGGATGCGCGAATCGGCGTCGGCCACAGCGCTGAATGCAACCGGCTGGTGCGAGCCTTGCGCGAGCCGCAACGCGTAAGTGCTGCCGCGCGCGGGCGAAGTAATTTGCGGCGACGTGCCCTGCCACGCCTCTGCATTGGCGCATGCAGGATTTTGCGGCGGTTTGCGCCGTGGAATTCCCGCTTCGGCAAAGACCTGCGCCAGATCCGACGGCCAGAATTCGTAGATTTCCTCATGCACGCGCTTGCCCGTGTAGGGCGGACAGGCGGCGAGACCGGTCGTATCGTCGATCAACACGGGACGATGCACCGTGCTGACATGGATCGGCGATTTGCCGGGAATGAACCAGGTGAAACCCGTTTGCGGGCACCATTTGTTTGGTAGCTCACCGGTAGCGAGGCAGATTTGCACGCGCTGAACGCCGGGCGGCGGCCGCAAAACCCGTTCGGGAAGATTTGCGCTTTCATCGCGCACGGCATCGATGATCTGGAAGAACAACGGCGCGGCTGCGTCGACGCCCACAAAGGCCGGATTTCCGGAACCGTCGAAATTGCCGACCCAGACGATCAAGACATAAGGTCCGAAAATCCCTGCCGTCCACGCATCGCGAAAGGCCCAGGACGTGCCGGTTTTCCAATAGACGGGAGATTGCACCGGCTGCGCGCCGGTCGTTTCGTCGGGGCGCACATGTTCGCCGAGGATGCTCATCACCATGAAGCTGGCTTCGGCGCTCAGGAGCTGCGTGCCGCGCGTTTGCGGATCGTTAGTCCGAAAACGCAAGGGCCGCAGCATGCCGTCATTTGCAAGCATGGCGTATAGCGTCGCGAGCTCCTGCATGCTGATCTCGCCGCCACCCAGCACCAGCGCCAGGCCGTAATGTTCTTCGCTGGCGAGCTGGCCTACTCCCGCACCCTGCAGGAACTGATAGAAATCCGGTGAATGCAGCTGGGACGATATCCAGACCGCCGGAATGTTCCGGCTGCGGTTCAGCGCCTCGGTGGCGGTGATGGGGCCGAGAAAACGGCCATCGAAATTTTCCGGCGTGTAGGGGCCGAACGCGGTCGGCACGTCGCGCAACACCGTCTCCGGATGTAACACACCCTGGTCGAAGCCGAGCGCATAGACGAAAGGCTTCAATGTGGAACCGGGCGAGCGGCGCGCCAATGTTCCGTTCACCTGTCCGTGCAAATCCTTGTCGAAATAATTCGCCGAGCCGACCAGCGCCTTCACGCCCATATCGCGCGTATCGACGAGAATGGCAGAGGTATTGCGAATGCCATTGTCGCTGTTGCGCGCGATATATTGCGCGATCTGCAGTTCGAGATGATGCTGGAGATCGAGATCGAGTGTCGTGGCGAGACGAGGCGACGCCTTTTCTCCGATCACCTGCCCGGTTCGCAATATTTGTTCGACTGCGTGCGGCGCTTCGAACGGCAATGCGGATACGGATTTCATGGTGAGCGGCAGCGCAAATAGCGGCTTGAGCGAAGCATCTTCCGGATGGCCCTGCAGCCAGCGCCCATACAGGCGATCGCGCGAAGCCGTCAGCCTTGCATTGATTGCTGTGCCCGTCTTCTGCGTGTGGCGGACAAACCGACCAGGATTCTGCGGGATGACTGCAAGCGCCATCGCTTCCGGAAGGCTCACGGTGCGCACCGGCTTGCCGAAATAGATCAGGCTCGCGGCACCCGCCCCTTCGATATTTCCGCCATAAGGCGCGTAGTTCAGATAGGCTTCGAGAAGCTGCCGTTTCGGATAAAACAATTCGAGCTCGACGGCACGCGCGACCTGATTGAGCTTTCCAAGCGGCGTGCGCGTGTTGAGCGGCCATAACAGACGCGCGAGCTGCATCGTGATGGTCGAGCCGCCCATGCGATTGCCGTGATGGACATAAGTAACCCAGGCGCCGCGCACCAACGCGTAGGGACTGAAGCCGGGATGCCACCAGAACCAGCGATCCTCATGCAGCAACACCGCATCGACAAGCTGCGGCGACATTTCCTTGAGCGGTACCCAAAGGCGATAGCGATCGTCACTCGCGAGTACGAACCGCAGCAAACGTCCGTGATCGTCATAGACGGCGATGGATATCGGCTTCCAGTTTTGCAGCGGTGTGTGCGGCCACAGCCTGATGCCGGCGAAAATAATGACTACGAGCGCAGCGCCGGCTATCCAGTTCTGCGCCCGCCACAACAGGCGGCCACTCCTATGAACCAGAGCACGAATGCCGGACGCCGTGAACATCACGTCCCGATCTCAGTGCGCGCGCACCACGGTCAGTACATCGCCGCCCGGCGTGCGCGCCTGGACACGCCGGTCATACATGGATTCCGCAAATGCGGGAGGAACCACGAACTTGCCCGAAGCGCTCGCCTTGATACGGTAGATGAATTCTTTCACATCGGGCGTGGCGATGCCGTAGATCAGCACACGATCCTCGCGCACATCGGTGTGTTGCGGGCTCCAGCTCGATCCCGAAGCGCCTATGGACGCGCCGCCATTCGTGCCGGGCTGCTGCATCACCGGGTCAAATCCTCCCGGCAGCAGATCCACGATCGACACATCGCCGATGCCTTTGTCGCCGGTTGCCCGGATCTTCACATGTACGTCGATCTCTTCCCCGGCAATGATTGCCGTCAGGGGCTTGCCCTTCGCGTCGGTATAATCGCGCACGATTTCCAGACCATTCTTGATTGCAGACGCCGGAACATCGCGGTCATATCCCGATTGATCGAGCACGGCCCAGGCCCGTTGATCGCTGCCATTCGCGAGCCGCAGCGACGTGGCGGCAGCACTCCAGCTTCCCGACTGAAGCAGATTTCCCTGCAACGCGGAAATCTGCGTCGCATGGCCGCCTGCGCGAACCTCGTCGATCCGCAACTTGTCCAAGGCGGCGGCGTGATCCTGTGCATAGACATCGAATGCGAGCAGGGTCATCGCGGCCGACAATGTGTTGAACTCATTGGCCTCAAGCGGCCTCGCGATATTCTCAAACACATTCGGGCCAAGTTTTCGGGCGCGATCCGGGAAATGTTTGGCCAACAGATAAAGAACGCTCGAGTCGCGGATCAGCGGATCGTCATAATAATCATAGGTGAAAGGCTGATCGTCATGCGTGCGTTCGAGCGTTCGCTGCAGCGGATCGATGAGCTCGGACGCCTGTTTATCCTGTTTCATCAGTTTGTAGGATGCCGCAAGCCACGCCGCTGCGAGATCGTTCTTCCAATCCTTGGGATAGGCATCTTCAAGCCGCTTCTGTACGGCAGCGAGCTGGTTCGTCGTCACATTGCCCTGGCGGGTCAACAGATAAACCGCATAAGCGCGCTGGCGGATCTGGTCGAGCTCGCCAAGGCTTTCATCGGCCGCCAATTGCTGGAGATAACGATTGCCGTCGTCGATCATCTCTTTTGGGATATTTGCGCCGCGATCCCGCGCCTCCAGAAGGAAGTGCACGGCATAAGCCGAGATGAACGGATCGGCATCCTGCGTCGCAGCCCAGACACCAAAACCACCATTCGAATTCTGGCGCGAACGCAGCGCGTTGATCTGCGAAGCCAGCGCATCGGAGGGATTTATCTTCTCGTCGGTGAGCGAGGGCTGCATGGCGCGCGCAAAGGCCGGAATCGCCGCCCATCGCGCGGCGACCAGACGCGGCATCGATGCGCTGATGATCTGCTCGCTGCAATAATTATCGTAGTTCACCAGCCAGCTGGTCAGGCCTTGAGTCAGCACGAGCGGGACGGTGGACATGCTCACATCGCGGCGGCTGTACGGATCGTACAGATGCCGCAGATCGGCGACCACCTTTGTGCTGTTGGCAGCTACGCGGGCAACATCAATCTGTGTGCGATAGGCAGACGCCGGCCGCACGGAAATATCGATGCGTTGGGATGACGATTTTCCGCCATAGCTCGCCTTGAACGAAAGCGCCCCGGAACCCAGCGCCTGTGCCGCGCGGACGCGGAAGGTAGCAACGCTTTCATGGCCCGGCGCCAGCGCGATCTGTTGCGTGCCGTTTCCGACGATCTGCAATTGCGGACCGGTGACGAGCTGGATGGAAACGGGCACGGGCTGCGTGCCAAGGCCGTTCAGATTGTTGGACACGCCGACACCGACATCGGCTTCGTCGCCCGGCGCGAGCGTCGTCGGCGCGTCAGGCGTCAGAACGAAATCGCCGCGCACGGTCGTCGCATTCTCTGCCGTTCCGATCAGGCTCGGAGAAACCGCAACGGCCATGACATGCAGCTTGCCGTGGAAATAATCCGGAACGGCATATTTGAAATCGCGCGTGCCGTTCACATCGACGATGCCGGACCAGTATACGACAGGTTTGTCGCGCCGCCGCTTGAAAGGATTCAACTGGCGGCTGATGGCATCGCCATTGTCGCCGCCCGGTGCTGCCAGCGACATCAGTTTCTTGAAGTCGGGCAGGATGAGATCGAGTATCTGGCCGGTCTGTACCTGCAGCATGCGCTTGCGGAAGAAATAAGCGAGCGGATCGCCCAGCTTATAATGAGCGACCTGCAGAATGCCTTCATCCACTGCAAACACAACGGCCTTGGCCGGCTGCGCCGCATGCAGATGGAAAATGGCTATTTCGCCCGGCTTGACCAATTCCGGCGTCTCGATCGTCAACGCATCGCGCCGTGCATCCACATTCACCGAGAACGGTGCCACACCATAACTCAGCGGGCTCATGAAGATCTCGTCGGATGACGGATCGCGGATATATTGAACGTTGATGTAGCCGCTGCCTTCGAAGCCCGACGGCACGGTGATGTGCTGCACGGAATTCGTGGTCGTCGCCGTGAACCAGGCATGCGCGTAGACCTTGTCACGTTCGATGGTGATGAGCCCGCTGCCGGCATAGGGCGCGCGCAACGAGATTTCGATCGGCTCGCCCGGCGCGTAATCCTGTTTGTTCAGCTTGATTTCCAGCTCGGCGTTGCGTTCCAGCGAACGCGAGAGATTGGCCTCGCCCGTGACGGAATATTCGATCCGGTTCACCGATTGATCGCCCGAACGGATCACCAGCGCATAATCTCCCGGCTTGTCCGTCGGCAATGCGTAATCCATGCCGCCCGCGGGAATCGCCAATGCGGCTGTATTCAGCGGAATTTCCTTGAGACGCGATGCATATTTGTACACGCCGGAATCCTGCTTGGTCAGCACCGACACGTAACGCCGCTCGATCAACTGCATCTGAAGATTGCCGAGCGGGATGGAATTCGTTTGCGGATCTATCGCCACCAGATGCACGGCGCGCGCGCTCCCGCGCTTGATATAGGAGAGATCGTCCACGGCCTTGTAGCCGACGAGCCAGGGATTGCGCGAGACAAGCGTCTCCGTGCTCGCGGCCACGCTTCGCCCGCCTTCCGGTTCATACACCTTGAACAGACAAACAAGCCGATAGCTCGCATCGGCGTATTTCTTCAGATCGAGATCGAATTCGGCATGTCCCTTGTCATCGGTGCGGCCGTCCTGAAGCTTGGTCGTGTAACCTTCCTTGGCGTGACGCACATCGTAGAAGGAATAATCGGGCCATTTGCGGAACGCCGCAAAGCTTGGATTGAGCGTAAGCGTTCCCTCGATACGGCGGTTGGCTGCGGGCGTTCCAAACAGATTGCGCGCATCGACAAGGCCCTTCAGGCCGTCCGGTTTCACCCAGCCATCGACGATATGGGAAGACAGACTCGCGTCGACCTTCATGCTGTCGGGCAGAAACTCCTTCACCGACAGGGTTGTGGAGCCGATCGCTTTGTCTTCGTTGTCCTTGCCGACAATGTAGAGACTGACAGTCCATGTGCCCGTGGGCGCGGCCTCGTCCGGCGTGTAGTCGATCGATGTGAACCCGGACGCGTCGACCTGCACAGGCAGCTTCTTCACAACCATCCCGCGTGGATCGGAGATTTCCGCCTGAAGCGGGACACCGGCCGCGCTTTGCGCCCAGTTCGCCGCACGTACAATGATGCCGACATGAAACAGATCGCCGGGCCGGTAAATTCCGCGGTCGGAAAACAGATAGGCCGACAACTCATTTTCCGTCTGGGGATTTTCTTCGCCGCCGATGTCGAAGCGCGAATAATCGAGACGCCGGTCATGCGTGTCGATCGGCAAGAACGAAAGATCGTCGCCCTTGCGCACGATGTACATGATCGGGCGCTTTTCGTGTTCCAGCCCTTTCAGCGACGGAAAATGCACGGCGCCATCGACGCTCGTCTGGCTGTAAAGCGTTTCGCCATTGATCGCGATCACCGAGACCGTCGCGCCGTCCACCGGTTGCCCGGTCCGGATCGATTGCACAAACACATCGCGGCCATCGTCCAATGCGCGTTTGGAAATCATGCCGAGATCGGTGATGACGATAAGGCGCGCATCCGTCGGATCGTCGCTGCTGCTGTCGGATGATTGGTCGCCGGAATCGCTGTCGCTGTCCGTGTCGCCCTGTTTCTTGGCGTTGGGATCGTAGGTGGAAAGGTGCAGCAGAAAGACGCCGCGCTTGCCCGCCGTCAGATACTGGCCGAGATCGACGCCCTCATAATGCGCTTCGCCAGGCGCGGTGGCAGGAAAGGGCCGCGCCTCGCGGAATCGTTCGACGATATGATCTTCGGTGATGCCCGATAGATCGGGCTGGCTGAACGTACCATCATTGAAGCTGACCAGATGCTGCAATTGCTCGGGCAGAACACGGCCGATCTCCAGCTGCATCCCTTTCAGATTGCGCGCCACGACAGAGATGTGCCGGTCGCCGCTCAGAGATAGTAACGAGCCGCTCGCCATGAAACGCAGAAGTTTCGGATAGTCCGGAACGGTGAAGGTGCGCACATCGGCTTTGCCGAGAATATAACCACCGAAGGATTTCAGTCCCGGCGCGAAACGCACATAAATGCGCTGCCCCGGCTCGGCGTGATATTTGAAACTTTGGAGCTCGGAATATTCCTGCTCCGTCGGCAGGGCTTCGAGCTTGAGCGGCTGCGAATTGTGCAGCACATCTTCGCTGACTTCACTCTCGGGCCATTCATAGGGCGGTTCGTCGTCGGCCTGTTTGTTGCCAGGCTTGCGCTTTGGCAGCACCCATGCCTTTGCCGATGCGGCGAGATCGCCGCCCTTCACAGCATCGCTGAGATCGGCGACAAGCACCTGTTCGGGTTCGTATTTGTCATTGTCGACAAGCGTCGGCTTCAGGTCGGTGAGCTTCAAACTGTAGAGCCCCGGCACGCCGACCGCGATGTGAATGGGCGATTGTGTAGCATCGCCGCCGCGCGCGCTGCGCACGCCTGCCGCGAGCGTCATCATCACCGTATCGTCGTCGCGCGGCAGATCGAGCGGCTGCGAATGCACCCAAGCCTTCAGTTTGCCCGCATCGTAGGCGATGGTGAATTTTAGCGGCGTCGCGTATTTTCCGTCGCGGCCTTTCAGCGCCAGTGAAATGCGGTTTTCAAGCTGCGCCGGATCGACGGGATAGTTGAAGGTCAACGGCATGATGGTTTTCTTCGCCGTCGGCCGCTGCGAATCCTGGTAGAATTCGCCCTTTCCCGGCGTGACCGCGAAGGCTGCGACGTCGAAGGCAACATGGTCGTCGGCCATCAGCACATGCGGTGCAAAGGCCTGCCTGACATCGAACTGCACGGAAACATGCGCGCCGACAGGCCAGTCCGCCGCCGGCTCAAAGCGCAGCGTGCGATCATCGACCCAAATCCATTTTCCTTTGAGCGCGGGATCCATGGAAATGCCGCGCGTGACTTCCTTGCCGACCAGTTCGATCGGCGCGGCGGATGCCGAGAACTTCACCTCGGCCGGATGCACCACAACCGTGGGCGCGCCGTCGGCGGTCTCATAATCGGTGACGGCGGGGGCATGGGCCGCGAAGGTGATACGTGGCGGTTCGGGCGGATGCGGGCGGTGGAGATACCATTGCCATCCGGCCCATCCGAGCACCGCCGCAAGAACGACTACAGCGGCGCCGCCGCCATATTCCCGCGGGCGCCTGCGCAGTTCGGTGCCGGCACTGCCGATCCAGGGCGGCCGCGACCATGAGACGGAGCCGAATAGAGGCCGCAGAGCAGCGCCTAATAGTACGAGGCCGCGATGCAGCAGGCGCGCGAGACGCATTGGCAGCATCGATAGAAATTTCAACAGGTCCAAAGCATCCCCCTTCGGCACCAATCAGGCTTGCCCAAGCCCGAACGTCGGATGTTAAGGCTTGCACCTTCGCCCGAGGAAGGGGAAGAGCCAGCAGCCTTTCAAGCGTTTCGAACGCCTCGACCCGGAGACAAAAATAAGGCTCACACAGAGGCACGGAGGCGCAGAGGTTTACGCGCCATTGCCCTCTCTGCGGCTCCGCGTCTCTGCGTGCGCTACTTCTTTTTGCAGTTCGGGAATCAGTAGTTGCTAGTGTGAGGCGCGGTCGAGGAGTTCGCGGACCTTTGCGACCAATTCTGTGCGGGGAACGGAGATCTGTGCCGGGCGGCCTTCGACCCAGGCGGCGCGGCTCTCGACGGATTTTGCAAGCTCCGCGCCCATGACGAGATCCTTGAGTGTGACTTCGCCTTTGGCGCGCTCGTCCGTGCCTTCAATGATGGCGACAGCCGCGCCACGGCGGTCGGCATATTTGAACTGCGCCTTCATCCCGGCGTCGCCGATATAAGTCTCCGCGCGCAAACCGGCGCCGCGAAGCTCTGCGGCGAGAGCAAAACTGCTGCCCCGGTCTTCCTTGTCGAGCGCCAGTACGAGAACGAGCGGTTCCAATTTTTGCGCCCGGCGTTGCCGCAGCGCAGTCAGCAAACGGCTCACACCGATGGAAATACCCGTCGCGGGCACGCGCTCTCCGGTGAAGCGCGCGACGAGATCATCATAACGGCCGCCGCCTACGACGGAGCCGAACACAATCTCTTCGCCCGCTTCGTTGGTGACAGGGAAGGTGAGCTGCGCTTCGAAAACCATGCTAGTGTAATATTCGAGGCCCCGAATAATACCCAAATCAAACTGGACCCGGTCTCGGTATCCTCGTTTGTCTAGTATCTCAGTAAGGTGACCGAGTTCAACGATTGCGTGGGCCGCAGGAGAATCGGGCAAGATAGACAAATGTGGGTCTGTCTTAGTCCAGAGATCAATTAACGCACGATTCGATGCATGTTGTGGCGCCTTTGTAACCAAGTCGATTAGCAGAACAATTTGAGACGGCGACAAGCCTGCCCCATGGGTAAAATCGCCAGATTCATCTTTTCTCCCCGGACCGAGAAGCTCGCGGACGCCGTGTTCGCCGAGTCGATCGAGCTTATCCAGTGCACGCAGAACGGTTCCTTGCCGCGCAGGCTCAATCATTAGGCTATCAAGAATGCCGTTGAGAAATCTCCGATTGCTAACCTTGACGATGTATTCGTCTTGCTTAAGTCCGACTGCCTCAAGAGCATCGCACGCCATCATCAGCAATTCGGCATCGGCGGCCGGCGACGCGGAACCGACCGTATCGGCGTCGAACTGCGTGAACTCGCGATAACGTCCCGGACCCGGCTTTTCGTTGCGCCAGACTGAGCCGACCTGATAGCGGCGAAAAGGTTTCGGCAAATGCTGATAGTTCTCGGCGACATAGCGGGCGAGCGGCGCCGTCAGATCGTAGCGCAACGACAGCCACTGGCCGTCTTCGTCCTGCAGCGAAAACACGCCTTCATTCGGCCGGTCGAGATCGGGCAGGAACTTGCCCAGCGCGTCGGTATATTCGAAGGCTGGCGTCTCCAGAGCCTCGAATCCCCAGGATTCGAACACGCGCCGAATCGTATCGAGGCAGGCGCGCTCGGCGGCGATCTCTGCCGCCCCCCGATCGCGAAAACCCCGCGGAACCCGCGCCTTTGGACGTGTCGATTTCTGCTCGCTCATTGCAATCCCGCCAATCGGCGGACTTGATATCGGCTCAATGGCGCTCGGGCAAGAAACCGTGCCGGATCAGTCCTGGTTTCCCCAGACAATCACAAATCCGAATGCTGCCATGACAGGCTGTCCGGAAACCTGAGCAGGCGTAATGGTCCATCTGCCATGTGTGATATAGTCAATTGCCTGCTGGTCGAGGTCGGCAAAGCCGCTCGATTTTTGGACCATCGCTTCCTGTATCTTTCCGTCCTTTCTGGTGACGACCATGACCAAGGTCTGCCCCGTCTCGTGGCGTGCAAAACTTCCCGGCGGAAAGTCCGATGCCGTCATATGCTCGACAACGAATCCGGCTTGTTCCATCTGCTCCGTGCTCAGGCTCAACACCCAATCGACCACGACCTTGTTTCGGCAGGAAACAGGCCTGCCGTTCACGACGACCGGATCGAAATGCCAGCGCTGGCCGGCGATATCAGCCGCTGCTCCATCAAGCCGGGCAAATCCGCTCGATCTGGCTACTTTTACATCTGTAATGCTCCCGTCGGTTTTGATCAGAAAATCCAGCATCACGGAGCCCTGTTCGTCCTGAGCGACCGATAGAAGCGGATAATCTTCGGGCAGCATCGACAGAGGCATCGCGTGCATGGGACGCGACGTGCAGTACGGGGACGAAGAGGCTCCCGCATTGCTGTCCGGTGTCGCGGCTTGACTGGCGCCGGACAGCATTGTCATGGCCGCGAGCAGGATAAAGGCGGTCCGTTTCATTTGTACAAAATCTGGCCGTGGAGCGCTGCGGCGATCTTGCCGAGATCGGCGCGGACCCCCGCATAATATTCCGGCGTGCAGAACGCGCGCGGATGATCGGTGCGCATCGCGATCGTTCCGACGACGGTATGCGGATCTTTTGTTTGGTAATGCATATCGAACCGCATTCCGTCCGCCGCGATGGAGACCGGAGCAGGAAGGGATGTAATCTGGATCGAGGACGGAAACTCGAGGATATCGTCCTCAGATACCAAACCTGAAGGGCAGGCATAAGGCAGCTGCCTTGAAGACGGCATCAAGCCCAGGAAGGCAAGGCTTGAAGCGTTGAACGATCCAACACCAAATGCGGCGGAAACCGCTCCCGGGCCGCCGAAATTGGCCACGTTCGGCACGCGATAATGCACCGAATAAGAGAAGGGATCGCTTTGCGACCGGATGTTCCCCCGGTCAAGGCTCGCATCGGCGCCGGCACCGAGACTTATCTGGAATAATTCTTTCTCCCGATCGGGAGGAATCGCGTCGATAAGCTCGCGATTGACGATGGCAGCGGTACCGGTCAGAGACATCTGCATCTCGCCATTCGCGGTTCCGTCCGGGTCGAATTTCACCTTCAGTGTTGTCTTCCCCGTCGATTGATCGGCCGAGTTGTTTGGCGTCGCGGAAACAGTGCCGTCCGGCACGAGGAGGACCGGCCTGTCGATATCGGTTAGCGGGAGAACCCCAAACGGCGCGTAATGCGCCGTGGAGTCGAGATAGAGCCGGAACTCCGGAACGTATGTAATCAGATGATTGAAATAGAACGGCGACGGAACGGCGGAGAGTACAAACGGGCCTCCTGCGGCAATCAACGCGGCATTGCTGGAGATGCCCTTTGCAGTCAGAAGCGCCTGCAGCAGCATGACGTGATCCTTGCAATCGCCGTAATGCAGCGAGAGCACCTGAGCCGCCGAATGCGGAGTAAATCCGCCGGCGCCGAGCACGATGTTCACGTAGGAAATATTCGCCGATACCCAGTCATAGAGCGCCTTGGCTTGCGCCCGCCGCTCCGAAATACCCTTGGTGATTTGATCCGCGAGCGACTGGATTGCCGGCGTCACATCCGCTTTTCCGGCGAAATGCGCGCCATAGGCCTTACCGACGGCATCGTAACCCGGAAACGAACTCACCGTCAGATGTGGCTGATCATCACTCGCCAGAACGGAATCGAGTGGAAACGTCGCTACGTTATCGTTGTGATAGTGCCAGACCCGGCGGGTTTTGCCCGCATAGTCCGCAACATGATCGGAATCGAATCCCACGGCATCGATTTTCAGGGGATAACCACTCTTCGGAGACGTCAATGTGATCTCGGTATCGTCCGTTTTGACCGCACGGCTGAAATCGAGCCGGGTCGCAAATGCGCCTGTAAACAAAGGGACAATCTGTTTTCTGAGGGTGGTAAGAACGACCTCGTCGCCGATATCCAGTCGCGGAAACACGATGGTGAGCGTTTTATCGTCTTCGAAGCCTGGGGCGGATGTCGCGCCGGCACCCTTCATTATCTGATCCTGGGGGACGGGAATTTTTTCGCCATTCGCCTTCAGCGTATAGGCGTCTTCGACGGCAAGACTTTGCAATCCTTCCGTATAAGCCAGCGTGGTTTGCTGAAACGCCTTTTGGCTTCGCGAATCCAAAACCCGAACCGCGGTTTCCTCCGCCTGTACGTAGCTCCCGTCTGCAGCTACATCGATATCGGTATGCGACCGGACGATTTCGAAAGAGGCGGAATCAGGCGAATTCCGCTTGCCGGCATTCTGGGCCAGAACCGGGCCGGAGGCGGCAATAACCAGCGCCATCGACGCATGCAGAATTCGCAAATCAGCCCCCTTCTGACGTGTCCCTCATTCTAGACCGATTCAACCAAATGGAAAGCGGCCCGGACAAACAAAGCCGTGCGGCATTTTCAAGGGTCGCCATGTCCTGCAAATGCGAACATCTGCCATGCAGAACAATCATGCTCGACGGGTGGTATCGCGAGCCCGGGCGCGTTATCCCCGGGTCATGGGAGTCACACGACCAACGACGCGATGAACAAACCCGCATTCCTTTCGGGTAGCCAGACGGCGGAGCAGACCAGTTTCGCCATCCTATTTGCCGTCAGCTTCGCGCATCTACTGAACGACATGATGCAGGCGCTGCTGCCGGCCATCTACCCCACGCTCAAAAGCGACTATCACCTCGATTTCGCCCAGATCGGCCTTGTCACCTTCGCCTTCCAGTTCACCGCTTCGCTGCTCCAGCCATTGGTGGGCTTTGCAGCCGACAAACGGCCGATGCCTTATTCGCTGGCCACCGGCATGGTGTTCACGCTGATCGGGCTGCTGTCGCTCTCCGTAGCCCATAGCTACGGGATGATTCTCGTCTCCGCCGCCTTTGTCGGCCTCGGCTCCTCCGTGTTCCACCCGGAATCCTCGCGGGTCGCGCGGATGGCCTCGGGCGGGCGTTACGGCCTTGCGCAGTCGCTCTTCCAGCTCGGCGGCAATGTCGGCTCGGCACTTGGCCCGTTCACCGCCGCGCTGATCGTTCTCACCTGGGGCCAGAGAAGCATTGCCTGGTATTCGCTCGCGGCGCTGGCGGCAATTTTCATCCTCTGGAATGTCGGCATCTGGTACAAGACGCACGGGCTTGCCCGCATCAAGGCGGCGCGCAAGGTCGTCGTGCATGCGCTGCCCAAAGCCAAGGTGCGGCAGTCTATTGCGATTTTACTGATCCTGATTTTCTCGAAATATATCTATCTCACCAGCATCACGAGCTATTACACATTCTATCTGATCCAGAAATTCCATCTTTCGGTGCGCGGCGCGCAGTTCCATCTGTTCATGTTTCTCGCGGCCGTGGCGGTCGGCACATTTCTCGGCGGCCCGCTGGGTGACCGCTTTGGGCGAAAATATGTGATCTGGTTCTCGATCCTCGGCGCCCTGCCCTTCACGCTGGCGATGCCGTTTGCGGATCTTTTCTGGACCACGATGCTTAGCATCGCAGTCGGAATCATCATGGCTTCGGCGTTTTCGGCCATTGTCGTATTCGGGCAGGAACTTGTGCCCGGCCGCCTCGGCGTGATCGCCGGGCTTTTCTATGGATTGTCGTTCGGCACGGCTGCAGTCGGCGCGGCGCTGCTCGGCGAAGTCGCGGATATGACGAGCATTACTTTCGTCTATCGCGTCTGCGCGTTCCTGCCGATGCTCGGACTACTGGCGGCTTTCCTGCCCGACATTGAAACAAACCTGCAGCGCCAGAGAGCAGCAGCATAGCGTCTCGCGCTACCTCCCCCTTGCGGGGCTTTGCACAATAAAGGTCGCCTGCACAAATAGTCCGCCTCTTGCACAAAAAATGGACTGTCGGGGAAAAGTAGCCCCGCTCGCCCTTCAATTCGGAAGCGGAACGGTGCTTTACGACCGTAAAGTCGCTGCCGAATCGTAGCCCGGAAGGGGCTGAGCGGCCAAGGATGGTTGAGGTTCGTTTACCCCACATCACCACCCGTTTAGGCGATCCTTTGCTCTGCTGCGGTTATAACGCGGTCAACACCGCCGTAGGCCCATTCCGGAATTGCCCCCCTGTCGGGAACCTCAAGGTCTTTAAGGGTCCGATTGGCCTGCCTGCCATAACTGTAACGATATTGGTTCGCGCGAATACAGCAGCAATAAAAAACAGTTCGTCCGTAGTCATTTCGCACTTGGGCCGGACCACATACAGATCGCGCCCACTGTAGAACGGCTCGCTTTGGAGAAATGTCTCCAGCACCGAACCGCCACCGGCAACGCTGAGGGCTGGACCTTCAATCGGGCTTAGCCCCTTGATCAGCTTCACCTTTGCCGAAACGCCATTGTTTTTTGCGGTTCGGGAAACAAAGTTGATGCCGTTATCGTCTAATGTGAGTGCATTCAATTCAAGGTTCGAACCGTACACTACGTCGAATAATTTATTCAGCGGCACCATTTTCGCGCCAACATTTGCCGGACGTTTCGGTGGCGGTTTGCCAGCATTAGTTTTCAGCGGCGCTAGTTGGGCTGCCAATGGTGCTGTTGCGTTAGCGACAGCGGATTCAAGCCAGCTTGGAAACTCCTCTAGCGTTGGAATTTCCAATTTCTTGATCGTACGGTTTGCCTCCCGCCCGAACGCGCTATATCGGAAGCGATTGTGCCTAATGGCTACACAGACATAAACCTTCTGAGCAAATGAAAGTGGAACTTTTGGGTTCAGCACCGCGACGTTTTGTGCTGTATAAAACGGGCGCTCTTGCACGAAAGACGAGAGCAATTTCGTGCCACCCAATGCAACTGTAATAATCCCGGCAGGATAGGGTGTCGCGCCCTCAACCGGCTTCACTGTCGCACTTACGCCGCGATTCTCACTTGATCTACTAACGAAATTGACGCCGCCAGCGGCTCGCGGTAACAGGGTCATCTTGTTCAGGTCAAACTTGTTCCCATACGTCACTTGGAATAAGCGCCCGCCGAGTGGTTCAGTCTGCATCCGGGGTATCCTGTTCGGGCTCGCCGGTAGATAGCCGGTAGAGAATGTACTTTTTTACTTCGTTCTCGAAATCTTCTCTCGTTAGCGTGGAGTAGTCCGTCTCCATGTAGGCTTCTGCGCACCACTCGTCATTCGCATCAACGTGGCGTGAAACGCTAATCCCGGAAACGGTCGCGCGGGCGTGAAAGGTCTTTAGCCATGCGGCGCTAATCTCCGGCCACTTATGATGCGGATCGACGCGGCCTTTGTTCTTAACCTTTACAAACCCGTCGTTCTTCCATGAACCAAACCATGTCGGACTTGGCGACTCCGCGTGCGGCTGGTGCGCTTCAAACACAAGGCCGCAGGTCACCACACCTATTGGATGAAATAAATCAGGCGGCAAAGTCACTGCGGCGATGAGTGTATGCTTGCTCAAAATGGCTTCGCGCGTCGGATGAGGCTCAATGGCGCAACTGACAGGTACCACAACGACCGCGCGACCACCGGGGGCGAGAATATCAAGCAGATTTTCGACAAAATTCAGTTCGTACAAACCCTCGCCCTTCTGGGCAAATGGCGGATTAATGAGGCCAATGGTAGGGCGCTGGAAGCGTTTCTTGTCAGGGTTTTGTAATACTTCGATTAGTTCCGGGTCAAAGCAATTTCCTCGGAATAGATTTGCTTTGCCGTCACCTCGCAAAATCATATTCGACGCCGCTAGCGCAAACATCTGCGGTTGTTGCTCGACGCCGACAAGACGATGCTTCCGGATATCATCGCGTGTTTTTGGATCGCCATCGGCTTTTGCGTCCATTTCGGCAAGTGCGGAAATGAGAAATCCGCCCGTACCACAACAAGTGTCGATAACGGTATCTTTCAATCCAACTCGCGCCATCCTGACAAATAATTCTGTGAGGTGACGTGGCGTAAGAACGATGCCCAAACCTTTCTTGTCTCCACCCGTATAACGGAGAAATTCGCCATAGAATTTTCCGATCACGTCGATATCACGGTATGTGTCGAGAAATGGGCGTACATTTTCCTCAATTTTCCCGACAAGTGCGCGCAGCGGCCATTCCGTTTGTCGTGGTGGAATGCGGTTCAGTTCTGGATGCACCTCCAAAAACTGATAAGGTTGAAGCATGGCCTTTTGCTTTCCCGTGTCCCCAGGTACCGCGTCTTCAATCTGCCGCCTGACTGCCGCAATCAATTCCCGACCAAGAATCTTGATGCCGTACTTTGTCCAGCTCGCTTTGAAGGCGTCATCTCTCAACGCCAACAGACAGCCGGAAACGGCCAACGGCTTTTCATTTTCGCTCAGCTTGGCATAATCGCGTAGGTAATTGTGCAGTTCTGATCCGAACTGCATCAATTCATCCTCGGAACGGCGGCGAACTGCGGGGTCGAAACTTAGAAGCCGCTTATAGTCAGAGACCGACAACAACCTTTCAATTTGGCCGTGTTCGTCTTCGAGCGGTTCAGGATTCGGAGCGTCCCGCAATTGCCGGAACGTAGAGATTTTGATGACGGTTTCACTCGTCCCGCTCAGCGCAATGCTGATAACGTCAAAATGCTTCGACAGGTAGGAACTATAGAGAAGCACGCCGTCAACCGCGTACAGGTCTGGCTTATCGCCTTTTGCGCTTACGTGTTTCGCCGGGTCGCGCTTGCATTCAAAAACAATCAGAAAATCCGGATCACCTTGAAGCCTTACCAGAAACTCCGGTTTACCAGCGCCGCCGCCGTCGCTTTTGCTGGCTTTGGCTAACGCGCGCTTGATCTTCTGGTCATCGCTGGTCTGTTCCTCGACGATCTGCCCCTTTACCGCGTGCTTTTGCAGGTGACGGCGGACGATATCCTCGGTGGTCCGTTCATTGGGCATGGCGAATCATTTATGCCCTTTGGCGCGGCGCTTTCGCTTCGTGACGGCAGGACTCTCTGATTCGCTCTGCCGGGGCTTGTCCCAGTAGGGACTCTTGCAACTCGGGCACACCGTTGGTGGTGCGTTTATGTCGCGGGGGCGCCAAATGTGGCGACAGCGCGTGCACTGGAATCCTTGGAAGGATACTATGGGCATGACTCCATGAGATATAGCACTCAAGAGGATATACCGCAACTATTTCCTGAAGAGGTATTGACCTATATACCCTCAAGGTATATACCTATGAGGTATAGAAAGGTTGATCCCATGCTTGCAGTCACGGACCCCCGACAACAGCGCGGAATGCAAATCGCGGCTTCGATCAAATTGCGCCGGAAGGGGTCCGCGTGGATCGTACCGTCCCAGTCCGGCAAGGGCCGCTACACCGTTTGCCCGGATGAGCACGAACCTCATTGCTCTTGCCCGGATCACGAGACGCGCGGCGTTAAGTGCAAGCATATCTTCGCCGTCGAGTATGCGATCTCGCGCGAAACGAACGCGGATGGAAGCACGACCGTCACGGAAACGATGACGGTCCAGAAGACCGTCCGGCGCACCTACCCGCAGAACTGGTCCGCATACAACGCATCGCAGACGCACGAAAAGGAACGGTTCCTAGACCTTCTCCACGACCTTTGTGCTGGCGTCACGACGCCCGCAATCGAAGGGCCGAAGAATGGCCGCCCGCGTCTTTCCATTCAGGACGCAATCTTTGCGGCGTGCTTCAAGGTCTACAGCACGTTTTCCGGACGCCGGTTTATGTCGGACCTCCGGGACGCCCACGCAAAGGGCCTTGTCTCCCGCGTCCCGCACTTCAATTCGATCTTCAACTATCTGGAAGACCCGGCGCTCACCCCCATTCTCCGGCAGATGATCATGGAAAGCAGTCTC
This sequence comes from Rhizomicrobium sp., assembly GCA_036502865.1. Taxonomy (GTDB): domain Bacteria; phylum Pseudomonadota; class Alphaproteobacteria; order Micropepsales; family Micropepsaceae; genus Rhizomicrobium. The sequence goes on from DASXXW010000216.1 coordinate 19,116, forward strand.
CCGCTCAAAGCGGTTGAGATTGACTTCGCGGCGGACTCGTCCGGCTTCACGACCTCCCGCTTCATCAAGTGGTTCGATCACAAGTACGGGGTCGTCCGCCAACAGCACGAATGGGTGAAAGTGCATCTTATGTGCGGCGTCCGGACCAACATCGTGACGGCGGTTGAAATCCGCGACAAGGACGCGAGCGACACGAAGCTGCTACCGGACCTCGTGGACGCCACGGCCAAAAACTTCACCCTGAATGAGGTTTCAGCCGACAAGGGCTACGGGAGCATCAAAAACTACAAGGCAATCCAGCGCCACGGCGCAACGCCGTTCATCGCGTTCAAAAGCATCCACACCGGACGATCCGAAGGTCTGTGGCAGCGCATGTATCACTTCTACCAGTTCAACCGGGAAGAGTTCCTGCGGCACTACCATAAGCGGAGCAACGTCGAGTCCACGTTCTCCATGATCAAGGCCAAGTTCCGGGATCACGTCCGTAGCAAGACGGACGTGGCGATGGTCAATGAGGTTTTATGCAAGATCGTCTGTCACAACATATGCTGCCTGATCCAAGAGTCGCACGAACTCGGGATCGACGCCGCTTTTTGGGCAGAAAATTCAGATGCACAAAAAGTCGCGATCAATTAGGGGTTATTGTGCAAAGCCCCCTTGCGGGGAGGCCGAAAGTATCGGGGCGGTAGCAGATTATGCGCTGGCGAGGGCGACGCCGTGTTCCTTGAACACGGACTCCAGCTCGTCGTTCTCATACATCTCGCGGATGATGTCGCAGCCGCCGACGAATTCGCCCTTCACGTAGAGCTGCGGGATCGTCGGCCAGGACGAGAATTCCTTGATGCCTTCGCGCACCGACGAGTCGGCGAGCACGTCGACGCCTTTGAACCGCACCCCGAGATGGCTGAGGATCTGCACCACGGTCGCCGAGAAGCCGCATTGCGGAAACACCGGCGTGCCCTTCATGAACAGCACGACGTCATTTTCGGAAATGTCAGTCTTTATACGCTGGGCAATCGAATCCGTCATGGCGTTCTCCGGTGGCTCGCAGGCCAGGCCCGTCACTTAGGCACGGGAGGGGTGCCCGTCAAGAATGCAGGCGCAGCGACCTGTCCCGGCTTCTTGCTGTAAGATCGGCCATCCGCCGGAGTGCAGCCCATGACGTCAACGATAAAGCGCATAAGTCCCATGCTGGCCGTCGCCGACATGCACGAAACCCTCCAATTTTATCAGACCGTCCTCGGCTTCACCGCAATTCGAAAATCCCCCGGATATTCCATTGTCGAACGCGACGGACAGTCCATCCACTTCCAGGCGGCAGATTCCGAAGAGGTGATGAAATGCGTGCGCGGGCACACGGAAATCTATCTGGAAGTGTCCGATATCGCCGCGCTTTGGGAGCACGTTAAACCGTTCAAGGACCGGCACAGGATAAGAGATATGTTTGTCCGCGATTATGGAATGACCGAGTTCCACATCGAGGACCCCAATGGGTGCCTGATATTCGTGGGAGAGCCTACGTGAATTTTAATCTTTCACCGCGGTCTGTAGCGACAGCGCGTGCAGCACGCCGCCCATCCGCCCTTTGAGAGCTTCGTAAACCATCTGATGCTGCTGGACGCGCGTCTTGCCCTTGAAAGCCCGCGTCGTGACCATGGCGGCATAATGATCGCTGTCGCCGGCAAGATCCTTGATCGTGACATCGGCGTCCGGAAAAGCTTCGCGGATCAGCGATTCGATCTCGGTTGAGGACATGGGCATGGCAAAGCTCGTCAGTTGGTTGGCGGCAATTCACCTGCGCCCATGAAAGCCGGAAACCAGCTTTCATGCGCAGATTTCAACGCGAGCACGGCGATCTCTCCCTGCCCGGCCAGAGTGATCCTATCTCCTCCGGTCTCGCCCAGCAAAGCCGCGGGCACACCCTTATGTTCCGCATCGGCCATGATCTGCGACGCCGCGCCGGACGCAACGCTTAACAAATAACGTCCCTGCTCCTCGCCGAAACCGAAGGCGACAGGCTCCCTGCCGCCAAGGCCGATCCGCGCGCCCATTCCACCGGCCATCGCCATCTCCGCCAGCGCCACAAGAAGACCGCCGTCCGAAATATCGTGGACTGTATCGAGTCTGCCGGCTTCGATCAGTGCACGGACGAATTCGCCGTTGCGCCGCTCCGCCACGAGATCGACCGGGGGCGCGGAACCCTCTTCGCGTCCTTCGATCTCGCGCAGATAGATCGACTGGCCGAGATGGCCTTTGAACTCACCGATCAAGATAAGTGCATCGCCTTCGCGCTTGAGCCCGATCGTCGCCGTGCGATGCACATCGGCGATCAGTCCTACACCGCCGATGGCGGGCGTCGGCAAAATCGCTTCGCCATTTGTTTCATTGTACAGCGAGCAATTGCCGGAGATGACGGGAAAGTCGAGCGCGCGGCAGGCTTCCGCAATTCCGTCGATGCAGCCCGCAATCTCGCCCATGATCTCGGGTTTTTCCGGATTGCCGAAATTCAGATTGTCGGTCACGGCGAGCGGTCTGGCGCCGACCGCCGAAAGGTTGCGATAGGCCTCGGCCACGGCCTGACGGCCGCCTTCCTTGGGATCGGCGAAACAGTAGCGCGGCGTGCAATCCGTGCAGATGGCCAGGCCGCGAT
>DASXXW010000217.1:0-37380 GCA_036502865.1 Rhizomicrobium sp.
TGTTTCTCCTCCGATCCACAATGTCGAAAGACCGGCTGCAAGGATCAGGACAACCGCCGCCAAAGCGATGCCGACAACAACAAATCCGCTCATCGTCTCACCACGACCCGGTATTTGGCATCGAGCTCCACGGCTCGGCAGGCGCTTTGTGCGCGCCTTCCTGCAACAGTTCGACGGAGATGCCGTCCGGCGAACGTACAAACGCCATGTGCCCGTCACGCGGCGGCCTGTTGATAATCACGCCGCCCTTCATCAGCCGCGTACAGCTTTCATAGATATCGTCCACGCGATAAGCGAGATGGCCGAAATTCCGCCCGCCCGCATAGTCTTCCGGATCCCAATTATATGTAAGTTCGACCAGCGGGGCCTGATCTTTCACCGCGCGTTCTGCATCCCCCGGTGCAGCGAGAAAGATCAGCGTAAAACGGCCTTTATCGTTTTCGATGCGGCGCACTTCTTTCAAACCCAGAAGATCGCAGTAAAAATAAAGCGAGCTGTCGAGATCCTTCACGCGCACCATGGTATGCAGATATCGCATTACCCATTTCCTCTGTTCTTCTTTCGCCGTCCGGACAAACCTGATGATGGCGAACAATAAACCGGCAATCCCTATTTCAAAAGCGCCTTCAGTTCATAGATGAGTTCCAGCGCGGCTTTCGGCGTGAGCGCGTCCGGCAAAACAGCCATCATGCGCTCTTCGAGTGCGCTTTTTGTCGCGCTGCTTTTTGTGGAACCTAGCGCAGAAAACAAGGGCAGATCGTCAATCCGCGCCAGCGGCTTGTGGCCTTCGCGGCCATCTTCGAGCGCCCGCAGAACTTCCTCCGCGCGTGCGATCATTGCCGGCGGCAAACCCGCCAGTTTTGCAACATGGATGCCGTAGGAACGATCGGCTGCGCCGCGCGCGACCTCGTGAAGAAACACGATCGTATCTTTCCACTCGCTCACCCGCATCGTCACGCAGACAAGCGAATCGAGACGCCCCGCCAAAGCCGTCATCTCGTGATAATGGGTTGCGAACAACGCGCGCGAGCGGTTGACGGCATGAAGATGCTCGACTGCCGCCCAAGCGATTGCGAGTCCGTCGAAGGTCGCGGTGCCGCGGCCGATCTCGTCGAGAATGACAAGGCTTCTGTCCGTCGCGCGGTTGAGGATCGCCGCCGTCTCCACCATCTCGACCATGAAAGTAGATCGCCCGCGCGCCAGATCATCGGCGGCGCCCACGCGGCTGAACAAACGGTCGACGATGCCGATATGCGCCGATTCTGCGGGAACGAATGCGCCCATCTGGGCGAGAATGGCAATCAGTGCGTTCTGACGGAGAAATGTCGATTTGCCGGCCATGTTCGGACCGGTGACCAGCCAGAGTCTGCCACCGCCCTCCGGCGATAGATTGCAATCATTCGGAACGAAGGGACCGGAGCGCGCATCCGCGAGTGCCGCTTCGACAACGGGATGGCGACCGCGGCGGATTTCGAAGGCGAAGCTTTCATCGACCTTCGGGCGTGTATGACGATGCGTGAAGGCAAGCTCTGCCAGAGCGCTTGCGACATCGAGCGTCGCTATAGCGGCTGCGATCCCAAGCAGAGCCGCACTGGTGCGCGATGCTTCCTCCGCGAGCGACTCGAAAAGCTCGCGTTCGATTGCCAGCGCACGATCCGCCGCTTCGGATATGCGGCTCGCCAGGGTCGAAAGCTCGTCGGTCGAGAACCGCACGGCGCTGCCGATTGTCTGGCGATGCCGGAACGAGTCGCGTGCAGGGCTCGCAGCTAATTTGTCGGCATTGGATGGCGTGAGTTCGATGAAATAGCCGAGCACGCCATTGTGACGGATGCGCAGCGCCGGTATGCCGCTTTCCGTGCGGTATCTGGCTTCAAGCCCTGCGATAAAGCGGCGGCTTTCGTCGCGCAGCGCGCGCGCTTCGTCCAACGCCGCATGCGCGCCGGATATGATGAATCCGCCGTCGCGGCCATTGGCAGGCGGCTCTGCAACAAGGAACTGTTCGAGACGCTCCCCGAACACATTCGCATCGATAATGCCTTTCGCGATCGCGGTTCTCGCTTCACCGATCTCGCCAGAGGGTTGTTTGAGCGGGTCGTCGAGTCCTGCAAGACGATCGCGCAGCGCACGGGCGGATCGTAATCCTTCGCGCAACGCTCCCAGATCACGCGGCGTGCCGCGTTGAAGAGACAGCCGTGCCAAAGCGCGTGCAATGTCGGGCGCGCGCCGCAGGATATCGCGAATATCCGCACGCAAATCGGCTTCGAAAACGAACTGCGCCACCGCATCCTGGCGCGATGTGATTTCCGCAATATCTTTCAGCGGGGCGGAAAGCCGGTTCGCCAGTTCGCGGGCGCCCGCAGAGGTCAATGTTTGATCGATAATCCCGAGGAGACTTCCGGCACGCATGCCCGAAAGCGTTTCCATCAGTTCCAGATTTCGCCGTGTCGCCGCATCGATGCTCATCCGTGTTTCGACAGACGATTGCGACAGTGGTTTGAGACGGGGAAGTTTTCCCTTCTGCGTCAGTTCGAGATAACCAACCAACGCGCCTGCGGCGGACAGTTCGGCGCGGTCGAAATTGCCGAACCCGTCAAGCGATGCCACGCCATAGAGAGATTTCAGCACTCTCTCGCCTTGCGCAGAGTCGAAATTGCGCGCCGGCAAAGGTGTCAGCGCGGGACCGAGCGTACGAAACAATTCGGAAAACTCGCTTTCGGCGAGCAGCGGATCTGGAACAAGGATTTCCCGCGGAGAAAGCCGCGCGAGCTCTGCACCAAGTTCCGCAGGCGCAAGCCGAGACACGCCGAATTCACCCGCCGATATATCGGCGGTGGCGAGCGCGTAGTCATTACCTGCACGGCCAAGCGCCACGAGCAGATTCGAAGCTCGCGCTTCGAGCAGCGATTCCTCGGTCAGCGTGCCCGGCGTCACAAGCCGGATCACTTCCCGGCCGACCACCGATTTGGAGCCGCGCTTTTTTGCTTCCGCCGGATCTTCGATCTGCTCGCAGATCGCGACCCGAAATCCCTTGCGGATCAGTTTCTCCAGATATTGCTCGGCGGCATGGACCGGCACGCCGCACATTGGAATGTCGCTACCCTGATGGCGCCCCCGTTTCGTCAGCGCAATATCGAGTGCCGCGGATGCTTTGACGGCATCCTCGAAGAACAGCTCGTAGAAATCCCCCATGCGATAGAACAGGAGATAGCCGCCATGGGCGGATTTGATTTCGAGATATTGCGCCATCATCGGCGTGGCGCCCTCGATTTCCGGAGCGGCTGAAATCCTCATCTCCATGTGCAATTCCGGCGCGACGGCCCATTGAAAGACGAGAGGCGCGCGCGCGATAGTCTGCGGACCGGCATAAACGGACACATCATGGCCCGCCCCTCATTCACCCAGGAAGAAGTGCTCGCCTTTCACGCGGGCGGCAAGCCCGGAAAGATCGAGATTACGCCGACCAAGCCGATGGCGACGCAGCGCGACCTCAGCCTCGCCTATTCGCCCGGCGTAGCGGTTCCGGTGCGCGCCATAGCCGAACGGCCCGACGCGGTATTCGATTACACGGCCAAGGGCAATCTCGTAGCGGTCATTTCGAACGGCACGGCCATTCTGGGTCTGGGCGATCTCGGAGCGCTCGCGTCCAAGCCCGTGATGGAAGGCAAGGCCGTTCTTTTCAAGCGCTTCGCCGATGTGGACTCGATCGACATCGAAGTCGACGCGACGGAGATCGACGCATTCGTCAATTGCGTCCGTTACCTCGGGCCGACTTTCGGCGGCATCAATCTCGAAGACATCAAGGCGCCCGATTGCTTCGTAATCGAAGAACGGCTGCGCGAACTGATGGACATTCCTGTGTTCCATGACGATCAGCATGGTACGGCCATCATCTCCGCCGCCGGTGTGATCAATGCGCTTCATCTCACGGGCCGCAAACTTTCCGACGTCAGGGTCGTGGTCAATGGCGCAGGCGCTGCAGGAATCGCCTGCCTCGAATTGTTGAAGGCGATGGGATTGCCCAACGGCAACGCCATTCTCTGCGATACCAAGGGCGTCATCTATCGCGGCCGTACCAGCGGCATGAATCAATGGAAATCCGCCCACGCGGTGGACACCGATGCGCGCACGCTTGCGGATGCGCTCAAGGGCAGCGATGTGTTTCTCGGTCTTTCGGTGAAGGATGCCGTGACGCAGGAGATGGTGAAGTCGATGGCGGGCGTGCCGATCATCTTCGCCATGGCCAATCCGGACCCCGAAATCACGCCGGAAGCCGTGAAGGAAGTACGTCCCGACGCGATTGTTGCGACGGGCCGCTCCGACTATCCCAATCAGGTCAACAATGTTCTGGGATTTCCTTACATCTTCCGGGGCGCACTCGATGTGCGAGCACGCACGATCAACAATGAAATGAAGATCGCGGCGGTCCATGCATTGGCTGCGCTGGCACGCGAGGACGTACCTGACGAAGTCGCACTCGCCTATGGAAGCGCGAGGCCCGTTTATGGACCTGATTATATCATTCCCGTTCCATTCGATCCGCGTCTGATCTCCCGGGTATCCTCAGCCGTTGCGGAAGCAGCAATCAAAACTGGCGTAGCTCGGCGTGAACTGACGGACATGGAAGCCTACCGGCTCGAACTGTCTGCGCGGCTCGATCCCTCCGCCAATCTGTTTCAGAACATTGCCGCGCGGGTGCGCGCCAATCCAAAACGTGTGGTGTTTGCCGAAGGCGAGGAAGAAGCGGTCATCCGCGCCGCAGCTGCCTTCCAGAGCTCCGGTCTGGGCAAGGCCATTCTTGTCGGCCGCGAGGAAATCGTGCGGGCCGCACTTAGCAAGGCGTGCCTCGAAGAAATCGGGCTGGAGATTCGTACACCCCAACGGGCGGCGCAGGCGCAGGCTTATGCCGACACATTGTACAAACGCCTTCAACGTCACGGTTCGCTCTATCGCGACTGCATGCGCATGGTGCGCAATGACCGAAACATCCATGCTGCCTGCATGCTGGCGCTCGGAGAAGCCGATGCGATGGTCACCGGTGTCACCCGCTCCTATTCGCGCACGCTGGCCGATGTGCGGCTCGTGCTCGACGTGCCCAAAGGCCAGCGTCCCATCGGGCTGATAGTTATTTTCACCAAGGGCCGTGTCGTCTTCGTGGCCGATACGAGCGTGCATGAAATGCCGACCAGCGCCGAACTCGCGGAGATCGCGATCCAGGCGGCAAGCGTTGTCAAAAGTTTCGGGTTCGAGCCGCGTGTGGCGCTGCTCGCCTCGTCGACCTTCGGTTTCCCGCGCAGCGAACGCAGCGAACGTATTGTCGAAGCCGTTCACATCCTCGACCAGCGCGGTGTCGATTTCGAATATGACGGCGAAATGAGCGCCGATACCGCGCTCGATCCCGACATGCTCGCGCTCTATCCGTTCTGCCGGCTCAGCGAGACGGCGAATGTACTCATCATGCCGGCCATCCACTCGGCTTCGATTTCGACCAAACTGCTGCAACAGCTTGGCGGCGTTACGGTCATGGGGCCATTGCTTGTGGGCCTCGAACGGCCGGTCCAGATCGCGCCGCTTGGTGCCAAGATGAGCGAAATCTACAACGCGGCGGTGATCGCGGCACTATGAGAATAAGCGCACACATCAGGGCGTAATCAGCGACAGGTTCGGAAAATATGTCCGATAAAGCGAAGCATCCCGGGTCAATAGCTTGTAACCGCCTATCGCAGCGTGGGCACCGATGAAAAAATCGGGCAGCGGAGAAAGTTTGGTACCAGACCGCTTTCGATAGAGCGCAAAAACCTTCCCGGCGAGAAAGGCCGCTGGATACGGAATCGGCTCACGCTGCAGAACTGGTGGCAGTACAGACTCGAACTCTTCAATTCTGGAAAATCGGACGGATACTTCCGCATAGACAATGGCATTGATCACGAGGCGATGGTGGTTCGCCGCATCGTGCAGTGCATGGGATGACCAGGACTCCCAGACATTGTCCCGCGTCAGCACATCGAGAATAACATTGCTATCAACCAGTATTACTGTCACCGGTCTCCGCGCGTCAGCGCCATGATCTCATCGGTCGTCATGGCAACGTCGCCCTTTCCACGCAATTGTTCGATGAGTAATTCGCCTCTCGATTTTCGGGGCACTTTCTTGGTCGCCTTTACAAGGCGGACCTCCCCGCGAGCTGCGGAGATGAACTCCACTTCGGTGTTGGGCAAAAATCCCGCTTCCTCGCGGATGCGCGCCGGGATGGTGACCTGACCCCTGGATGTAATACGCATGGACTATGCTCCCATATTCTTACTTGCCAATGTAAGAAAAAAGCAGGGCGATGCCAAGGCGCAAGACCCAAGCTGGAAAACCTGTAAAATCCGTGCTTCCCGCGCCTTGCGGGGCCAAAACCCGGCCCCTATATACCCCCCAACGCGGTGAGGGCTTTTACCTACGCCGCCGCGGTTTTATGGGGACGGGCCGGAGGGCGCTCCGCAGGAGGCCAGGACCCCGTTGCCCAAATGGAAGGACAGCTAAATGGCAAAAGTCATTGGGATCGACCTTGGCACAACCAATTCCTGTGTCGCGGTCATGGATGGGGCTACGCCCAAAGTCATCGAAAACGCCGAAGGTGCGCGCACGACGCCCTCGACCGTCGCTTTTACGGCAGATGGCGAGCGTCTGGTCGGACAGGCCGCAAAACGCCAGGCGGTGACGAACCCGGAATATACTTTCTTCGCAATCAAGCGGCTGATCGGCCGCCGCTTCGACGACCCCATGACCCAGAAAGACGTGGGCATGGTGCCGTACAAGATCATCAAGGCCGATAATGGCGACGCGTGGGTGCAGGGCCGCGAGAGCAATCGCTTCGCGCCGTCGGAGATTTCGGCCTTCATCCTGCAGAAGATGAAAGAGACGGCCGAGAGCTATCTCGGCGAGAAAGTCAGCCAGGCGGTCATTACCGTTCCAGCCTATTTCAACGACGCACAGCGCCAGGCCACGAAGGATGCCGGCAAGATCGCCGGCCTCGAAGTGCTGCGCATCATCAACGAGCCCACGGCAGCCGCGCTTGCCTATGGCATGGACAAGAAGCAGGGCGGCACGATCGCGGTCTATGACCTTGGCGGCGGCACCTTCGATATTTCCGTGCTGGAGATCGGCGACGGCGTATTCGAGGTCAAATCGACCAATGGCGATACGTTCCTGGGCGGCGAGGATTTCGACCAGCGGCTGGTGAATTACCTGGCCGACGAGTTCAAGAAAGAAAGCGGCATCGATCTCAGAACCGATCGGCTTGCGCTGCAGCGCCTCAAGGAAGCCGCAGAAAAAGCAAAGATCGAACTTTCCTCTGCGATGCAGACGGAAGTGAATTTGCCCTTCATCACGGCGGATGCTTCGGGACCGAAACATATGGCCATGAAGATCACCCGCGCAAAGCTCGAAGCTTTGGTCGACGAACTGATCCAGCGGACGATCGCACCGGTGAAACAGGCGCTGAAGGATGCCGGCGTTTCTGCAAACCAGATCGACGAAGTGATTCTGGTCGGCGGCATGACACGCATGCCGAAGGTCCAGGAAGTCGTGAAGCAGCTCTTCGGCAAGGAGCCGCATAAGGGCGTCAACCCGGATGAAGTCGTAGCCATGGGCGCCGCGATCCAGGCCGGTGTGCTCAAGGGCGAAGTGAAAGACGTACTTCTGCTCGACGTGACACCCTTGTCGCTCGGTATCGAAACCCTGGGCGGTGTGTTCACACGGCTTATCGAACGCAACACGACGATCCCGACGAAGAAGAGCCAGACCTTCTCGACCGCCGAAGACAATCAGACAGCCGTGACGATCCGCGTCTTCCAGGGCGAGCGCGAAATGGCGGCAGACAACAAGCTGCTCGGCCAGTTCGATCTCGTAGGTCTTCCTCCCGCGCCGCGCGGCGTGCCGCAGGTCGAAGTGACGTTCGACATCGATGCGAACGGCATTGTCTCGGTGACGGCGAAGGACAAGGCGACCGGCAAGGAGCAGCAGATCCGCATCCAGGCATCGGGTGGCCTTTCCGAGGGCGACATCGAGCGTATGGTCAAGGAAGCCGAAAGCCATGCCGCCGACGACAAGAAGCGGCGCGCGATGGCCGAGGCCAAGAACCAGGGCGATGCACTTGTCCATTCGACGGAGAAGGCGCTGTCGGAGCATGGGGACAAGGTCGGCCAGAGCGATCGTACGGATATCGAGAACGCCATGGCAGCGCTCAAGGAAGCGTTGAAAGGCGAAGATGTGGAGTCCATCCAGGCCAAGACACAGGCGCTCGCCCAGTCCTCGATGAAACTCGGCGAAGCGATGTATAAGGCTCAGCAGGAAGCTGGCGCCGCAGGGGCCGAAAGCACCGGCGGTACGAAGCCCGACGAGAATGTGGTTGACGCGGAATTTACCGAAGTCGACGACGATAAGAAGGGCGCGGCGTAATCGAACGTCAGATATCAGAAGCCGGAAACCGGAAATGGGGCGGGGTGTAATGTTTCATCTCAATACTGATTTCGGATTTCCGGCTTCAGAGTCTCGCATCACGCCATGAGCAAACGCGATTTCTATGAAGTGCTGGGTTGCCGCAAGGATGCGGCGATCGAAGAGATCAAGGTCGCCTATCGGAAGCTCGCGAAAGAGTTTCATCCCGACCGCAATCAGGGCGACCCCGACTGCGAACAACGCTTCAAAGAAGTCGGTGAAGCCTACGAAGTCCTGAAAGACGGCGATAAGCGCGCCGCCTATGATCGTTTCGGCCACGCAGCATTCGAGAATGGCGGCGGCCGACCCAATGGTTTCGGTTTCGATTTCGCCTCATCCTTCACCGATGTGTTCGACGATCTGTTCGGCGAACTCATGGGCGGGCGCCGCGGGCGCCGGCAAAATCGCGGCAGCGATCTCCGCTACAATATGGAGATCACGCTGGAGGAAGCGTTCGCCGGCAAGGCTGCAGAAATTCGCGTCAATACAGCCATCGCCTGCGAAACCTGTAACGGCACCGGTGCGGAAGCGGGCTCGAAACCTGAAGCCTGCTCGACCTGTTCGGGCGCAGGCAAGATTCGCGCGCAACAGGGTTTCTTCACGGTCGAACGCACCTGCCCCAATTGTCACGGCTCCGGCCGGATCGTACGCAATCCCTGCAAACCCTGTCGCGGCAGCGGTCATGTACAGAAAGAACGCACGCTCGCAGTCAATATTCCCGCCGGCGTGGAAGAAGGCACACGCATCCGCCTGACGGGCGAAGGCCAGGCTGGTTTCAACGGTGGCCCGCCAGGCGATTTGTACATATTCCTGTCCATCGCTGCGCATCCGATTTTCCAGCGCGACGGACATGATCTGCATTGCCGGGCGCCTGTTTCCTTTGTGACGGCGACGCTGGGCGGAAATATCGAGATCCCGACTCTCGATGGCGGGCGTTCAAAAGTCTCCATCCCCGAAGGCACACAGGGCGGACGGCAAGTGAGATTGCGGGGCAAGGGCATGCCCGTGCTGCGCGGCGGCGGCATGAAAGGCGATCTCTACGTCGAGATTGCGGTGGAAACGCCGGTGCGGCTCACGCGAAAGCAGAAAGAGCTTTTGCGCACCTTCGAGAAAGAGGGCGAAGAGGGAATGCACCCCGAGTCGGAAGGCTTCTTCGCCAAGGTGAAAGAGTTTCTGGGCGGCACGACCGAAGCCTGAGCGCGCTGAAACGATCACGCGGCCTTCTGCATTGAAATCAGGATAGCGTAATATCCGTTCCCACCGGCACATCGCGCTGGTGGCTGCTACAGTGCGGTGTCCAGGAGAACTCACGCCGATGTCCAACGCCGCGGCCAAAAATACGAGCGACGAACTCCTGTTTCTTCGCCGATTGCTGCTGAGGCCACGCAGCATCGGGGCCATAGCGCCATCGAGCCCGGCGCTGGCGCGTAAGATCGCGGCCCAGATCGACCCCAAATGCGAAGGCAATGTTATAGAACTCGGGCCCGGCACGGGTGTTGTCACCGAAGCTTTGATTGCACGCGGCATTCCGTTTGACCGGCTGATTGCCGTCGAAGCCGATCCGGATCTCGCGCGTCACATGCGCGAAAGATTTCCCGGGCTTCGCGTGATTGAAGGCGATGCATTCTGCCTCGACCGCACGCTACCCTGCGCGGAAACTGGGCCATTGGCCGGCGTCGTTTCCGGTTTGCCGCTACTCAACTTTCCACCTGCGCAGCGCCGGGAGCTCATTATTTCGGCACTGGCGCGAATCCCATCTGGCGGACCGTTCGTGCAATTCTCGTACGGCTTCACCGCGCCCGTCCCGGCCGACAAAGAAATAGCCGTCAAACAAACCGGCTTCGTATTGGCGAATCTGCCGCCCGCACGCGTGTGGGTTTACCGAAGAGTGGAACAGCGATAGCGCTTACGGATTGCGGATGAAGCCGTGCAAGCCGGCGGCGTCCCAGTACGCGCCGGCGACCACGCCCTTATCGTTTATATCCTGAGGCTGCGTTTGATCCGAATTCGGCGGATCGAAGGTGGTAACGCGGCCCCGCGCCGACCGAATAAACCCGTGGTCTGCGTTGTCAGTGCCAATGTAATACCCTGTCGTCGCGCCGGCGGCATTGATGCCGGATATTGAGGACGCAAGGGAGTTTTTCACGACAATAGATTTGATCTTACCGTCGGCTTCGCGCACGAAACCGGTGGAGCTCCCGTCGATCCCATAGTAGCCGGCGGTTGCTCCCCTGGCGTTGATTGCAAGTACATACGTTTCCGTATCTGCGGTGACGGCGAATTTCGTGATGGTTCCTCCAGATGTTCGTACGAAACCTCGATCGGCTCCATTCCTGTCTCTGTACCATCCTGCAATGTCGCCATTGGCATTGATCACGGTCGGGTCCGTGGCGATCGATCCGCCGGGATCGAAACTGGTGATACTGCCATCGACGGCGCGAACAAAACCGTGAAACTCTTTGTCGTAATAGTACCCGGCGATCACACCGGAATCGTTAAGGCAGTTCGCCTGGGTGCCTTGTGCGCCACGAATATTGAAATGGGCGATATTGCCGTCATTGCCGCGCAGAAAACCGCGGCCCCAGCTACGAACCGTGAAGAAGCCGGTCGTGCTGTTCCGCCGATTGATGCAGGATGGCCATGTCAGCGGCGACCCTTTCGCGCCGAATGTCTTGATCGTTCCATCGGCCAAACGGATAAATCCGTACGTTGCGGTCTTCGTATTGTAGTAGCCCGTGACTGCACCGTCGGCATTGATGGCGAGCGGCACGGTGACATACGCCCCTGGCACGTCGACGGTCGTGAAGCTTGCGGCGATGGCGGGAAGCGTCGGCACAAGCAACAGCACAGACGCAAAAACAGCGACGCTGGCTTTGTGCAAGCTCTTCAATGAAATGCACATCGTGTGTCCCCGTTCTTCGGGCAGGACATAGAATACCGTTATTCCCGCCTGGGAGAAAGGCAGGGTAAGTCCAGGACGAGAGGAACGGGCTTGAATGCGGTGGTAGGCTACTCCGCTGCCTCTGCAAGATGCGGCGCCGCCTGCAGAACATCCGCCGCGACATGCGCCTCAAATTTCTTGAAGTTCTCCCGGAACATCGCCACGAGCTTGCGGGCCTGTGCGTCATAGGCCGCCTGGTCGCTCCATGTGTCGCGCGGATTGAGAATCCGCGACTCTACGCCCGGCACCGATACCGGCACGCGGAAACGGAAATGCGGATCGACGCGCATTTCCACATTGGCGAGCGTTCCATCGAGCGCCGCCGCAAGCAGTGCGCGCGTTGCCTTGATGGGCATGCGATGGCCGACCCCGAACGCGCCGCCGGTCCAGCCTGTATTCACCAGCCAGCAATCTGCCTGATGCTGGGCGATGAGATCGCGCAGCAGATTGCCGTATTCCGACGGATGACGCGGCATGAAAGGCGCGCCGAAGCAGGTCGAGAATGTCGGCTGCGGCTCGTTGCCCAGGCCTTTTTCGGTGCCCGCAATCTTCGCCGTGAAGCCCGACAGGAAGTGATACATCGCCTGGGACGGCGTCAGCCTCGAGATGGGCGGCAGCACGCCGAAAGCGTCTGCAGTCAACATAATAACATTCTTCGGATGCGGCGCAGTGCCGGTGCGCGACGCATTTGGAATAAAATCGATCGGATAGGCGGCGCGGGTGTTTTCCGTGTAGCGCGCGTCATCGAGATCGAGTTCGCGCGTTTGGGGATCCATCACCACATTTTCGAGCACGGTGCCGAAACGCCTGGTCGTAGAATAGATTTCGGGCTCGGCCTCCGGCGAAAGTTTGATGACTTTCGCATAACAGCCGCCTTCGAAATTGAAGATGCCGTTTTCCGACCAGCCATGCTCGTCGTCTCCCACCAGCGTGCGCGTTGCGTCGGCAGACAGCGTCGTTTTTCCGGTTCCGGACAAACCGAAGAAAATCGCACAATCGCCGCTCTTGCCGACATTCGCTGAGCAATGCATCGGCATGACGCGTTTCGGCGGCAGCAAATAGTTCAGGATGGTGAAGACGGATTTCTTCATTTCGCCGGCATAGGACGTGCCGCCGATCAGCACGAGCTTGCGGGTGAAGTTCACCGCGATCACCGTTCCCGACTGCGACCCGTGAACGGCGGGATCGGCCTGGAAGCCGGGAAGGTCGATGATGGTGAACTCGGGCGAGAACCCTTCGCGATCGCTTGCGGATGGCTCGATGAGAAGATGCTGGATGAACAGCGAATGCCAGGCGAATTCGGTCACCACGCGCACCGGCAGCCGATGCGTGCGGTCGGCGCCGCCGAACAGATCCTGAGCGAAAAGTTCGCGGCCCTGCGCATAGGCGATCATGGCTTGATAGAGAGCCTCGAAAGCCGACGGCTCCATCGCCTTGTTGTTGTCCCACCACACATGGGAATCGCTCGCAGCGTCGCGAACGATGAATTTGTCGGAGGCGGAGCGGCCCGTATGCAGGCCGGTCAACGCGACAAGCGGACCGTTCTTGGCGATATGGCCTTCATTGCGATTGACCGCGCGCTCATAGAGCTCCGGGACGGTCAGGTTCCAATGAACGGCCGCGAGATTGCGGAAGCCCTGCTTTTCGAGCCCATGCGCGCCCGAATGCCGATTCTTGTTTTCAGACATTGTCTCTCCACACTTCCCAATCGCTGAGGCGCGCTTCGCGCCGAATTTCTTGCCCGGCCCCGGGCCCCAGAATAGGCGTTTGCCCCCCCAAGCCGCAAGAAAAGCCGTTCGTTACCCCAAAAGCCGGTAAATCTCGCGCCACGCCCTGGGCCACCCGGTAACTCGAGCTGGCCTTCTATCGCCGGGCGGACTGCTCTAATCCCATAGCCATGAAAATGAGCGATGAACAGCTCGAAAGATATGCGCGGCATATCGTGCTCCGCGAGGTCGGCGGAGCGGGGCAGGCCAGGCTGTTGGGCGCGCGCGTGCTGGTGATCGGCGCCGGTGGACTGGGAAGCCCACTGATCCTTTACCTCGCTGCCGCGGGCGTCGGCACGATCGGCGTCGTCGATTTCGATCACGTCTCGCTATCGAACCTGCAACGCCAGATCGCGCATCGGACGGAAGATGTGGGGCACCTCAAAACGGAGTCGGCGGCGCGCGCAGTGCAGGCGTTGAATCCCGATGTGTCGCTCGAACTCCACGAACACAGGCTCGACGTTGCCAATGCGAAGGAGCTGATCACGCGCTACGACATCGTGGCGGATGGCTCCGACAATTTCGCCACGCGCTTTCTGATCAATGATACGTGTTATGTCACGAACCGCACGCTCGTTTCTGCAGCCGTGAGCGAATTCGCGGGCCAGCTTGCCACCTTCAAGGCCTATGACAAATCACACCCCTCTCCCTGTTACAGATGCATTTTCCCCGAAGCGCCACCACCCGGCGCCGAACCGTCCTGTTCGGAAGCCGGCATTCTGGGCGCTGTTGCCGGTGTCATGGGCAGCCTTCAGGCCCAGGAAGTGCTCAAGGAAATATTGGGGATCGGTGAAAGTCTGGCCGGCCAGCTACTGATCTATGACGCGCTGGATGTGCGATTCCGCAAAGTAACGGTTCGTCCCGACCTGGCCTGCCCGCTCTGCGGCGAAAATCCGTCGATCGCTCCGTAAGCGCCAACTGAGCTAATGCGCTTCGTCCCAATTGGCGGCTGCGCGGGCTTCGACAACCAAAGGAACGGAGAGGGAAATTGCAGGAAGTGCTGCGCGTTCCATGACCTCCTTCGCCGTTTCGCAAGTCGCCGAAGATTCCCGCTCCGGCGCTTCAAACACCAGCTCGTCATGAACCTGCAAAAGCATACGCGCGCCGAGTTTGGCTTCCGCGAGAGCCGGAGGCACCCGGATCATGGCGCGGCGGATAATATCCGCGGCCGTACCCTGTATCGGCGCATTGATCGCGGCCCGTTCCGCGCCGCCACGCATGCCTGGAATCTTTGAGCGAATTTCGCGGATGTGAATCCGGCGGCCGAACAAAGTCTCCACATAGCCCTTATCGCGTGCGAATGCCTTGGTTTCATCCATATAGCTGCGGATGCCGGGGAAACGCTCGAAATATTTCTTGATGTAATCATCAGCTTCGCTGCGCGGGATGCCCAGTTGATTGGACAAACCAAAGGCCGAGATGCCGTAGACGATTCCGAAATTGATCGCCTTCGCGCGGCGGCGCACTTCGGACGGCATGTCCTTGATCGGCACGCCGAACATTTCCGACGCCGTCATCGCGTGAATGTCGAGGCCTTCCGCGAAAGCCGTTTTCAGCGCGCCAATATCGGCGATATGCGCAAGCAGGCGCAGTTCGATCTGGCTATAGTCCGCGCTGATCAGCTTCATGCCGGGCGGCGCCACGAAAGCGGCGCGAATGCGGCGGCCTTCGGACGTGCGGATAGGAATATTCTGCAGATTGGGATCGGTGGAGGCGAGCCGTCCGGTCGAGGTCGACGCCATCGCATAGGATGTATGCACGCGGCCTGTTTTCGGGTTGACATATCCCGGCAACGCGTCGGTGTAGGTGCCGCGCAATTTCTGTAATTGCCGCCAGTCGAGAACAAGCCGGGCGATTTCCTGCCCGCTCGCGGCAAGTTCTTCCAACACATCGGAGTCTGTCGACCAGGCGCCGGTCTTGGTCTTGCGACCGCCTTCGAGTTTGAATTTGCCGAAGAGGATATCGCCCAATTGTTTCGGCGAACCGACATTGAATGCGCCGCCGGCGAGCTTGTAAATCTTCTCTTCAAATTTCGCCATCTCCCGGCCGAAATCATTGGACAGCCGGCGCAGCATGTCGGGATCGATGACGATACCCGCCTGCTCCATATCGGCCAGCACCGGCACAAGCGGGCGCTCCAATGTTTCATACACGGTGAGTCTCGCTTCTTCGACGAGGCGTGGCTTGAGCAGCGCATGGAGCCGGAAGGTGACATCGGCATCTTCGGCGGAATATCGTGTGGCTTCCTTGACGGGCACGCAGTCGAACGTCACCCGATCCTTGCCCGTGCCCGAGACCTCGTTGAACGTGATCGGCTTGTGGTTCAGGTGCAATTCGGACAGTTCGTCCATACCGTGACCATGCAGCGCCGTGCCGAGCACATAGGATATCAGCATCGTGTCGTCGAAAGGCGCCACACGGATGCCGCGCTGCAGGAAGATCAGATAATCATATTTGAGGTTCTGTGCGATCTTGAGAACGCCGGAATTTTCCAGAAGCGGTTTCAGGCGGCCAAGAATATCTGCTTCGCCAAGTTGAACAATCTTCGCATCGCCGACGAGATCGAGGCCGTCGCCGGTCCGGTGCCCGCAGGGAATATAACAGGCTTCGCCGGGCGCGACGGCAAGTGAGATACCACAGAGACCCGCCTGCATGGGATCGAGCGACGTCGTTTCGGTATCGACCGCGACAATTCCGGTTTCAATTGCGCGTGCGATCCAGTGATCGAGGCGTTCGGATGTAATAACAGTTTCGTAAGCCTCATGATTGATAGAACGCAGCAGCGCACCGCGATCCATCACTGCGCCGGGTTTTCCACCCACTGCACCGATACCGGAAACGGCTTTATCGGCAGGAATTGGCGCAGCTGCGTGTGCCGGTAAAGATGCTTGTGCTGAATCCCCCGGCGGCGCGATCGCGTCCACATCTTCGATCTGGAAGTGCGACGCCGCGCGCTTGCAGAGCGTGGAAAACTCCATGGTCCGGAGAAATCCGATCAGCGTGGCCGGTTCGGGATCGCGAACGGCGAACTCATCAAGCACCGTTTTCAGAGGCACTCTATCGTCGAGCTGAACGAGCCGCAGTGAAATACGCGCATTTTCGGCGTTCTCGATCAGCGTCTCGCGACGTTTGGGTTGTTTGATTTCCTGGGTGCGGCTCAGCAAAGCTTCGAGACTGCCGAAGCTGTTGATCAATTCGGCGGCGGTCTTCACGCCGATTCCGCGTACGCCCGGCACATTGTCGACGGAGTCGCCCGCGAGCGCCTGTACTTCGACGACTTTCGACGGCGGCACACCGAACTTTTCCATGACTTCCGCAGACGCGAGCCGTTTGTTCTTCATCGTATCGAACAGCTCGATTTCGCCGTCGACGACGAGCTGCATGAGATCCTTGTCGGAAGACACGATTGTCGTGCGCGCACCGGCTTCTCGCGCCAGCCGCGCATAGGTAGCGATCAGATCGTCCGCTTCGTAGCCGGGCTCCTCAATGCAGGCGACGCCGAAAGCCCGCGTTGCATCGCGGACCAGCGGGAATTGGGGAATCAAATCCTCTGGCGGATCCGGACGATTGGCTTTGTAAGCGGGGTAGATGTCATTACGGAACGTCGTCTTCCCTGCATCGAAGATGACGGCAAGATGCGTAGGCCGGTCGCCCGCACGCATATCCTCCAGCAGCTTCCAGAGCATATTGGAGAAACCGGAAACTGCCCCGGTCGGCAATCCGTCCGATTTGCGTGATAGGGGCGGAAGCGCGTGGTAGGCGCGAAAGAGATAACCGGAGCCGTCCACCAGATAGAGATGATCGCCCCGCGCGATTGGGCGACCGGTTCCGGATTGGGGTTTGGTCAATGCGGATGTGCTCCGCTGCGCAATACGAAGCGGCGGTCGCAATAGGGGCATTCGACATAGGTCTCGTCGCCCATCTCCAGGAACACACGCGGATGCCCAAGCGCGCCTCCGCTGCCGTCGCAGGCGACGCGGGTCTCATCTACTTCGATAATCTCTGGAGCTTCGACAGCCATGGGCATATCCGGTTTCGTGTGCCGGGGGATCATAATTACCGCGGCGCGCCTCGCAACCATCGGCTTGGCTCGGCAGGCTGACCCCGATAGTTTGCGGCGATGGTCGTTCTCAATCGCATCTATACAAAAACCGGCGACAAGGGGGAAACCGCGCTGGGCGACGGTACCCGCCTGCCGAAACACGCGCTCCGCATTGCAAGTTATGGCACGGTGGATGAGGCCAATGCCGCCATTGGTATCGCGCGGCTTCATTCTGAGGGCGAAATCGACGCGATGCTTGCCAGAATCCAAAACGACCTCTTCGATCTGGGTGCAGATCTCTGCATTCCCGAGGCCAGCCGTCGAAGCGAAGGCGCGCTGAGAATCACCGATTCCCAGGTGGAGCGGCTCGAGCACGAAATCGACGCGATGAATGCGGAGCTTGCGCCGCTAAAATCATTTGTTCTGCCGGGCGGCTCGCCGGCAGCGGCTCATCTTCATGTGGCGCGAACCGTGGCGCGGCGGGCGGAACGCTTGATCGCCGAACTTGCCCTGCAGGAGCCGGTCGGTGCGGCCGCGCTGAAATATGTGAATCGACTTTCGGACCATCTTTTTGTTGCCAGCCGCTATGCGAACGACAAAGGCGCTAAAGATGTTTTGTGGGTGCCGGGCGCCACTCGTTGATTATGACGGTTCCGGCGTATGGCGGCCGAACAGAAACGCAAGCACAACACCCAGCACTCCACTCAGCGCCCAGGCGGGTAATGCGAGCACAGAATAGAACCAGCCCGGCAACGGCGACGGCAAAGTGTGCGCTAACCAGTTTTTGAAATTAGCAATGCTTGCTGCACCCAGATAGGTCCAGACCTGGTCGATGGAATGCACCGTGATCTGCCCGCCTCTCGCAAGCGACGTGATCGCATCCGCACCGAGCAATATCAGTGCGGTCAGCACCAATATCAGACTTACAAAGCGCAGAACCAAACCCATTACCATTAGTCCGTTGAACGCGGCGGATATGGCGTTCCGTCCTTATGGGTGTAATGCCCGATACGGCTGTCGATATGCAGATCGATATCCGGATAGTCGCAGACATCTGTGTCGGAACGCGTTCCGATCTCGATAACAATAGCCGTTTCATCGCCGTTGTTGATGAGATGATGGCCGTTGGGCTGTCCCTTCGGAAAGGCCGCGCATTCCCCGGCACGCAACAGATGCTCACCCGCGTCATCAATGAGCGTCACTTCGCCGGACACTACATAAACAAACTCGTCTTCGCTGCTGTGCCAATGGCGCTGGGCGGACCATGCACCTTTCGGCAGCCGCAGCAGATTGACGCCGAACTGCGACAGGGCGCCCGCATCGCCCAGCCGCTGACGTATGCGCTCACCCGCTTTCAGGTGAAACGGATGCGGATATCCCGAACCCTTGTGTTCGGGAACGGAACTAATATCGATCTTCGGCATGGTCGCGCCGCCTGTCTTCTGGTGCAGTCCGCTTTTTCGAAAGCGATACCGCATCGCCAAATACACGAATACCCCCAGCCTTCCGGCCGAGGGTATTCAGTGGCATGCGGATTGTCCAATAAACGCGGATCAGCCGGCCGGTTGCTCCTCGGCGGCCTGTTGCTTCTTGCTCAGATCTTCGCCGGTCTCCTGATCGACCTGCTTCATTGAGAGCCGCACTTTGCCGCGATCGTCGAAGCCGAGCAGCTTGACTTTGACTGCATCACCTTCTTTCACCACATCGCCGACCTTGCCGACGCGACGCGATGCAAGTTCGGAAATATGGACGAGGCCGTCTTTCGGACCGAAGAAATTCACGAAGGCGCCGAAATCCATCACCTTGACGATTTTGCCGTCATAGATTTCGCCAACCTCCGGCTCGGCCACGATGGACTTGATCCATTTGAGCGCGGCCCGAATCGACTCGCCGTCCGGCGATGCGATCTTCACCGTGCCGTCATCCTGGATGTCGATTTTGGCACCGGTCTTCTCGACGATCTCGCGGATCACCTTGCCGCCCGAGCCGATCACTTCGCGGATCTTGTCGGTGGGAATGTGAATCACCTCGATGCGTGGCGCATGTTCGCCGAGATGGTCGCGGGCATGCGATATCGCCTTGCCCATTTCGCCCAGAATATGCAGACGTCCTTCGCGTGCCTGATCGAGCGCAACGCGCATGATCTCTTCGGTGATACCGGAGATCTTGATGTCCATCTGCAGTGATGTGACACCGCTGTCGGTGCCGGCGACTTTGAAATCCATGTCGCCGAGATGATCCTCGTCGCCGAGAATGTCCGAGAGAACCGCATAGCGCGAACCTTCGAGGATGAGGCCCATCGCGATGCCGGCTACCGGACGTTTCATCGTCACGCCTGCATCCATCAGCGCGAGCGAACCACCACAGACGGTCGCCATCGAAGACGAACCGTTTGACTCGGTAATCTCAGACACAACACGGATCGTGTAGGGGAATTGTTCGCGTTCCGGCAGGATCGGATGCAGCGCGCGCCAGGCGAGCTTGCCATGCCCGATCTCGCGGCGCCCGGGACCGCTCATGCGCCCGGTTTCTCCCACCGAATAGGGAGGGAAATTATAATGCAGCATGAAATGCTGTTTGTACGTACCTTCCAGCGAGTCGACAAATTGTTCGTCCTCGCCGGTACCGAGCGTCGCCACGACGAGCGCCTGTGTCTCGCCGCGGGTGAAGAGCGCAGAACCGTGGGTGCGCGGCAACACGCCGACTTCGGCACGAATGGCGCGAACGGTCTTGAGATCGCGTCCGTCGATTCTGTGACCGGTATCGAGGACCGCATTACGCATCACATCGGCTTCGACTTCTTTGAACAGACCCTTGATAACCTTCTCGTCGACCTCTGCTGCGAAATGTTCTTTCGCGCGCGTGCGAATTTCCGAGATGCGGTCGTGCCGCGCTCCCTTCTCGGCAATCTTGTAGGCATCACGCAGGTCGGCTCCGGCAAATGCGCTCAGGCTTTCGGCCAAAGCAGCGTGCTGCTTTTCCGGGATCGCGCGAGGTTCTTTCGCCGCGCGTTCGGCCAGACGAATGATGCCGTCCAGAACCGGCTGCATCGAGCGGTGCCCGAACATGACGGCACCCAACATGATTTGCTCCGAAAGCTCTTTGGCTTCGGATTCGACCATCAAAACGGCGTCGGCCGTTCCCGCGACAACAAGATCGAGTGCGGAGTTTGGCATCTCATCCACAGGCGGATTGAGCCGGTATTCGCCGTCGATATAACCGACACGCGCGGCACCAATCGGTCCCATGAACGGGACGCCTGAAATCGTCAGTGCGGCGGAGGCAGCAACGATCGCCAATACATCGGGATCATTTTCCATGTCATGGCTGAGGACGGTTACGATGACTTGCGTCTCGTTGCGATATCCCTCGGCGAACAGCGGGCGAATGGGCCGGTCGATCAGGCGCGAAACAAGTGTTTCACGCTCGGTGGGACGGCCTTCCCGCTTGAAATAACCACCCGGGATCTTGCCCGCGGCGAAGTATTTCTCCTGGTAATTAACAGTGAGCGGAAAGAAATCGAGATCCGGGCGCGGCTCTCTTGCGCCGACGACAGTGGCAAGAACAACTGTCTCACCATACGTCGCCAGCACGGCGCCGTCTGCCTGGCGCGCCACGCGACCAGTTTCGAGCGTCAGCTTTCTGCCGCCCCATTCGATTTCCTGAGTGACAATATGAAACATCGGTTTCATTCCTTCCTTCCTGCCGCCGGATTGCAGCAGGTTCGTCAATGGGCGAGGCGAATGCGCCTGCACCCCATTCCTTTGAGACATCTCAAAGAAAATGTGTTTGCGCGCGCGGCTTTCGCCACGCGCGTTTCATCATGCCGCATGACAGCAGGCGCGGGACGCACAAACGATCCCGCTTGCCCCATTGCGGTTCTCAGCGTCGGAGGCCGAGCCGGGAGATCAGCGCTTCGTAGCGCTTGGTGTCGACAGATTTCACATAGTCGAGGAGCCTGCGGCGCTGCGAGACCATCTTGATCAGTCCGCGGCGCGAATGGTTGTCCTTGACGTGTGATTTGAAATGTTCGGTGAGATTGGTGATACGCTCCGAGAGCACCGCAACCTGGACTTCGGGCGAGCCCGTGTCGCCAGGGATCGTGGCGTATTCGGAGATAAGCGACAGCTTGCGTTCAGGCGTAATAGACATACGGTCATCCAGTTCCAAAGTTGAAAACACGAAACGGCCTCAACTCCCCGCCCGAAAGCTCGGCGAGCGCAACTGGCTCGCCGACAGCGGAGGAGAGAAAAACCGTGAGCCCCTGGAGATCGTCGCCTGCGCCGGCTTCTTCCTTGATCCGTGCGAAAAGGCCCGCCCGCATCAAAATCGAATTGCCGCAACGCAAACGAACCGCATCCGTACCCGTCACGGCCAGTGCCGGGATGCCGTCCAGCGCGGTCGAGATGGGCTTCAGGTACTCAAAAGCGGCGGGACTATGCACAAATGACTTCAGCTTTTCCAGCGGAATTGCATTGTCCAGGGTAAACCCGCCGACCGCCACCCGCCTCAGCTCCGAGACATACCCCAGAGTACCGAGCGCAATGGCAAAATCCCTGACCCAGGCCCGGACATAGGTGCCTTTGCCGCAACGCATCTCGAATTCTGCGTGATCGGGATCGGGCTGGCCGAGCAGCCGGACTTCGTAAATGGACACGATCCGAGCTTCGAGATTGGGCGTTTCCCCGTCCCGGGCGATGTCATAGGCCCGCTCGCCGCCGACCTTTATGGCCGAAAAACGGGGTGGAACCTGTGAGATTTCGCCGACGAACCGGGGCAGCAGTGCTTCAATTTCCGCCGTGGACGGGCGGACGGCGGACACGCCTTCCACCTTGCCTTCGGCGTCATCGCTGTCGCGGCTTTCGCCCCATCGCGCCGTGAATCGATAAACCTTCTCGGAGTCCATGGCGAAGGAGACCGTCTTGGTCGCCTCGCCGAGAGCCACAGCCAGAACGCCCGATGCCAGCGGATCCAGAGTTCCCGCATGCCCTGCCTTCTGGGCATCGAATACGCGCCTGACCACCGAAACCGTCTCTGTCGAGGTTACGCCCACCGGCTTGTCCACCACGACCCAGCCATGGACGAGCGCCCCTTTTTTCCTACGTCCCATCGCTATCGTCGCTCTTGGCCTCGGGATGAAGGTCGCGCTGCACGCGCGGAGATTTGAGAAGCGTCTCGATCTTCTCGGCTTCGGCGAAGGATTTGTCCTCCACGAAGCGCAGGTCGGGCGTGAATTTCAGATGGATCGTATGACCGAGCCGACCCCGCAGGAAACTGCGATGACGATTGAGGGCTTCCAGCACGCGTGGCGCATTTTTGCCGCCGAGCGGTTCGCAAAAAATAAGGGCATGCCGCATGTCGGGCGACGGTTTCACCTGGGTGACCGTGACCGATACGCCTTCCAGATCCGGATCGCGGATTTCGCCGCGCGAAAGGATCTCCGCGATCGTGTGGCGGAGCAATTCACCGACGCGCAACTGCCGTTGCGACGGGCCTGTTTCACGGGATGGATTGCGATGGCGTGACATGTATCCGGTGCTCCAGTGCGATGCGCGCAATCACCGCCCGGCAGGCGGTGTCCGGCGCCGCAGCAGGGCGCGTCAGAGCGCCCGCTGCACAGTCTCCACTTCATAGCACTCGATGGTGTCGCCCTTCTGCAGGTCGTGGTAGTTCGCGAAGGACATGCCGCATTCCTGACCGGCCACCACCTCGCGCGCTTCATCCTTGAAGCGCTTGAGCGTAGACAGTTCTCCTTCGTGGATGACGACATTGTCCCGGATGAGCCGGACCTTGGCGCCGCGGCGGACAACCCCTTCCGTGACACGGCAGCCCGCAACCTTACCGATCTTCGAGATCGAGAAGACTTCGAGGATCTCGGCATTGCCGAGGAACTTCTCGCGGGTTTCCGGTGCGAGCAGACCGGACAGCGCGGCCTTCACATCATCCACGATGTTATAGATGATGTTATAATAACGAATTTCGACGCCGTCCCGTCGCGCACGCTCCCGCGCCTGTGCATTGGCGCGCACATTGAAGCCCAATATCGCCGCTCCGCTCGCATGCGCGAGGATGACATCGGATTCCGTGATACCGCCGACACCGCCGGTCAGTACCTGCGCTCCCACCTCATCATTGCCGAGCTTGGAAAGCGCGCCGTGAATGGCTTCCACGGAGCCTTGCACATCGCCTTTGACGATGAGCGGAAGAAAGCGTTTCTCGCCGTCCTTGCGACTCTTGAGAAGCTGATCCATCGTTTGTCGCGCAACGGTCGCGTGGCGCGATTCGCGCCGCTTGCGTGCACGGTATTCGGTGACTTCGCGGGCGCGCGATTCCGATTCGACGACAACAAATTCGTCGCCGGCTTCCGGAGGTGCCGAAAGACCCAACACCTCGACGGGTGTCGACGGTCCTGCCTGCGTGACGCTTTCGCCGCGATCATTGGCGAGATAGCGCACACGGCCCCATTCCGAACCCGCGACCAGCAGATCACCGAGTTTCAACGTTCCGTGCTGCACGAGCAAAGTCGCAACAGGCCCGCGACCCTTGTCGAGTTTTGCCTCGATGACCGCTCCGTCCGCGCTGCGATCGGGATTGGCTTTCAGATCGAGAAGTTCGGCTTGCAGAAGAATTGCTTCTTCGAGCTTGTCGAGATTTGTGCCCTTCGTAGCTGATACTTCGACTGCGAGTGTTTCACCGCCAAGATCTTCCACCTGTATTTCATATTGCAGAAGTTCGGTTTTTACGCGCATCGGATTGGCGTCGGATTTGTCGATCTTGTTGATCGCCACAATCATGGGAACGCCCGCCGCTTTCGCGTGCGAAATTGCCTCTGCCGTCTGGGGCATCACGCCATCATCCGCAGCAACGACAAGTACAACCAGATCTGTTACCTTCGCGCCGCGCGCACGCATAGCCGTGAATGCTGCATGACCAGGCGTGTCGAGGAAAGTGATCTTCTGCCCGGATTTCAGTTGCACCTGATAGGCACCGATATGCTGCGTGATGCCGCCCGCTTCGCCGGCGACGACATCGGTTTTTCTCAACGCATCGAGCAGCGATGTTTTGCCGTGATCGACATGGCCCATGACTGTGACGACCGGCGCACGCGCTTTGAGCGTTTCCGGAGCGTCGGCCTCGCCCTTCAGTCCTTCCAGAACATCCGATTCCGCAACGCGGCGGACGGTATGACCATATTCGGTTGCGACCAGTTCGGCCGTATCGGCATCGATCGAATCGTTGATCTGCGCCATGATGCCGTTCTTCATCAGCACCTTGATCACATCGACAGCGCGGCGCGCCATGCGGTTCGCAAGCTCCGAAACCGTTATCGTCTCCGGAACGATGACTTCGCGCGGCCCTGCCTGCGGCGGAGCAATTTCCTGACCGCCGCGATTAAGCCGTTGCAGATGGCGGCGATAGGCGGCGACAGAGCGCGTGCGCTCGTCATCGGCCTGCAGAGCCTTGGTGATGGTGAGCTTACCGCGGCGGCGCGTGTCCGGGCCCTTGCGTGCGGCCGGCGCTTTGGGCGCGACTTTGCTGCCGGGCTTCTTTGCGCCGGATTTCTCGTCTTCGTCCTCTACAACGGGGCGCGCACGTTTGGATGCGGTGGCGGCTGGCGCGGCCGGGGCAGTTCTGCTTTCGGCAACCTCTTTCTTTTCCAGGCGCCGCGAAGCTTCTTCTTCTGCATGACGGCGAACGGCTTCTTCGCCTGCCTTGCGCGCATCCTCTTCGGCCTTGCGCTTTTCGGCGGCAGCACGCTCCCGTGTCAATTTCTCGTCTTCGATGGCGCGCAGACGCGCATCTTCGTCGGCGCGCTTGCGTGCTTCGGCTTCCACAAGGCGCGCATCTGCAAGCGCGCGCGAACGGGCTTCTTTTTCCTCGTCCGTCAGCTGCCTGAGGACGACACCTGCGCGCGCCGGCTGATGTTCACGGGATGGAGGCGGAGCGTGGGGTGCGGATCTGGCCGCAGATGGTTCAGCCGGCGCGACTTTTCGCGGGCTCTCCGTGGGTTCGGGAGCTTTTCCTGTCGGCGTGACGCGTGCACGTTTCTTCTCGACCACCACGGCTTTGGTGCGTCCGTGGCTGAAACTCTGTTTGACCGTCGAAGTCTCGGTCTTCTTCAGAGACAGAGTTTTGCCCGGGTTCGCCGGCCGTGCCGATGTGTCGTTCGTCTCGCTCATTACCGCCCTTTATTTCCGGCATTATCATTTGCGACGGCTATAACACCGTCCTTTGTATCGGCGCGCCTGCCCGCTGGCCGAAAGCCTTGGACCCGGCCTGCGTCAGCCAAGAGCCGCTCCGAAAATCGTCCGGATTTCAGGGCGGCGTGTACCACATTCTCGCGGCCCAGCGCCAAGCTCATTTCGGCGACAGTCAGGCAATCGATGATGGACGGTAAGGGTCCTTTCACCAAGGCCAGCAATTTCCTCCGTCCGTCCGGCGCCCCATCCGAAGCTTCGACCAGAAGCGCGGGTGGGCGCGCAGCCGTCAGAGCCCGTGAAACGGAATCGAACCCGAGCACCAATTGCCCCGCCCGCCGCGCCAACCCGAGATCGCCGGACATGCGCGCAACAAGCAGCCCCTCGACATGAGAGGCCAGATCGTTCGCGATGGTGACGGAACTGCCTGCCGCGCGCGAGAAATGGCCCTTGGCAACCGCGCGTTCAAGGATTTCCCGTTCCGCCGCGACCCACATTCCGCGACCCGGGAGAATGGCTGCGATGTCAGGCACCAACTGTCCGTGTGGATCGATGACGAAGCGCACCAGGCGCGAGTCCGGCAGCGCCGCGCGCGTAACGATGCACCGCCGCTCACGCACGGTTCTCGAGTCTTCAGGATCCATGCGGGTCGGCATTGCCGTCATCAGGCGGTTTGCTCCGCTTCGGATTCCGCTTCCTCTTCTTCGGTCTCGGCGGGGGCTTCGATCCAGCCCATTTTGACGCGCGCGTCCATGACGATCGCGCTCGCGTCTTCCGCCGTCAGATTGAACTTGTCGAGCGCACCGGGGATGCGCACCCGTTCCTTTTCCTTGTTCACTTCGTAATAGCCGAGCAGATCGTCCGTCGCGCAACCGGCCAAATCCTCAAGTGATTTGATGTCCGCCTTGCCGAGAGCAACCAGCATCTGCGGTGTAATGCCTGCGACTTCTGCAACGCTGTCCTCGACGCCGAGCGCACGGCGCTCGTCATCCATTTCGCGATTGCGCGCTTCGATGAACTCGACGGCCCGGCTCTGAAGCTCGCCGGCCGTTTCCTCGTCAAAGCCTTCGA
The DNA here is from genome assembly GCA_036502865.1 of Rhizomicrobium sp. GTDB lineage: Bacteria > Pseudomonadota > Alphaproteobacteria > Micropepsales > Micropepsaceae > Rhizomicrobium. The sequence goes on from DASXXW010000217.1 coordinate 26,500, forward strand.
TCATCGCGAGATCGTTCAGCGACACATAGGCGACATCCTCGACGGTTGCGAAACCTTCGGACGCGAGCAGCTGGGCCACTGTTTCATCCACATCCAGCGATTCCATGAACAGCTGGGTGCGCTCAGCAAATTCCTTCTGGCGCCGCTCCGATTCTTCCTGCTCGGTCAGAATGTCGATCTGCCAGCTGGTGAGCTGCGACGCGAGGCGGACATTCTGCCCTCTGCGTCCGATCGCCAGTGATAGCTGTTCGTCTGGAACTACAACTTCGACGCGGTGCGTATCCTCATCCAGAACCACTTTCGTCACTTCGGCGGGCGCGAGCGCATTGACGATGAATGTCGCGGGTTCCGGCGACCAGGGGATAATGTCGATACGCTCGCCCTGAAGCTCCTGCACGACAGCCTGCACGCGCACGCCGCGCATACCGACACAGGCCCCGACCGGATCGATCGACGAATCCTTCGAGATAACGGCAATTTTTGCACGCGAACCAGGATCGCGCGCGACGGCGCGTATTTCGATGATGCCGTCATAGATTTCGGGCACTTCCTGCGCGAACAGACGAACCATGAATTGCGGATGGCTGCGCGACAGGAATATCTGCGGGCCGCGCGTCTCGCGCCGCACATCGTAGATATAGGCGCGGATACGATCCCCGGTGCGGAAACTCTCGCGCGGTATCATTTCGTCGCGACGGACCACGCCTTCGGCGCGGCCCAGATCAACCACGACGGAACCGAATTCAACGCGCTTGACGATGCCGTGAATGATCTCGCCGATACGATCCTTGTACTCTTCATATTGCCGCTCGCGCTCGGCATCGCGGACCTTTTGTACGATCACCTGTTTGGCAGCCTGGGCGGCGATGCGCGAGAAATCGACCGGCGGCAACGTCTCGGCGATAATGTCGCCCACCTGTGCCGCCGGATTTCGTATGCGCGCATCCTCGATGGCAATCTCCGTCTTGTCGTTCTCGACCAGTTCGACGACATGCAAATAACGGGAGACATGTGTCTCGCCCGTCTTCGGATCGATATCGACGCGGATTTCGTTTTCGCTGCCATAGCGGGCCTTCGCCGCGCGCTGCATGGCTTCTTCCATCGCGTGCAACACGACGGATTTGTCGATGGATTTATCCCGTGCAACGGCATCGGCAATCTGCAGCAATTCGGTTCTGTTGGCGGCGATAGCGGCCATTTCTAGTCTCTCCTGTTCACGCGTTCGGTTTGCGCGCTTTCAAATCTTCCTGGATCAATTTGTCCGTTAGAACGAGCTTGGCTTCGCCGATGCTGCCGAACGGAAATGTATGACGCGTGCCACCCGTCTCGATGACGACATTGTTGCCGTCCAGACCGAGAAGCTGACCCGAGAAACGCTTTCGCCCCTCTGCATCGGGCGCCTGAAGTTCAATCTTGGCATCGTGCCCGGCCCAACGGGCGAAATCGGTGAGACGCGTCAGAGGCCGGTCTATGCCAGGCGAGGATACTTCGAGGACGAATTCGCCCTCGATGGGATCTTCCCGCTCCAGAAAATCGGACAGTTCCCGCGAAAGCCGGGCACAATCCTCGACATCCATTCCACCATCCGGCCGTTCGGCCATGATCTGCAGGATTTTGCGTTTGCCGCCAATTAACCTCAGCCGCACAAGCCGAAAGCCCGCAGCCTCCACGGCCGGAGCGATGATCGGTTCAAGGTGTGCAAGCGCACTGAGAATCTGACAACTCCTGCTCGTCTTTCGGGAAGCCCAAAAAGCAAATCCCCGCCCCCGCGGCGGCCTTGCGACCGTCACACAACGATACTCTGTTGTTAGGGGAACGTGAGCTATGTACCCTTCGAGCGGCCGGTTTGCAAGGCCGGAAGCGGATTTACCTAGAGTCTGCGAAAGCGAAGAAAGACTGGCACACCGTGCAAGGCTTTCTGTTCGTATCGCGTCGCCGGCCAGTCGGGCGGGCGGATGAACCAATCGTCCCGTTGCACCGCCATCCATTCGAAGCCGGAATGTAACAACATGCGTTCGAGCGTCCATTCCACATAACCGGGATCATCGCTTGCAAAGCGAAATTCCGCGCCGGATTTCATCACGCGCGCAAGCTCGTCGAGCAAGTCCATTTGTATGAAGCGGCGTTTGTGATGCCGCGTCTTGGGCCATGGGTCGGGAAACAGAAGAAATATCCGTCCGAGACACGCATCCGGCAGGACTTCGAGTATATCGCGCGCGTCGCCTTCGTAGATCCGGATGCGCGAGATGTAATCCTCAGTCTCTTTCTGAGGGAGCTTCGACAGGAGTTTTGCAACGCCCGTCTGATAGGGTTCTGCGCCTATGATCCCGATGCCTGGGTGATGCTCCGCCTGCCAAAGCAGATGCTCGCCGGCGCCGAAGCCGATCTCCAGCCACAGCTCATCGACCGGCGCTTCAAAAAGGTTTTTCGGATCGATGCCGGCGCTGAGTTCAAGCTTCAACCGCGGCAACACGCCTTCGAGAAGAGCTGCCCGGTGCGCGGAAAGCTTCGGTCCCTTGCGACGGCCATAAAGCGAACCGCGCCGCCGCGTTTTTCGCTTTTCGTCGATCCGATCAGAAGGCGCGGGCAAGCTCCGGCGCCAGTTCATCGGTCCGCTCCCAGGAGAAGCCGCCATCCCCATCCGGTTCGCGTCCGAAATGGCCATAGGCTGCCGTGCGAGCGTAGATCGGGCGGTTGAGACCCAGCCTTTCGCGAATTCCCCGCGGCTTGAGACTCACCAATTCGGGCAGAAGCTTTTGCAGCCTGTGTTCATCCACGCCGTCGCGCCCCGTGCCATGCAGATCGACATAGAGCGACAACGGATCGGACACACCGATCGCGTAGGAAATTTGAATCGTGCACCTGTCCGCGAGACGCGCCGCTACTACGTTCTTGGCAAGATAGCGCGCAGCATAGGCTGCCGATCTGTCTACTTTCGTTGGATCCTTGCCGGAAAACGCGCCGCCGCCATGGGGTGCCGCGCCGCCATACGTATCCACGATGATCTTGCGTCCCGTCAGGCCGCAATCGCCATCCGGCCCACCGATGACAAAAGCGCCGGTCGGATTGACGTGCCAGACCGTTTCCCGCGTGAGCCATTCCGCCGGAAGCGCCTGTCTCACATAGGGTTCGATGATTTCGCGCACATCCTGTGACGACATGTTTTCATCGACGTGCTGTGTGGACAGCACGATCTGCACGGCTTCGACGGGAACGCCATTCGCATAACGAAGCGTGACCTGGCTCTTCGCATCGGGGCCGAGCTTCGAATCTTTGTTTGCTTTGCGCGCCTGCGCAAGCAGCTGCAGAATTTTGTGGCTGTAGAGGATGGGCGCCGGCATGAGTTCGGGCGTCTCGCGGCATGCGTAACCAAACATAATTCCCTGATCGCCCGCACCCTCGTCCTTGTTTCCGGACGCATCGACACCCTGGGCGATGTGAGCCGATTGCGCATGAAGCAACACTTCGACGCCGCAATTCTTCCAGTGAAATCCTTCTTGCGCATATCCGATATCGCGGATGGCCTCGCGTGCCGTCTCGGTAATCATTTCCGGGCGGATACCGGCCGGCCCACGGGTTTCACCCGCGATGATCACCCGATTGGTCGTGGCCAGCGTTTCACACGCGACGCGAATATCCTTCGCAGGGAAGCCTTGCGCTGGTCCCTCGCGGAAGAACAGGTCCACGATTTCATCGGAAATCCGGTCGCAAACCTTGTCCGGATGGCCTTCCGAAACGCTTTCGCTGGTGAACAGATAATCGGCAGCCGGCATCCACGAATCCTCTGGGGTTGGGGACTAGTCGCAAGGAACGGTCCCCGCGTCAACGTTTGTTACAGGATGAAGCGCGACAGATCCTGGTCCTTGGCCAGTTCCTCTTCACGGGACCGCACATAGGCGCCATCAATGACCAGCTTTTCGCCCGTCCGTTCCGTAGCCGAAAAGCTGATCTCATCGAGCACCCGCTCCATGACCGTCTGCAGCCGTCGCGCGCCGATATTCTCCACCGTGGCGTTTACGTGGGCGGCGATATCGGCGATCGCGTCGATCCCGTCATCGGTGAATTGCAGTGCGACGCCTTCGGTATCGAGGAGCGCCCGATATTGTTTGATCAGGCTCGCTTCAGGCTCGGTGAGGATGCGCTGAAAATCATCGCGATCCAGTGCCTTCAGCTCGACACGTATGGGCAGCCGGCCCTGCAGTTCCGGCAAAAGATCCGATGGTTTGGCCTGATGAAAAGCACCCGACGCGATAAAGAGTATATGATCGGTTTTCACCGCACCATGTTTGGTCGTAACTGTTGTTCCTTCGATCAGCGGCAGCAGATCGCGCTGCACGCCTTCGCGACTTACATCGCCGCCGCCGCGATATTCGCTGCGCGCGCAGATTTTGTCGATTTCGTCGAGAAACACTATGCCGTTCTGCTCGACCGACTCGATGGCGTCGCGAAGAATCGCGTCATTATCGAGTAGTTTGTCGGCTTCCTCTGCGATCAAAGGTTCTTGCGCATCGGCGACGCTCATACGCCGCGCGCGTGCGCGGCCGCCAAAGGCTTTGCCGAGCATGTCGCCGAGATTGACCATGCCGATCTGGGCGCCCGGCATTCCAGGAATTTCAACCATCGGTGCGCCGGCCGCATCGCGCAATTCGATCTCGACTTCCTTCTCGTTGAGTTCGCCTGAGCGCAATCGCTTGCGCATGGTTTCGCGCGTGCTCTGGCTTGCGGTCGAACCCGTCAGCGCATCGAGGATACGTTCTTCCGCATGCGCTTCGGCCTGGGTTTCCACGTCGCGGCGCCGCTTTTCGCGAATTTGCGCAAGACTGGTTTCCACCAGATCACGCACGATCTGTTCGACATCTCGTCCGACATAACCGACTTCGGTGAATTTCGTCGCTTCGACTTTTATGAACGGGGCCTGCGCGAGCTTGGCGAGCCGGCGGGAGATCTCCGTCTTGCCAACGCCGGTGGGGCCGATCATCAAAATATTCTTCGGCTGTACCTCTTCGCGAAGTTCGGGCGCGAGCTGCTGCCTTCGCCAGCGGTTGCGAAGCGCAATGGCGACCGCTCTTTTTGCGTCGGCCTGCCCGACAATATAACGATCCAGTTCGGAAACGATTTCGCGTGGCGTAAAGAAGTTCATGCGGACGGGATGCTCTCCATAACTAACTGATCATTGGTGTAAACACAGATTTGCGCAGCGATCGTCAGCGCCCGGCGTGCAACCTCTTCGGCGGAAAGATCGAAATCCATAAGCGCACGCGCAGCCGCCAGGGCGTAATTTCCTCCGGATCCGATTCCGATCACACCGTCTTCGGGCTCGACCACATCGCCCGTGCCGGAAATGAGCAATGTCGCTTTCTGATCCGCCACTACCATCATCGCCTGAAGCTGTCGCAGATATTTGTCCGTTCGCCAGTCTTTGCCCAACTCGACACAGGCGCGCGCGAGATTGCCCGGATGGAGTTCGAGCTTGGATTCGAGACGCTCGAAAAGCGCAAATGCGTCTGCCGTCGCGCCGGCAAATCCGCTTATGACATCGCCCTTGCCGAGACGGCGCACCTTGCGCGCATTGGATTTCATAACTGTCTGGCCGAGCGTGACCTGCCCGTCACCGGCAATCACCACCGTTCCCCCCTTGCGGATGGAAAGAATCGTCGTGGAACGCCAGCGGTCGTTTTCTTCCGCCATATCTGACCTCAGAATGCCGGCCTCAAATAGGGCGGCAGGGGTGGCATCGCAACCATTCCCGGGTTTGAATTATGTTCCCTGTTTGTGCTTAAGGTTGCAGATGGTCACCGCAGCCGATGTCGCGCGCGGCGTAAGCCGTCTTCTGATGCAGGAAGGGTTCAGCCCGATCCTGGAGTTTTCGCTTGCCAATGGACGCCGGCTCGACGTCGCCGCGCTCGGTCCCGATGGGACCATTGCGGGCGTCGAGATCAAGGTCGCAATCCCCGATCTGAAGGGCGACGCGAAATGGCCGGATTACCTCGAATTCTGCGAGCTTTTTTACTTCGCAATTCCACCGGAGTTTCCCGATGAGCTCGTGCCGGACGGTACCGGCCTTATTGTTGCCGACCGTTATGGCGGCGCCATTGTGAGGCCGGCACCCGCCTCAATTCTTCATGCAAGCCGACGCAAGGCGGTGACGCTACGCTTTGCAAAAGTCGCGGCGGAGCGTCTGGCGCTTGCCCTCGAACTGTCGGCGGAAATGCGCATCCGGTCCGGCGCCTTTGCGGAATAAGAATGGCGCGTCAGACCGGCACGCCGATCCGCATATCCACGTCTTTCGCCTCACGGCCGATACTTGCGAAAAACGCGACGCCCAGCGCGGCTACGGCTGAGACGGCCGCGAGTGCAAACGCGTAGCTGCCATATTGCACGGCAAGCCCGGCCTGCAGCGGTCCCGTGCGCGAAGCAAACAGATTGCCGAGCTGATAGACGAAGCCCGGAAATGTCCCCCGTGCTTCCGAAGGCGAAATTTCGTTCAGATATGCAGGGATCAAGCCCCAGCATCCTTGCACCATGAACTGCATCGCGAACGCGCCGATCGCCAGTGCGACGCCGCGTTCGGTATAAAGCCATAGCGGCAGGACAAGCAGCGCCAGAACTGCACCAGCGATTATCGTGCGAAGCCGGCCGTATTTCTGCGAGACCGTGCCGAAAGCGATCCCGCCCAGAATTGCGCCGATGTTTGCTACGATAACAATGACTCCAATCTCGTGCGGATTAAAGCCCCGATCCACCTTCAGGAAGGTCGGATACATGTCCTGCGTGCCATGGCTGAAGAAGTTGAACGCCGTCATCAACGCGATCGCGTACAGCGCGAAATGCCAATGGCGCTTCAAAATGACCGTCAGACTACCTTCCTGCGCGCGCTGATGATCCCAGCCCGGCGATTCGGCCACGTTGCGGCGGATATAAAGCACCAGAAGCGCGGGCAGGAGACCGAGCATGATGAGTCCGCGCCAACCGATCGACGGGAATAGCAAATAATAAGCGGCCGACGCGATCAGATTGCCCGTGGGATAGCCGCTTTGCAGCAAGCCCGAAACAAATCCGCGCGATTCCGGGCGTATGGTCTCCATGGTGAGAGATGCTCCAACACCCCATTCGCCGCCCATGGCAATCCCAAACAGCGCGCGCAGCACAAGGAATACGATGAGATTCGGAGAGAATGCAGACGCAAACGCGAACAATGCATAGAGACCAACATCTATCATCAGCACCGGACGCCGCCCATAACGATCGGCAAGCCTTCCGAACAGGAACGCCCCCAAAGGACGAAACGCGAGCGTAAGAAAAATGGCTTCGGTGGCGGATTTCACATCGACGCCGAACTCGCGCGCAATATCCGTCACTACAAAAGTGAGAAGAAAGAAATCGAAGGCGTCGAGCGTCCAGCCGAGATAACTCGCCGCTACGGTATGCTTCTCCGCCTTCGTCCAGCCTCTCAGCGCTTCAAGCATGGATTCTCGCGAGGCTCACTTTGCCAGTGTCGCTTCAGTCTTGGCGACGACTTCGTCGCGCGTGACGCCAGGCGCGAGCTCGACAAGCGTCAGGCCGTCCTTGCCGATGTCGAACACTCCGAGATTTGTGATGATGCGGTCGACGCAAGCCTTGCCGGTCAATGGCAGATTGCACTGTTTGAGCAGTTTGGGATTTCCGGCCTTGTCCGTGTGATCCATGGTGACAACCACGCGCTTGACGCCGGCCACGAGATCCATCGCGCCGCCCATACCTTTCACGAGCTTGCCCGGAACCATCCAGTTCGCGAGGTCGCCTGTTTCCGAAACTTCCATCGCGCCGAGGATCGACAGATCGATATGTCCACCGCGGATCATCGCGAAACTATCGGCCGACGAAAAATAGGAACTGGAGGCGAGCTCCGTAATCGTCTGCTTGCCGGCATTGATCAGGTCTGCGTCGACCTCACGTTCGAGTGGAAACGGCCCCATGCCGAGCATGCCGTTTTCGGACTGCAGGGTGACATTCATGCCGTCGGGGATGTAATTTGCTACCAATGTCGGTATTCCGATGCCGAGATTGACGTAGAAACCGTCGCGCAATTCCTGCGCGGCGCGTTTGGCGAGATCATTGCGGGTCCACGCCATCTTCATCCCTCCCGTGTCGTTCGATTTTCGATGCGTTTCTCGTAACCCGGGCCTTTGATGAGGCGCTGCACGTAGATCCCCGGCGTGTGAATATTATCGGGATCAAGCGATCCGACCGGTACGATTTCTTCCACTTCGGCCACCGTGATCTTACCCGCCGTTGCCATCATCGGATTGAAGTTGCGCGCTGTCTTTCGATAGATGAGATTTCCCTCCTCATCGCCCTTCCACGCCTTGATGATCGACAGATCCGCGACGAGCGCACGCTCGAGCACATAGGTCTCGCCATCGAATTCCTTGAGTTCCTTGCCCTCGGCGACGAGGGTTCCGACGCCCGTCCTGGTATAGAAACCCGGAATTCCCGCGCCGCCTGCACGGATGCGCTCGGCCAGCGTGCCTTGCGGATTGAATTCGAGTTCAAGTTCGCCCGAAAGGTATTGGCGTTCGAATGTCGCGTTCTCGCCCACATAGGAACTGATCATTTTCCGGATCTGGCGCGTGTTCAGAAGCTGGCCGAGACCGAAATCATCGACGCCGGCATTGTTGGAAATGACGGTCAGTCCCTTGACGCCGGAATCGCGCATTGCAGCGATCAGGTTCTCGGGAATTCCGCACAGTCCAAATCCGCCCGACATCACAATCATGCCGTCGAAAAGAAGGCCGCTCAGGGCCGCCTCGGCACTATCGTAGAGTTTTCTCATTTCGATCCGTTCGGCTTGACGCGCCCGCCACACTCCCACCTATAGTCGCGTTTACGGCGACGATGCGAGGGGCGCAAGATGATGGCCGATATTGGTATCAGAGGCGCGGCAGCCTCCCTGATTTTTTTAATGGCATATGGACAAGCGACGGCCGAAACCAATCAGGGCCTCGCCAATGTGGGAACGGGGGTGGCGATTGCCCTGCCGATCGCCGCTGCCGGGATTTCGTATTGGAAAAATGACTGGCAGGGGATCGGCCAGCTCGCGCTCGACACGGGCTCCACGGTGGGCACGGCATTGCTGCTCAAGCAATTCGTCAAGGAAGAGCGGCCCGATTACAGCGACAATCGTTCCTTTCCGTCGGATACGGCAGCGCTTGCTTTCGCGCCGGCCAGCTATCTTTGGTATCGCTATGGATGGGAATATGGCGCGCCTGCCTATGGCGCGGCGATATTCTCAGGTTACACCCGCGTTGCCTCAGACGAACATCATTGGTGGGATGTGGCGGCCAGCGCCGGCATCGCCTGGGGTTACACCTTCCTGTTCACCAGCCGTTGGCACAACGCTTACAATCTCAACTCCAGTATCCAGGTCACGCCTCACGAGGCTTTTGCCTCGTTGAGCTATCAATGGTGAGAACCGCCGGCAAAGCGGCTTTTACACTGTATCTGACGCTGTCCGGCCTATGGCTGTCCAATGCCGCAGCGCAGACATTCGAGCTCACCAGTCCCGATTTCGCGAATGGCGCAAAACTTTCGCTTGCGCAGGTGAATTCAAGATGCGGCGGCCGTAATGGATCTCCTGCACTTCGCTGGTCGGGTGCTCCGCCCAAGACGAAAAGCTATGCGCTGACGGTGTTCGATCCCGACGCGGGTGGCGGAGCGGGTTTCTGGCATTGGTTGATATTTGATATTCCCGCAAATGCGTCGCAATTGCCGGAAGGTGCCGGTTCGGGAAAAGGGCTTTCCCAAGGCATCAAACAGATCGCAAATGATTTCGGCGGACCTGGCTATGGCGGCGCCTGCCCTCCGCCAGGTTCCGGGATTCATCACTACCAATTCACGCTCTACGCGCTCGGCATCGCAAATCTGCCTGCGGGCATAGATTCAAGCAGTTCCGGTCTGGCGGCCTATTTCAAATCTCACGCGCTCGCGACCGCTGTGTTGACCGGTATCTATTCGCGCTGAACATCAATTTGCCCGAACGGCGATTTCCTGCAGCCGGTCGACCTTGCGCAGCGGCGGAAACAGCTTCATCCACAGCGCCACGACGACTAGCGTACCCAATCCGCCGATGACGACTGAGGGCACCGTGCCGAACCACGCGGCTGTCAGGCCGGACTCGAATTCACCCAGTTCGTTGGAAGTGCTGAAAAAGAGCACGTTGACCGCGCTCACCCGGCCGCGCATTTCATCGGGCACAGACAATTGTACCATCGACTGCCGCACATACACGCTGATCATATCGGCCGCTCCGAGTATCGCGAGCATCGTCAGGCTGAGGTAGAAATTTCTCGACAGGCCGAAGATGATGGTTGCGAATCCGAAGATCGCGACACCGACAAACATTTTCAGTCCGGCATGGCGCTTAATCGGCTTATGACCGATGAAAACGGCCATCAGCGCGGCGCCGAAAGCAGGCGCGCTACGTAACAGCCCGAGACCGATAGGGCCCACAAACAGAATATCGCGCGCATAAGCCGGCAGGAGCGCGACCGCGCCGCCCAGCAACACCGCAAACAGATCCAATGAAAGCGCGCCCAGAATAACAGGACGGCGGCGCACATAGGTCACGCCCTCCGCGATCCGTTTGATTGCGTCGGCATCGGTTCCGCGAATATCGGGCCGCCGGCGGCCCTTAAGATAGGTCACCCCAAGCCCGCCGAGCAGGAAACAAGTCGCCGACGTTCCGAACGCCACGGTGGGGCCAAGTGCATATAGGAGACCGCCAACGGCAGGTCCCACGATCACTGCTACCTCGAACGTCGTGGAGCTCCAGGCGATCGAGCGCGGCAGCTGGTCCGGCGGGACGAGATATGGAACAAGAGATTGTGAGGACGGCCCGGCCAG
>DASXXW010000218.1:0-8222 GCA_036502865.1 Rhizomicrobium sp.
GCCGAAAGCATCAACGACAAGGGCATGATCACCGGCTATTACACCGATCCGACTTCGGGCGATGCCGTGGGCTTCGTCCGGTCGTCCGCCGGAAAAATCAGCACATTCGCGCTCACAAAAGTCATTGGTACTTTCGCGGCCGCCATCAACAGCAAAGGCACAATCGCCGGATATTACGAAGACACAGGCGGCGAACTACACGGTTTCGTTCGTAGCAAATAGGAAACGCGCCCTAGGTGTGCGTTCGGATGCGCTTCAGCGGATCGAGAAGATGGGATAGAGCGTAATAGACGACGTTATCCTGCGGCCCATAGGGGCCGTCTTTCGGGCACCCTTCCCTCACGAACTCACGCAAAGGTCCCCTGTCGTTGAGCTCACGGCAATCCTTGAGCCACGCCACGTGCCAACCCAAAAGGGCCGCCACGACAATGATTATCAGCTTGGCTGCCGTTCTCACCACAGACCCTTGTCCTGCGCCGCGCCAATCGCGGCACCTGCTATCGCGCTACGGGCTCGATCAGCCCTCCATCACCTCACAACTATCAAAACCCTCATTCGAGGTAACCCGGGCCGCGCCCTACGCCTTCCCGACAGTGCATCAATGTGTGTCGGCAGCGGCCACATAAAACTTCCTGCTGTCGTATCCAATGCAGAAATGCATCCGCCGCAGTATGTTCGCGCCGATAATCAGATCCGGCCATTGTTTGACATTCGTCTGTATTTCAATGGAGGGATTGGCGATCACCGTGCCATTAAACGCGAGCGTCTTGAACGGATAACTCAGCAGGTAAGCAGCGCCGTTGTGTGAAGCCAAAGCCTTCAGGCCGGGTGTTGTCGTTGTAAAGCCGAACATGTCTTTTCCCGCGGCGAGACTGAGTATCGACGCACCAAGCCCCGTATCCAGCAGTGCCTTCGCAGGCTTGCCGTCGAGTTGGACTTCCACGGTGACTTGCCCGTTCCCCGTCACATCCATGGGAAGTTCTTCGTGAGCAGTGCTCGCGGGCCAGATATTTGCGCATTGGCCCGGCGTATGGATGTTCACAATCTCCCGCGAGGAATCGAATTCCACATCATATTTACTCAGAAAGTCTGCGCCCAGTTGGCCCGCTACGTCCATTGGCAATCCGTTATCAGTCACGATTATGAACTTCGCGGCAGACGCGTCGTAGCGATCCAAACGAACGGAACCGACACGTGCATACTCCGTCACATGCGTGCCGGCATAGGAAATCCATTCGCTGTGGCCCACGGAGTCGCGAGGCAACCCCATCGCGTCGACATTCGTCTCCGTCAACATGCTCAGGATGCCACCCGTATCAAGGCGTAGGTTTACGGAGTGTCCCACTATCCCGGCCGTTACGTCTACGAGGCCGTCAGGCTCGGTCGTAAACGGAAGTGATGCGAGCGGCCCGCCCAGCTTCTCCGAAATATCCGCCGCGGCAACCGGACGGCAAATGCACGACACGAGTGCGGCAAGTGCGATCAATGGCTTCGATACATTCATTTTTGCGCCAGCCGCGCTACTTCCTTTTTGGCAGGAAGCCAACTTTTGCAATAGGTTTCTGTCCGGTTCAACAGCGGCAACGCCTGCGCGATATTCCCGTTCAAAAGCTGCCACTCTCCGACAAAGAAAGCCGCCTGGCAGCGTCGCAAATCCTGTGACGTCGTCCTTGCAATCGGAGCCGGCGAATAGTCCTGAAAATGAAGAAAGCCGGGAACTGACGAGGGCCTGTCGCTTTTTTCCGCTGCAGCCATCACGGTGTCCGGCGTCGATTTGCCCAGATAGAGATCGAAGATCGGGGACGGCCAGCCATCGAGATTCAACTTTTTCGCAAGCAGGGCAAATTTGGCCTGTTGCGGCATGCCCGCCCGCATGCGGGCGATCTCCCACCAGAGAAGCCCGAATATGGAAGGCTTCAAACCAAGTCCCACGCCGGTGTCGAAATAGGATACGGCTCTCGGAAAATTGCCGTCCTGCCAACTGATGATTCCGCACTCCTCATAGAAAGCCGCAAAGCCCGGACGCATTTTGATCAGCGTGTCGCAATCCGAAGCAGCGAGACTGTCTTGCTCATTACCCAGATATGACTGCATGCGTTCCAGCGTCGCATCAATGCGGCTGGGATCGATGGCGAGCACGGACGTGAAATCCGCGATGGCGTCGACGTAGCGCTTTTTCGTTTTATAGGCGAAGCCGCGATCCAGCAGCGCCGCCCGCTTCTGGTTTTTCGTAAGATCGCCAGACGCAAGTGCACGGCTGAACACACTAATGGCGGTTTCATTGTCACCGCGGTTATGCGCTTCGATGCCCTGGTTGAAGTCGTCCACACTGCTTGCCCGAGCGGACGACAGCAACAACATAGCCAGCATAGCCGCCGACAGAAAACGAGCCATTCGCCAAAGCCCCCTTCGGACCACCAAAGCCTAGATCAGCGGGCCTCGTGACCGCAACGCAGTCTCTGAGACATTTGCGATGTACGTCACGTTCGACAGGTCATGCCTTCCCGGCCGCCTTGGTACATTCGTCGTCGAGTTCGCGAATGTCATAGCCCTTGCATTGCGGCAGCAGCTTTTCCGCTTCCGCATCATTGCCCATGCCGTGCAGGATCGCGATCCGCTTGGGCAGCAGCACGGGTGAATTGTCGAACCGCGTCACCGCCTCGGTCATCAGGGCTTGCGCGTGCGGATAATCATTGCGCGCCACATACACATCGATCAGGCGGGCATAGACTTCCCAGGAGGGCTCCGATCCCTTGACCGCCTTTTGCAGGGCCACTTCCGAGAGCTGGGATTTGTTCGCGCCATCGTAATATTCCGAAGCCACAAATTCCGTATAGGCGTGATCCCCGGTCGGCGGCATCGTGGCGCGCTGCAGTGCGCTTTGCGCTTTGTCGGCAGTGGTGGAATTTGGATCGGCTACATAGGCGGCGGCATCCTCGGCGGCCGCATAATGCGAAAGCAACGCCGTCAGCTGGAGTTTGACCGGCGAATTGCTCGCCGGGCTCCAGGGCAGCGGCTTTGGGCTGGCCGGCGCGAGATCGCGATATTCGCGAAACGCATATGCACTCAACAGATCGGCGCGTTCTTTCGCCGGATGATGCGATGCCGCTTGGTCCGACATGGAATCGACGGCGGAATCGAACGCCGTCACGGCGACATCGGCGAGCTGGTCATTATGCGCGAGGCTGCTCACGCTAAATCCGCTGGATGCAAGATTGCCGATGCCGCCGAGGAGCGCACTCCCCATCGACGAAACGGATTTTCCTCCGCCATCGGCATCTTCCGCTTTCTTTGCTTGTTCCGCGGCGCGTTGCGCTTCGGCTTCCTGCTCCGCGAGTTTGTCCATCACCGACAGCACCGCCTCGGGGTCGTAGCCCGCATGAACCATGAGATCGAAGCCAAGTGCATCCGCCTGATCTTCCTGCGAACGTGTCATCTGCGGCGCCAGCACATTCGCGCTCAGCTTGTAGAGATGCTCCATCACATTGAAGCCGCGGCTGATATTTGCGGCATTGGAGCGGCCGATCACGGAAGACGCATGTTTCGCCATGCTGTCCACCGCGGCGCCGTTGACGACGGCGTAATATTGCGCGCGCGTCAGCCAGTCAGAATCGTGGTGACGGTAGATCGCGTGTGAAATTTCATGGCCGAGCACGAACGCAAGCTCGTCTTCGTTCTCTAGTTGCTCGAGCAGACCGATGGTGACGATCACCGTTCCATCCGGCGTACACAACGCGGTAAATTCCGGCGCGGCAAGAACATGGATATCTGGCTGGAACGACGCCGGAAGTTTCATGCCGGCAAGATCGCGCATCAACACGCCTCGCACATAATCATGCAATTCCGCGGACGGTACGAAGCCCTGGGCGCGCGCGCGCATGATCGAGATCGCGCGTGGACGCGTCCGCACCAGATCGCCGTAATCCGATGCGGGCGATACATCCGCAATCGCCTTGCCGCGGTCGGGATAGCCGCTGCCGGACGCGGTTGTAGCAACGGAGAACATCGCCAGTGCGGCGATCGCAGAGATACGGAAAAGCGTGCGCATTATTTGGACCCCGTGGTTTTGGGACAGCCTTCGCCGAGACCGCGTGTAGATCCCGCCTTGGTATCATTGCTTCCCATCGCAAGATTTCGGCAAACGGCCGGAAGCGTTCCGGAGAAACGGTATTTGACCATATGGGGCGGCACCCAATATTTCGCGCCATTCACGGAAACCTGCAGCATCATATTCGGTGCGCGCGCGATGATCGGCGTGCAGCCCGGAAACTTGTCGGCATCAAGCGTTTGCACGCGCTTTCCCGCGCTGCCGTCATATAAATCCACCTGCGGTGTGCGCGCCTCCAGAACCACGTCTCCGGTCACCGTGCTGCACGCATCGTCCGATGCGAACGCCGATTGGGCCAACAGCATGAGCGCCACGCCCGCGAGAATGCCGACATTGATCATGATACATGCTCCTCCTGCTCTGCTTCGAATGGCGGCATCCCGCCCGCGACATGGTACAAATAACCCCAGATTGCGGCGGGCAAACCTATCAGCAGCATAGCCGCAAGTTCCACCGACACGAATACCACTTCCACCCAATTGGCCACGGAGAGACCCACTGCCAGCGTGAGCGCGAGCCCGATCGCCAGCGCCAGCGCAAAAGTGAGCCAGTGCCAGACCGATTCCAGCGCCTTTTCGGCGAAGTACTCGAACACGGCGCCGCGTTCGCCATGGGCGGGTTTCTTTCTCAGGCGCCGCCTGTGCATCCAGGCCAGAACCAGAATGATCGGCACAATGGCGACCATCTGAACCGTGTTGCTGTCGAAGGTGAAACCAGACAGGGACACGACGTTCTGCTCCGGCCGCCCATGGAAGCTGATGAGATTGTCCAGCGCCATGGCGTGTACAAACACGCTGGCGATTAATCCATTCACGGGTGTGAATGACACGTCCTGAACGCCGGAAAGCGATGCGCCGTAAAAGACGACCCGATTGTGTGCGAGCGCCGTGATATCGGGATCGTCGCGGCCTTCGATCAGGGCTTCTGCCGGTATCACGCCGGTGTAGGGACACGCGGAACGCACGCTCGAAGGATCGAAGAAAGCCAGATAGATGCGGCGAAACGCACCAATGTCCTGATTTTCACCGCACGCATGAGGCGCGCCGTTCTCATCGTTGACGCGCATCCATTTCGCATTGATCGGATTGGTGCGCGTGCCCCACACGATTTCGATCAGGCCATTCAGAGGTGCGAGCGGAACCTGCGGAAACAAATCCTTATAAACTTCGACAGCCAAGGAAGAGCACGAGTCATGTTGGGGCTGCGCGCCGAGACATTGCCCACTGACCGGATATTGCCGGACGATTCCCTGATTGACGAGAATGCTGGGATCGAGAACGCGCACGCCGGTCTGCGCAAGCTCGGGCCGGATGGCGGGCGCACCCGGCGATGTATCGGTCGCGCCGGTGAAATAGAGCGGAACATGTGCGCGGCGGAAGCGGGAGATCTCATCGACCAGCTCGGGCAAAGTGGGATCCTTGCGCGGATCGACGAAGATGAAATCGACAATGACGGCGCGGGGCTTCAGTGCCAGCAGCGTATCAAGCACACGCGCCTGTATTCCGTACGACCACGGCCAGGGCATGCCGAGATGCGACAATGTTTGGTCTTCGACCAGCGCGACCGAAATCTGATCGCGGCCGGTTTGTGGATAGAGATATGGCCCGCTGATCAGCAGGTTGGAAATGTCCTGGGTGTAGCGCTGGGTCAGGTCGCTGAAGCCGAATGGATTCAGGATGATCTGCAGCGCCGCAAAACCGAAGAGCACGGCAACGACAAACCAGTAAGGCACGCGCCGTCTCAACGCCTGCATATGGGTGCGGTCGGGCTTGCGCGCCCGTTCCAGCGCGCGCTTTACGCCGCCGCCGGCCAGCTTCCCGGTTTCCGTCTTTGAACTGCCCTGCAACACCCGCCTCCGCCACGAACCGGTAGCAGATTCCGGACTCTCCGCGCCATCCCGCGGCGCCCTACCCGGCGGCAACTTCAGGTGGCAAACGCGCTCGGCAGGATCAGTTTGTAATTACCACGAGGACATGTAAGGCCGGTACCCGGAGAGGCGGTAGCGACGCCTAGTTTGGAGCCATGTCTCATCCGCGCGCCCGATGGCGCATGGGCCGGGGCGGCAGGGCGGTTCTTGACACGTCAGTTGCTGTTAGAGTTTCACTCGAATCGAAGCGCGAAGAGCATCTCCATGCACAAGACAGGACTGGCGGCGATCGCCGCTTCTTTGCTCATTTCGAGTGCAGCTTTCGGAGCGGAGGCAACACCCGGGAAGCCTGCGCCGGCGCCCGTCAGGCCCGTCACCGAGACATTGTTCGGAAAACAGGTCACCGACAATTACCGCTATATGGAAGCGCTCGACCCCGCGACGATCGACTGGATGAAGGCCGAAGGCCGTTACACCCGTTCCGTTCTCGACAGCATCAAACCGCTCGCCGCCCTCAAAACGGAGGTCGCGAAATTTTCCGCGAGCTTTGGCCTTGTGCAGGGTTATGCAAGTTTCGGAGGTCGCGCCTTCTATGAAGAACGGGCCCCGGGCTCCGACAATTTCGATCTCATGGTCAAGGACGCAAATGGCGCCCGCAAACTTGTCGACGTTGCGGCACTGCGCGCATCGCATGGTGGCGAACCCTACGCGATCAACTATTTCCTCCCTTCACCCGACGGCAACAAGGTTGCGGTCGGTATCTCGAAGGGCGGCTCGGAAGACGCCTCCCTCACCATCCTCGACGCAGCAAGCGGTATGCAGATTTCGGGCCCGATAGACCGCGCACAATTCGGCGCTACGGGTTGGACCGACGATGCGAAAACGGTTTATTTCAATCGTCTGAAGCAGGTTGGTCCCAAAGATCCGGGTACGGAGAAATACAAGGATTCGACGCTCGACGCCTGGGACATGAAATCGGATCCGGTGCCGATCCTGGGCACGACGGTGGGTCACGGCCCGACCTTCCAGCCGGCAGAATTCCCGGTAGTTTCGACGAGCATCGGCGCGCCTGTTGCGGCCGCGCTTTCCATCAACGGCGTTCAGAACGAGCTTGCCATGTGGCTGACACCGGCTGGAAGCGTCGGCGACCCGAAAACCCAGTGGCGGCAATTTATCGTGCGTGACGACGGCGTAACCAGTGCGGACGAGCGTGGCAGCGATCTCTTCCTGCTTTCCCACAAGAACGCGCCGACTTTCCAGGTGCTGGCATTGAAGGTGGATCAACCGCTATCCGCAGCCACCGTACTTGTCCCCGCTCAGTCGGATCGTGTGATCGAAGGCGTTCATGCTGCCGCCGATGCGCTCTATGTGCTTGCGCGGCATGGCGCCTATTCGCAGTTGCTGCGAGTGCCTGCGGGTTCGACAAATATCGAAGAAGTACCACTGCCGTTCGAGGGGCATATCAACGAGGCGTTCACCGACCCACGCATGGCCGGCGTCACCGTCTCGCTATCGAGTTGGGTGGTGCCCCCTGGCGAATATTCCTATGACCCTGCGACGAAGAAATTCACCGATCTCGGCATCGGAGCACGCGGCGACATCGATGCGTCGAACTATGTTGTGCAGGATTTGGAAGCGCCGGCTGCCGATGGCGTCAAGGTTCCTCTCTCGCTGATCCAGCGTAAGGATGCGAAGGGTCCGCAGATCACCTTGCTTGAGGCGTATGGCTCATATGGCATTTCCGAACTGGCGGATTTTTCGACACGGCGCGCGGCGGCGATGCGTCAGGGAATTACTTACGGTGTCTGTCATGTGCGCGGCGGCGGCGAACTCGGCGAAGCCTAGCGGCTCGGCGGCAAGGACGCGAACAAACATCACACCTGGGAAGACATGATCGCCTGTGGCGAATATGCGATGGCGCATGGCATCACCGCGAAAGGAAAGCTCTTCATCATCGGCGGATCGGCGGGTGGCATCACCATGGGCCGCTCGCTCACCACGCGGCCCGACCTGTTCGCAGGGGTGCTCGACCTCGTGCCTGCGGGCAATACGCTGCGTTCGGAATTTTCTCCCAACGGGCCGCCGAACATTCCCGAATTCGGCACCATCAAGACGAAAGAGGGATTCGAAAACCTCTACGATATGGATACGATCCAGCATGTGAAGCATGGCGTGCACTATCCGGCCGTGATGGTGACGACGGGCCTCAACGATCCGCGCGTCTCCTCGTGGGAGCCGGCCAAGCTC
>DASXXW010000219.1:0-2108 GCA_036502865.1 Rhizomicrobium sp.
CCATTCAGCTACAAGGACAGGGAGGTCATGCTGTATGCGCTCGGCATCGGGTTCGGGCGCGATCCGTTGAACGAATCGGAGCTCCCTTATGTCTATGAGAACGGGCTGCGGACAGTCCCCACGCTTTCGACTGTCGTATCCTGGGGCAGCGCCGTTCTGGGACGAGCCGGCCTCAATTATCTCATGGTGTTGCATGGCGAGCAGCGGCTGACCGTGCATAAGCCGATGCCGGTGGCTGCCGACATCACCGCCGATGAACGTATCGCGGGTCTTTACGACAAGGGCGAAAAAGGCGCGGTTCTGCTCATCGAGAAAATATTGCGGTTGAAAGAGACCGGCGAAAAGCTGTGCACGCTCACGGCGACAACGGTGGCGCGCGGCGATGGCGGCTTCGGCGGCCCGAGAGACGGCGCGCCGGAACCGCATCCGGTGCCCGACCGCGCGCCCGATCTTGTTTATGCCTGCGATACGAGGCCTGACCAGGCGTTGTTGTATGCCTTGTCGGGGGATCGCAATCCGCTGCATCGCGATCCGCGCGTGGCGAAAATGGCCGGGTTTCCAAGGCCCATCCTGCATGGTCTATGTACCTATGGGATTGCGTGCCGTGCGCTGATCTCCACGGTCTGCAATTACGACGCGGACAAAATATCCGGGTTTGACGCGCGCTTTTCGGCGCCGGTCTTTCCCGGCGAAACGATCGATACGGAGATGTGGGTCGATGGAAATGTCGTATCGTTTCGTTCGCGGGTGAAAGAGCGCAATGTCGTCGTCATCAATAACGGAAGATGCACGCTCGCTCCCTGACGATCCGGTTTCCGTTGCCGAAACAGGGATCGCGGATGGCCGCGCAGCCGAAGCGGTGGAATTACTTGAAGCCTGTGTGCGCGCACAACGCGGCGGGCTCCTGCTGCGGCTTACTTTGCAGAAGGCTCTTGCCGCGACCGGCAATCACGAAGCCGCGTTGAACGCCGCGCGCGAAACAGCGCAACTCAATCCTGGCGCTGCTCCGGCTGCATTCGCACTTGGCGAAGCGTTGCGTCAGGCGGATTTTCTTCCTGTGGCGATTGGAGAATATCAGCGCGCATTACGACTCGATCCGGATCTCGAAGCAGCGCGTATCGGTCTTGGCTCGGCATGGCTCGATGCGGGCGAGCCGGAAAAAGCGCTGGAAGCGTGGCGCGAACTCAGCGCCGAAAACTGGCCTGGTCTTGAAGAGAAAATCGCAGACGCGCGTGCCGCGCTGAACCAGCCGCGCAGCGATGCCCGATATGTGCGGCATCTCTTCGATCAATTCGCACCGGATTACGATGGCCGCATGCTGGCAAATTTGCAGTATCGGGCGCCCATGATCCTGCGCGAGCTCGGCGATCTTCTCGGGCTTGGTGCTTTGTCGCCGCATGCGATTCTGGATCTGGGTTGTGGCACCGGCCTGATGGGCGAAGCCGTGCGGGATTGGTCGAGCCGCCTCGATGGCGTCGATCTCAGCCCGGGCATGATCCAAAAGGCGCGCGAACGCGAGATCTACGATGATCTCTTTGTTTCGGACATTGTGGATTATCTCGCTGGAACGGAACGGCGTTACGATCTGATCCTCGCCGCCGACACGCTCGTGTATCTGGGCGAACTCACGCCGATATTCGCGGGCGTTGTACGCACGCTGACGCGCGATGGGTGTTTTCTCTTCACGGTCGAAAAAATGGATGGCGACGGCTTCGAACTTGGCGCCAAGCGGCGCTGGCGCCATTCGGAAAATTACCTGCGAGCCGAGGCCCACGCAGCCCGGCTGCAGATCGCCGGATTCATGACCTGCACCTTGCGGTCCGAGGCCGGAACGCCGGTGGAAGGCTTCGCCGTGGCGTTGCGCGCCTGATGTCGGGCTTTGTGGCGCGGCTGCGTGTGTGCTTTTATGTTGGCGAGATGACCTAAGGGCTCGGGATTATGCGTTTGAAATTGAGTGTTGCCGCTCTCCTTCTGGTGGCTTCGGCAGGCACCGCCCTGGCAGACGACATGTGCGGCGATCTGCCGATCGGTCCAGCGCTTCCGTCACCTGCGGATATCCAGCGCAAGACGCCGGCCGAAGCCGCTGAGGCGCAACGCGGCGCCTTCCT
>DASXXW010000220.1:0-9007 GCA_036502865.1 Rhizomicrobium sp.
ACGCGATGCGCCGCGCAGAAAGCTGAAATTGCTGGCGACCTGAAGTTCGGCGTAGCGCGATTCGAATGCGTTCATGGGAACAGCCCATGCAGGAACCAGCGCGGCGGTGCAGCGCCTCCATAGAGCCCTTCGCGATAGACCCAGAAACGCCGGCCGTTCGTGTCTTCCAGGCGGAAATAATCGCGTGTCGGTTGCGGCATCTGATGCCGCCACCATTCCATCGCAATACGTTCGGGCCCTTCGGAAAATGCCACGTCATGGAATACACGCCGCCAGCGGAATCGCGTCGGCGGCCCTTCCCGAACTTCAGTCGCTGGAACACTGATAGATTCCGGCTTTGCAAACATCCGCAGCGGCCGGCGCGGCGAATCCGCAGGCCCACGAAGTGTCTTCCAGGGTTGTTTGAACGGCTCGGCGCTCTGTGCGGGGAGAACGACCGCAGCTGCTTCGGGGATATGCGTATCGTTCGGCCGGAAAACGAGGACACGTTGCGAACCGAAGCGGGCAGCGAGCCGATCGGCAAGAAAAGCAATTTCTTTGTCTTCTTTTATACGGGCTTCAAATCCGGCGGTGTCCGTTTCGCAGCATTCCACATGATCCGCCGCCAGACGGATGAGATCGAAACCGAAACCCGGATCAAGCGGATCTGCGAGTGCCGCAAGCTTTTCGCGGAACAGCCGCGTAATGATGGCGGGATCGCGCGTCGGCGCTGCAGTTGTAATTATAATGCGCCGCACCTTGCCGTCGGCGCGGAAAAATATGGCTTCGAGTTTCCGCGCGCCCTCGCCGCGTTCGGCAAGCAGCGTCGCGAGGGATGCACCAAGACCCCGCAATGTTTCGAGGATCGCGTCTTCCGCGACAAGCGGTTCGGCAAAAATGCGCTCAGCCATGTAATCGGGAAGCGGAATACGAGGCGAAATCGGTTTTTCCGCATGGCCCAGCGCATGGTCCAGTGCAAACACCATCTTCGCGCCGAAGCGGGCGGTCAGTTCGGAACGTTTGCGGGCAGCGATCTGGCCGATTGTTTTCAAACCGGCATGCCGGAAAGCATGGGTAATTGCAGGATCGAGATCGAGCGCTTCCACAGGCAGGATCGCAACGGCTTTCGCGTCTTCGCCTATCGCTGCCAGTGTGCCGTTGCGATAATTAGCGAGCGCATGTGCGGCCATGGCCGAACCCGCGACTGCGCCCTGCACGGCGAAACCCTGCCTGGACAAAGAGGCGCGGCTGCGGTCGAGCAGGTTTTTCTCGCCGCCGAAAAGATGTGCAGCACCTGTGATATCGAGCAGCAGGCCGTGCGGGGGATCCAGCGCCACAAGCGGCGTGTAATGCAGACACCAATCGGCGATGTTTTCGAGCAGATGCCGGTCGGCCGCCTCGTCGGCATTTGCTACATTCAATGCGGGCAGCATGGCGCGCGCATTGGCGAGCGGCATATGCTGGCGAAGGCCCAGCCGGGACGCCTTACAATCGAGCGCCGAAATGCGCAGCGCATTGCCGAGCTTCGCGGCAATGACGAGCGGCTCAGGCGAAACGTTGCGCGCTTTGCGCTGCAGCCGATCGGTCGGCAGCCGTGGAAACCACAGCGCCAAAATCCGCCGCGCGGAAGAGGCATTCATCACAATTCCACTCCATCACCCAATGGCCGGTGCGCCCGTGCCGGTTGCGCGCAAGCTCCGCGTCGAAGCGCGGATAACCCCAATCTTTTTTGTTTGTTTGTGAGCGCGCGGCGCGGACGAGCCAGCGCGTTTCGGCAGCGCTGGGCTCGGCTTGCGCATCCAGACGCAGGAGAAAAACCGTCACGCCGCTCTGCGTGGCGCTCAGGACAAGCCGTCGGCTGGCGGAGAGATCGAGAATCCTCGGCGTCCCCGGAATTTCGATGATGAGCGCGCCGAGCGCCGTGCAGGACAATGCATCGAAGCCCGCACGCAAAACGGAGGCCGTATCCGGCGCGCGCAGCAGCAGGAACCGGTCGGGATCGAGCCCCAATTCAAGCAAGCCGGTCGCCGAAAGCTCGCCATGCTCCAGCGCAGCGAAATCCGGCCTCAGCCAGAAGAGATGTTTTCCCTGGGCCGCACGGGCGGCAAGCACTGCCACAAATCCGGCCGCTACGGCCTCGTCGCCTCCGCTGGCCGGGAAAACCTCATGCAATATGCCTTTGGGCAGCCCACCATGCAGGCAGGCATCGGCCTGGGCATGCCCCAGCGCCACCCGCGCCTGTGCGTGCGTATCCTCCAACCCTGCCCGGACGAGGGTGCTGCGCAGGAATGTGATTTTCTCCGCTGCCGACATCACACGTTCTCATGCGGAATGGCCGGCAAATTGCGTTTCAACCACTCTCTCGACGCGCTGCAGACAGATCGCAGAAAGCGGACAGACATTGCAGATCGCGCGATAATACGTGCATGTCCTCTGCCCCAATATCTTCAGATACCAATGAAGTTCGTAAAGTTCAGCAGCGCTCCATTCCTGCGCCGCGGCCATAACGGCATCATATACATCTTCCGTACAGGCACTGGGTTTGACGAAACCAAACCGCTGCAGCACGCGCAGAACATGCGTATCGACTACGAAAGCAGGTTTGCACAAAATACTGAAATTCAGCGTCGCTGCAGCGATCTTTCGACCGACGCCGTGAATCTGTTCGAGCCAGAGCAAGGCAGTTTCGGTATCAAGCCCTTCAAGAAAATCCAGCTCAATTGTGCCGGACCGTGCCCGAATTTTCTGCAAGGCGAATTTCAGGTTTATGGCTTTATCTTCGGAATAAGTGATATCGGCCAGAAGGTCGCGAATCTCATCCGCTGGAGAATCTGCGACCTCATCCCAGCTTCCATAGTGACCCTTGAGGCGATGAAAACTGGTCCAGGAAACTTCGTCGTAAGTCTTACTGCCCAAGAAGGAACGAACGAACTGATCGAGAGGGTTTAAGGGCTCAGAATTGCTGATCTCTCCGTAGATCGCACGGAGCCGGTCCCGCACGGAGCAAAGTTCAGCCGTCTGGCCGAATGGAAAAACCACCTGTTGCATATCCCCGGACTAGAACAAAACGAGAACATTGTCAACCGTGTGGTCTAGATCATTCAATCAACCTAATACGGCGCCTCGACCGCGGTGCAGAGGAATTTCATCAGCGGGCCAAGCGCAGTGAAGGCACCGGCCACCTCGCCCACAAGCGCCGAGGAAAGCGCAAGCTTCTGATTGCCTTGCGCCATCGCGTAGAAACTCTTTCGTTTGATATCTTCGATGAAAGGATGATCAGGATCGAACCCGCGCGGCGGCCGCGTGAGCCCCTCGCCTTTCACGCCGTCGAAATGTTTCCGAAACGCCGCGTTCTCCTGCAGCTTCTTCCAAACCGCCGGTTTCGCGGCAATCGCTTCACGCACTTTCGCCAGCGCGTCCGGCGGCGGCATCCATAAACCGCCGCCGAAGAACACCTCGTCGGGAGCGAAATGCATATAGAAGCCCGGCGCATGCACATCCTTGCCGAGTGCATGGCGGAAATGACAGGCCGCATGCTCCTTATACGGACGTTTATCCTTCGAGAAGCGCACATCGCGATAGATACGGAACATCGATCCGCCATTCGGCCGCGGATCTGCGGTGAAATGCCTGGATATTTTCGCAAGCTTCGGCGCCATCGCTTCGATGAATGCGCTCATCGGCGCCTGCACATGATCGTGGAAGCGCTGTTTGTTTGCTTCGAACCATGCCCGCTCGTTGTTCTCTTTCAACTCGCGGAAGAAGGCGAAGAAATCCTTTGGAAAGCCCTTGAACTCCATTGCCACGCCCAGCGCTCCAAAACTCCGGAACGGGCAGCATATTCGCGAGACTGCACAGAGGAAAAGAGCTCGGCGTCTCCGCTCGCGCCGATTGTTTCAGGCAGCGGCGCGGGCGCGGATGGGCTCTATCGTGGAGCGAACAATGGGGAGCCGGATCGTCGCTGTCGTGCCGACGCCGACAGTGCTTTCGATAACGAACTCGCCATTGAGACGCTCGGTCAGGACTTTGACGATGGCAAGCCCGAGACCGCTGCCGGGCCTGCGCGCTACGCTTTGATGCGCCTGGAAGAATGGCCGCCCGATGGAGCCGAGTTTGTCGGCAGGAATCCCAAGACCACTGTCGCGCACGACAAGTTCCAGTTTTTCGGCGCGTCGCTGCAGGACGATAAAGACCGTCGAGCCAGGCTGGCTGAACTTCACGGCGTTGGAGCCGAGATTGAGAAGAAGCTGACAGAGCGATTTCTCGCTCGCCACGACTTCCGCGCCCTTCGACCGGTCTGCGAAATCGATGCGAATGTCATCGTCCTTGGCGTATTCGCACAGCATACGAACCGCGCCTGCCAGCGCCTCGCCTGCTTTCAGCGCCTCCATCGGAATTTCGGTAGTTCCATTAAGCTGCGTGAAATCCAGCACGTCATTGACGATGCCAAGCAGGAGTTGCCCGCTTGTTTTGATGTCATGCGCATATTCGCGGTAGCGTGCGCTGAGCGGACCAAACAATTCTCCCACCATGCAATCGGAAAATCCGATGATGGCGTTGAGCGGCGTGCGGAGTTCGTGACTGGCATTGGCGAGAAAACGCGTTCGGGCCACGCTCTCATCCTGGATCCGCCCGGCGATCTGCATCCACCAGCGCAGAACGATGAGCTGCATCGCCGCGAGAAGAAAGAAACATCCCAGTGCAACGGGCGCGATCTCGTTCGCAAATTGCCGGCCCGGCCGGGCAGGGCGCCAGTTGAGATAACCGAGAGACTGTCCCTCGACATTCGTCAGCGCCACATGCGCCCATTTCGTATTCGGAGCGGGCGACAGCATGGGCTGCGCCACCCCGAACCCGGATTGAATCTCCCGCAACATGGTCTGATCGACCGGCAGCAGATAAATGAGAACATAGTGCCGGGCGAGGGGGTGGCTGGCCCGCGCGTCATTTGGAACGATCCGCTGTGCGGCAGCGAGATAAAGGGCCTTTCCCGCCTGCACATAGGCTGTCAGTGGCGCAGGCGGCAAAGCGGGCTTTGCCAGCGCCTGATGCGCAATCAACGATAGCGTGTCGGTCGAGGGAAGAGTCGCGGCATATTTGCCGGCAGATCGCGAGACAAAGCGGTAGATCGGTTGTGCCTGCGAATCGAGGATGAGTGTGATTGGCACGCCCCCCAGTTCGGCCGAAGAGCCCATATTGGCGTCAAGCCAGTGCGTATCGGCGTCCGGGCCGATTGCATCATAGGCCGTGTCCCAATAGGCCTGCTGGACGATCATGCCGCCGAGCTTCATGCGATGCTGCCCCAACGCCGTCTCGACGATACGCTGCTCAATCTCCCGCTGATGTGCATCGCCGACACGCGCAATCGTCATCAGCACCGCATAGATCGCCGCCCCCAAAATGAGAATGCTGGCCAGAATAATGGCCACGGGCCGGATATGCGGGTGCTTATTCAGCATTTCGCGCGCGTTCAAAGATCGGCATAAGCATAATCCGAATTGCATTTCGTGCGGGTTAATCGGAAAAACTGGCAATACAGAAGTTGTTAACCACGAATTGTCCGGCAGGACCGTTCAGTATATCGTGATGGAAACAAACACCGTGGACAGCCTCTTTGAGTGAACATCAATCGGATATCGTCGTCATTGGCGGTGGACATAACGGCCTTGTGTGCGCTTTCTACCTCGCGCGGGCAGGGCTTCGTGTGACGGTGCTTGAACGCCGCCTTGTCGTAGGCGGTGCAGCCGTGACCGAAAGCTTCGCACCCGGTTTCCGTAACTCGACGGCGAGCTATACGGTTTCGTTACTACATCCTAAAATTATTGCCGACATGTCGCTTGGCGTGCACGGCCTCAGGATTGTCCCGCGCAAGCTGCAGAATTTTCTTCCCCTGAACGAGCGCGACTATCTCGCGGTGGGGGCCGGACGTACCAAATCGGAGGTTGCGAAATATTCCGCGGCCGATGCGGACCGCCTCGACGAATTCACCGCGCGGCTGAGCGTCCTCGCCGATGTCGTGCGCGAAACATTGCTTCTCTCGCCGCCCAAACTGGCCGGAGCAGGCTGGGGCGACACGCTTGGGGATTTGTTCAAGACGGGCGATCTGGCGCGACGCTTTGGGCGGCTCTCCACAGAAGCACGGCGCGATCTTCTGACATTGTTTGGACGTTCGGCGGGCGACCTCCTCGACGATTGGTTCGAGAGTGATCCCATCAAGGCGGCATTCGGTTTCGATGCCATCGTCGGCAATTATGCAAGCCCATACGGACCAAACACCGGCTATGTTCTTCTGCATCACGCCATCGGCGAAGTAAACGGTATCAAAGGTACATGGGGTCATGCGATTGGCGGCATGGGCGCGATCACGCAGGCCATGGCGATGGCGTGCCGCGAGGCCGGCGTCGAAATTCATACGGATGCAGACGTTCGCGAAGTCATTACCGAGAAGGGTCGTGCGACGGGTGTCGTCACTGAGGATGGCGAAACATTCAAGGCACGCGCAGTCGTTTCAAACCTCAATCCGAAATTGTTGTTCGGTTCGATTGTCGATGCCGCCATGCTGCCGGCCGATTTTCGCCGGCGGATCAGCGATTATCGCTGCGCCTCCGGTACGTTCCGCATGAATGTGGCGCTCGCCGAGTTGCCGCGCTTTTCCTGTCTGCCGGAACCGGGCGATCATTTGACCGCCGGAATTATCATGGCGCCGAGCCTCGCCTATATGGACCGCGCCTATGCCGAAGCGCGCGAGACGGGCTGGTCGAAATCGCCGATCGTCGAGATGCTCATTCCCTCCACGGTCGACGACACCCTGGCACCGCAAGGCAAACATGTGGCGAGCCTGTTCTGCCAGCATGTGGCGCCGGAGCTCTCCGACGGCAGATCATGGGATGATTACAAAGAGCAGGTCGCCGATCTGATGATCGAAACGGTCGACCGTTTCGCGCCGGGGTTCAAAGCATCCATTATCGCCCGTTTGTCGCTCAGCCCGCTCGATCTCGAACGCAATTTCGGCCTGGTCGGCGGAGACATCATGCATGGCGCATTGGCGATCGATCAGCTCTTTGCAGCCCGGCCGGTGCTCGGCCACGGTGATTATCGCAGCCCCGTTCCCGGCCTCTTTATGTGCGGTGCCGGCACGCATCCGGGCGGCGGCGTCAGCGGAATTCCGGGGCACAATGCGGCGCATGAAGTCTTGAAAGGCGGCCGGCTATTGCGCGCGGCAAAACGGGCTCGCGCCGGCAGCTAGTGCAGCCACGGTGCACCAGCCATGCGTGTATCGCATATTGGACTATGAGTAAGTCGAACCTAACTCACCCGGGACATTGAAGGGGAATAATTATGCGCTCGTTAGTTCAGGGTTTACTGCTTACGGTTTTCGCCTCAGCTTCTGCAATCGCCTCGCCGGCAGAGATACTCGATGCCAATCGAAGCGCCACGGCGGGCACTGCGTGGGACGGAAAGTCCGCGCTGACATCGGAATATGCCTATGCGGGGCAGGGGCTTACAGGTTCGATACATTCCCGCGCCGACCTTCAAAAAGGCTGGTGGGTCGATGCATTCGAGATCGGGCCGGCCACGGGCGCCAATGGTTTCAACGGCGCGCATGCCTGGGCGAAGGATCAATCGGGCACGGTCACCATCCAGGACGGTGGCGAACAGCGCGAATTGGCGGTTAATGACGGCTATCGCCGCGCGAATATGTGGTGGCGCGCGGACCGCGGCGGTGCGGCGGTCGCAGACGACGGCACGAAATCGGATGGCGGAAATAATTACGATGTCCTGACTGTGATGCCTTCAGGCGGCAAGAAATTCGACGCCTGGTTCGACGCAAAAACGCATCTGCTGTTCCGCACGATCGAACAGCAGGGGCCGCAGACCATCACCACCACCTTTTCGGGCTACGCGCCAGTCGACGGCGTGCAATTTGCCGGGAAGACCATGATTACCGATGGCGACACGAAATACGATCAGGCGATGACGCTGAAGAGCGCGAAGTTCGAAAGCGAACTGCCGCCAGGCATCTTTTCGGCGCCCGATGTCAAAGTGACGGACCACTCCATCGCGGGCGGCGCTCATCAGACATCATTTCCGTTCGAGCTCATCAACAATCACATCTACGCCGCGGCGACGGTCAATGGAAAAGGTCCGTATACATTTATCTTCGACACGGGCGGCGTGAATGTAGTGACGCCGCGCGTCGCAAAAGAACTCGGTCTCAAGAGCGAAGGAAAGATGGAAGGCCAGGGCGCCGGTTCGGGTCATATGGATTTTGCGCTCACAAAACTTTCGAAACTGCAGCTCGGCGCAGCCGAAGTGAAAGATCAGTTGTTTGTCGTTGCACCGCTCGATGCGATGGCGCCCATCGAGGGCGTGGACATGCCCGGAATGGTGGGTTTCGAAACCTTCCGCAGATTCGTGACCAGATTCGATTACGGCACGCACACAATCACGCTCTTTTCGCCGGATGGTTTTGATCCGAAGGATGCGGGCATAGCTGTTCCGTTCAAGTTCAACGGCAATATGATCGAGATCAATGCGACCTACGGGGGTAGCACCGGGAATTACACCATCGATACCGGCTCGCGCTCTTCGCTGACCTTTACAACGCCTTACGCGGCGGCACACGACCTCTATCGCGGGGCGACGGCGGTGGATGCCGTCACCGGCTGGGGTGTAGGCGGGCCGACACGATCGCGCGTGCTGCACGGCCAGCCCCTTTCACTCGGTTCGGAAACTGTACAGAGCCCAGTTGTGGAAGTTTCGACAGATAAATCGGGGGCAACCGTCGATCCTGCCGTTGCCGGTAATATCGGAGCGGGCATTCTCAAACGCTATATCGTCACGCTCGATTACGGCCATCAGGTCATGTATCTGAAGCCGGTGACGACGCCTGTCGACGATCTTGATACATTCGATCGTGCAGGTCTGTGGATCAATCAATCGGCGGAAGGGTTCGCTGTCGTCGATGTGATGAAAGGTGCGCCGGCCGATCAAGCAGGCCTTAAAGTGGGCGACATCATCGTCGGCG
>DASXXW010000221.1:0-2979 GCA_036502865.1 Rhizomicrobium sp.
CCTGAGTCGCGCAGGATCTTTTGACCCATCTCCACGTTGGTCCCTTCCATGCGCACCACAACGGG
Source organism: Rhizomicrobium sp. (assembly GCA_036502865.1). Lineage (GTDB taxonomy): Bacteria > Pseudomonadota > Alphaproteobacteria > Micropepsales > Micropepsaceae > Rhizomicrobium. Next base: position 66 of record DASXXW010000221.1, read on the forward strand.
AACCTTCAGCTGCAAATCTTTCGCCGCCGCGACGACGCCGGTAGCCAGGACGTCGCAGCGCAAAATGCCGCCGAAAATGTTGATGAAGACGGCGCGCACGCTGGGATCACTCATCAGAATGCGAAACGCGTTTTTGACTTGTTCCGAAGAAGCGCCCCCGCCGACGTCGAGAAAGTTAGCAGGCGAGCCGCCGGCGTATTTGATGATATCCATCGTAGCCATAGCGAGACCGGCGCCGTTCACCATGCAAGCTACGCTGCCGTCGAGCTTGATGTAATTCAATCCGTATTTCGAGGCTTCGACCTCGAGCGGATCTTCTTCATCGATGTCGCGCAATTCGCGCAGGTTGGGATGGCGAAACAGGGCGTTATCGTCGAACGTCATCTTCGCGTCGAGCGCCACCAGTTTGCCGTCGCCAGTGAGCACGCAGGGATTAATCTCCAGAAGCGAAGCATCCGTATCGATGAAGGCGCGGTACAAAGCCTGAAAGAACGGCGTGGCGTGCGTGGCAACGTCACCGGGCAATCCGAGTCCAAAGGCGATTTTCCGCGCTTGAAAAGGCTGCAAACCTACGACCGGCTGAATCACCTCGCGCAGAATCGCTTCGGGATTGTTCTTGGCAACTTCTTCAATTTCCATGCCGCCTGCGGCGCTAGCCATAAAAACGGGCAGTCCGCTCGCACGGTCAACCAGCAAGCTGAGATAAAGCTCCCGTTTGATGTCCAGCCCTTCCTCGATCAGCACACGCTTGACGATGCGCCCCGCTGGCCCGGTTTGCGGCGTGATCAGGTTCATGCCCAGGATGTGCCGGGCAATGTCCTCGGCTTCATCTCCCGATCGCGCCAGCTTTACGCCGCCACCCTTGCCACGCCCGCCGGCATGAATTTGCGCTTTCACTACCACCACATTGGACTTCAGGCGCTGTGCGGCCTCACGCGCCTCTTCCTTGGTATAAGCGACCTCGCCTCGCGGAGTGGTCACTCCATAGCGCGCGAGAATGGCTTTGGCCTGATACTCGTGAATCTTCATCGAGCTTCCATCAGTGCTAGAATTTGTGCATCCGCAAAACAAAGAAGTTTACTCGGAAGCCGTAAGAGGAGCAAGGACGCCGCCAAAATGGCCGCAAGCACCGCAGTTTTGCTGATCGAGCAATTGGAAGCGGGCCGCGTCCTTTCTCACGTCGAGGCCGAAGCTGCCATGGAGGAATTGCTTTGCGGACGGATGGGTACGGCGGAAATCGTGCGTTTTCTGCACGCGCTGAACAAGAGACCGATTCTGGTCGCGGAACTGGCAGGCTTTGCCACGGTCATGCGGCGGCACGCAACGCGCATCTTTGATCACAACGATCCCTGCCCTGATTGCATGGTCGATACGTGCGGCACGGGAGGAGATGGCGCCGGTGCGTTCAACATATCCACCGCGGCAGCGATTGTGGCCGCGGCTTGCGGTGCGCGCGTGGCGAAACACGGCAATCGCGCGGTCAGTTCGCGAAGCGGATCGGCCGATGTGCTGGAAGCGCTCGGCGTACGTATCGACCTGCCGTCCGCGCGCGTCGGGATGGCCATTCGTGAAATAGGGATCGGTTTTCTTTTCGCGCCGGCGGCACATGCCGCCACACGCCACGCCATGCCGGCGCGCAAGCAGATTGTCACGCGAACCGTTTTCAACCTGCTTGGCCCGCTGACGAATCCCGCGGGCGCGCAAGCGCAAGTGGTCGGTGTCTTCTCCGCGGACGTCCTGGACCTGATGGCGGGAACGCTGGCGGAACTTGGGGTTACGCGCGCTTTCGTTGTACATGGCGCCGGCGGGCTCGACGAGATCTCGCTAGCCGGTGAAACGCTGGTCGCGGAAGTGCGTGAAGGAGAGATCAATCGCTACAGGGTGGCGCCGGAAGACTTTGGCGTGGCGTCCGCATCTCTGGATGCTATCCGCGGTGGCTCGCCGGCAGAAAACGCCGCAATCTTGCAGGGCATTTTTGCCGGAGAACCGGGACCGCGGCGCGACATCGTGGTCATCAATACGGCGGCGGCTCTCGTAGCCGCCGGCGTGGCGGGCAATTTCAAGGAGGGCGCAGAATTGGCCGCACGGGCCCTTTCTTCAACTTCCGCTGAGGAGAAGCTTTCGGAGCTAAAGAAGTTCACAAACGGACAGGAACCTTAACCAGTCCGCGGCTAGCGCGGATTGAGGGTCACGGCCCCGGCCGGTCGGGGCTCTCCAGAGCGTGCATCAATAAAGGGATTCCGATGCCCAGCGCAACGCCAACCGCTACGAAAACAAACTTGCCCAGGTGAGGTTTTGTTGCCGGGCTTTTCTTGTCCTGGTCCGGTTCGGTTGACATACGCGCTTCCGCTTCTGACGGATCGAGAAGCACGCGGTAGGCCGCGCCCTCCGGAATTGTTGCGCTCTCGCCGTGGTAGGAAAAATCCAGAGCTCCGCGCTGGGCGTAGATGCGTAGTTCTCTGCGATTCACGACTCGAATATGCGCGATGGCCGGACCCTTTGTTACCGGGTGAATCAGCGCGTCGTCTGCCACAACAACGATGTTGCCAGTCCGCGCCGCGGAGAAGACCATCGTACCCGAGGCAAGTTCGGCCGTTATACCGGCGTCCGGATTTGCGGGATGCCGGAGTACCAGAGCCGACTGCGCTTCAAGTTGCAACGCAAGCCCAGAACTGCTGATGCGTAGTACGCCGCCAGGCTCCGTCGATAGGCGGTCATCCTGGTAGATCGTGCTTCCCTCGGAAGCCGCGGATTCGCCCACATGCGCGCGCTCCGCATGCGTGATCATGCCTAGCGGAACCGTATGAGCAGGCGATGGCCCCAAGGCCAACAGATATGCCCCGGATGCGGCTACAAGTTGGCGATAGAGAGTCGTAAGTGCCTCATGAAAGCAACCCTAGCCAAGCGGGTCTTG
>DASXXW010000222.1:0-21403 GCA_036502865.1 Rhizomicrobium sp.
GCCATGGCCAACGCAGATACGATCCTAAAACTCATCCGGGAAAAAGAGGTGAAGTTCGTCGATCTTCGCTTCACCGACCCGCGCGGCAAATGGCAACACATCACCTTCGATCTTTCGATGGTGGATGAAGATTTCCTGACCGAAGGGACAATGTTCGACGGCTCCTCGATCGCAGGATGGAAGGCGATCAACGAGTCGGACATGACCCTACTGCCCGATTGCGACACCGCAATTGTCGACCCGTTCTTCGCACAGCCGACGCTCACCCTGTTCTGCGACGTGATCGAGCCGACAACCGGTCAGCGCTATGCGCGTTGCCCACGCTCGATCGCCAAGGCCGCCGAAAAATACATGGCGTCGTCCGGAATTGGCGACACCGCCTATTTCGGCCCGGAAGCCGAATTCTTCATTTTCGACGATGTCCGTTTCGACACCGGCCTGAACAAGGCGTTTTATTACCTCGATTCGATTGAAGGCTCGTACAACACCGGAAGAGAGTACGAATCCGGAAATCTCGGTCATCGCCCGCCGGTAAAGGGTGGATATTTCCCCGTGCCGCCTGTCGATTCCGCACAGGACATGCGCAGCGAAATGTTGGCCGTCATGGGCGAACTCGGTATCGAGCCGGAGAAGCATCATCATGAGGTCGCCGGCGCGCAGCACGAACTTGGTTTCAAGTTCAAAACACTGACGCGCTGCGCCGATGCGATGCAAATCTACAAATATGTCATCCATCAGGTCGCTGCGGCATATGGAAAGTCTGCGACATTCATGCCCAAGCCCGTCTATGGCGACAACGGCTCCGGCATGCACGTTCATCAATCCATCTGGCGCGGCGGCAAACCTTTATTTGCAGGCTCCGGTTATGCCGATCTTTCCGACACCTGCCTTTATTACATCGGTGGAATTATCAAGCATGCGCGCGCGGTGAATGCGTTCACCAATTCACTGACCAATTCTTACAAGAGGCTGATCCCCGGTTTCGAAGCACCGGTCCTGCTCGCCTATTCTTCACGCAACCGCTCTGCAGCCTGCCGCATTCCGCTTGCAACAAGCCCGAACGGAAAGCGCGTCGAAGTGCGTTTTCCCGATCCGGGTTCCAACCCCTATCTCGCCTGTGCGGCACTGTTCATGGCTGGGCTCGACGGGATTGAAAACAAAATTCATCCGGGCGCTCCGATGGACAAAGATCTCTATGCGCTCCCGCCGGAAGAATTGAAGGACGTGCCGACCGTTTGCGGTTCGTTACGCCAGGCGCTGGAATGTCTCGATGCGGATCGGACGTTCCTGAAAAAGGGCGGCGTCTTCTCGGATGATTTCATCGACAGCTTCATCGAGCTCAAGATGAGTGAAGTCTATGCGTTCGAACACACTCCGCATCCTATCGAGTTCAAAATGTACTACAGCGTGTGAGCAGCCTGCTTTGCGTTTTTGATCAATTTACTGCCCGCTTAACGGGTCAACGAGAACACCGTACCGATGTCGTCGGTGCCACCCAGAAGCGTCGTGCCATACAGTGTGTGCTTCACGTCGATCAACCCAGCGAAAGGCCATGCCCCGTCCACGCAATTCTCTAGGCTGCAAAAGGTGTAGAGCACGGTCTCCGCATGAGTGTTGGGGTCAAGCGAGAAAGCAACACCACAGCCTTGATTGTTGTAGCACCCGGTGTTGCCGCCCTGATGCGTCGTCCCATACAAATTACCCTTCGCCTCGACCAAGCCGTCATCGGGGAGCCAACCGTCCGCACAATTCGGTTGACTACAGAAGGAATACAGCACCGTTTCCACGCCAGTGCCGGGATTCAGCGCAAATGCAGTGCCACAACCGCTCTCACTTACGCAATTTGCTCCGCCTGCGGCCGTTGTACCATACAACGTGCCCCTTTTCTCAATTAGCGCGCCATAAGGGAACGACCCATCCGTACAATTGTTCTGCGCGCAAAATGAGTAAAGCACCTTCTCCGCACCTGTGTTCGGGTTAAGTGAGAAAACGGTACCGCAGCCATATTCGCAGTTGGTGCTACCCCCCTGATCTGTGATTCCATATAGTGTGCCTTTGACATTGATCAAATTGCCGGTGGGCTCGTTACCGTCGGCGCACTTTTGCTGACTGCAAAAAGAGTAGACAACTTTCTCTGCCCCCGTCCTCAAATCAATCGCGAAAACTACGCCGCCATCATTGTCGCCACCCGATGTTGTCACTCCGTAAAGCGTTCCATTGATGTCGAGTAAACTGGCGATAGGAAAACTTCCGTCGGTGCAACCAACAGATTGGTTGCAAAAGGAATAAAGCACTTTCTCCGTAACGGTGCTGGGATCGAGCGAATACACTGTACCATCGCCACTTTCTCCGCCAGCGCTTGTCGTGCCGTACAGTATACCGTTCAAATTGATGAGGCTTCCGCATGGAGACGCGCCATCGAGACAGGATTGCCGTGTGCAAAATGAATAAAGCACTTTTTCCATGCGGGTCTTGGGGTCGAGCTCAAAGAGTGTGCCCGTACCGGACGAACCTCCAGACAGTGTTGTTCCATATAGCATCCCGTTCACGTTGATCAGAGCGGTCTGGGGAGAAAGGCCGTCTCCACCGATGCCAAAAGAATGGAGAACTTTTTCCTTGGCCTTGGGCAGTTCCGCTGCCAATACGGATTGGACAAAAGCGCAACCCGAAATGCTCGCAAGCAAAACGATGCAGAGCGATTTCATATTCCCCCCTTTTTATTGATGCGGCTATATGAGGAAACCAAGCCGTGTCGGATGGTGTTATAGTCGAACCCGACGCTCACTGCAATTATTTGATGGAAATATTGGTGACATGTCCCGTTTTTGAGCTAGCTGCAGAAAAGGGGCAACTCGAGTCTCAGGCGTTGATGGCAGCAGGTGCTCTAACAGTTTGCGTTTTAGGAAGTGTAACATAGGCCCGGCATCCTTTGCCGGTATCGCTTTCGATCCACGCCGTGCCGCCGTGTAGTTCGGCAAGTCCGCGCACAAGCGTGAGCCCAAGCCCCGTGCCTTCGCCCTGGCGATCAAACCTATTGTTGACCTGGTTGAACGGCGTGAAAACACGTTCGAGCTTGTCGCGCGTGATTCCCGGTCCGTTATCTTCCACCATGACCTGAAAGTCGCCTTGGGCCGAGCGGGATGCCGCGACGGTGATTCGGCCGCCCTCCGGAGTGAATTTCACGGCATTGGATACGAGATTGAGCAGAATCTGTTTCACCGCTCTCTCGTCGGCATAAAGCGGTGGCGCGTTCGGATCGATTTGAATGACCAGTTCCTGTTGCCGTTCGCGGGCACGGACGGCCAGAATCCGCAGTGCGGATTTCAAGACATGTCGGGCATCCAGTGCACGCGGCGCGATCTCCATTTTCCCGGCCTCGATTTTGGCGATGTCGAGCAGATCGTTGATGAGGCTGAGCAGATGCGCGCCCGATGAATGAATATCATTTGCATATTCGGCATAGCGCGCGGAGCCGACCGGGCCAAAACACTCCTTCTGTATCATCTCCGAGAATCCCAATATGGCATTGAGCGGCGTGCGAAGCTCATGGCTCATATTGGCGAGAAAAGAGGTCTTTGAAGCGTTCGCCGTCTCGGCTTCGAACCGTTTGCGCAACGCCTCGTCGCGAGCCTGCTCGAGTTCCCGGGCCAGGTCTTCGACTTCAAAGCGCAGCCGGGACTCTTCGTCGAGGCGGTGTGTCAGCCTGCGGCCGGCGGTGAAGAAGTATCCCGCCATCGCAGGCAATCCGAGAGCAATCACAAGATCGAGCACCGTCCCGGCCAGCATGAAGCGCGCGCAGGAAAGCGCAAGCAGCGGCACAATTGTCGCGATCAGAAAAGCAAGATTGCTCGCACGGCTCATCACCAGCTCGGCCATGACGCAGCACACGCAACCCGACAGGAACGCATGATTCAGGGTGCTTCCGGACTCCCAGAGTAACCACGGTATGAGCCCCCAGGCCGCACTGGTCGCCACCTGGAGAAACAAAAACCCGGGAAACCAGAGCTCCGCCCGCTCTCCCTGCAATTCGTCCGACATGTCGCGGCGATAGAGGCCGCCAGCATACGACATGATGACGCCCAGTATCGTCACGGCGATCGGCAGAATGACGGCAATATGAAACGGACGATGGCCGAAAATGTTGATCGGATTGGATGCAACCATTCCGATGCCGAGCGCAACCAATGGTGCAGTCAGACGTGCCTGTTGGGTGGCCTCGACGACAAGGTCGAGCTGGGCTTTCAGCACGCGCGCATCCGTTCGACGACGCGTGCGAAAAATCTGCCCGTAGCCCAAATGCGCCCCGTTAAGTCCGACGTCTGCCCCGCTCGGCGCGAATGCTAGGGAGTCACTCCTAAAATTTGCTTAGAAGGTACGAATACGCCGCGCGGTGGGAGTACAGCGTGATATGTGGTTAATTTGCCGTTGACGAATCGAAATAGTTCCAGATGTCAGACACTTCCGATCTGTTCGACTCCCCGCCCGAGGGATCCAAAGGTTACTCCGCAAAGGACATCGAAGTCCTGGAGGGGCTCGAACCCGTCCGGCGCCGCCCCGGCATGTATGTCGGCGGCACGGATGAGCGTGCGCTCCATCATCTTGCCGCAGAGATACTCGACAATGCGATGGACGAGGCCGTTGCCGGTCACGCGACGCGCATCGAGATCGAATTAAAGCCGGGAGATATCCTGTCGGTGCGCGACAATGGGCGCGGAATTCCCATCGATCCGCACCCGAAGTTCAAAAACAAATCGGCGCTCGAAGTCATCATGACGACGCTCCATTCCGGCGGCAAATTCGGCGGCAAGGTCTATGACACGTCGGGCGGACTTCACGGTGTCGGCGCTTCGGTTGTGAATGCCTTATCGGAATGGATGGACGTCGAAGTTTTTCGTGATCGCCACGCCTGGAAAATGCGATTCGAACGGGGACATGCGGTTGGCAAATTGAAGGATGCCGGTGCCGTCAACAAACGCGGCACTCTGGTATCGTTCAAACCCGACATTCAGATATTCGGCAAGTCGGTGCATTTCTCGCCGGCATCGCTGTATCGAATGGCCCGCTCCAAGGCCTATCTGCATCGCGGCGTCGAGATCCGCTGGACATGCGCGCCCGAACTGATCAAGCCCGATAGCAAAATACCCGCTGAAGACACGCTAAAATTTCCAAGCGGCATACTTGATTTCCTCAATTCGGAAATTGAAGGACATGAAACAGTCACGCCGCGCAGTTTTTCAGGACGCACCGAAAATCGCGACGGCAAAGGTGCGGTGGAATGGGCTTTGGCCTTTGTGCCCGATATGGACCCGTTCCTCCATTCCTACTGCAATACGATACCAACGCCGCAGGGCGGAACACATGAACAGGGTTTTCGTAATGCGTTGACCAAAGCACTACGGACTCACGGTGAGCGATCCAACAACCGCAAAACGGCGCTCGTAGCGCCCGACGATGTGATGGCGTCTGCGTGCGCTGTGCTGTCGATCTTCATTCGCGAACCGGAATTCCAGGGCCAGACCAAGGACAAGCTTTCGACGGCCGATGCCCAGCGGCTCGTCGAAAATGTCGTCCGCGATCACTTCGATCATTGGCTTGCGGAAAGCCCGCAGGAAGCAGACCGGTTGTTAGCCTTTGTAGTAGATCAGGCCGAAGATCGTCTGCGCCGCAAACAGGAAAAAGAGGTCTCGCGAAAAGCGGCGACACGCAAACTTCGCCTTCCCGGCAAGCTCGCCGATTGCAGCATCGGGAGCGCCAGCGGAACGGAAATATTTCTTGTCGAAGGCGATTCGGCAGGCGGTTCGGCAAAACAGGCTCGCGACCGCGCAACGCAGGCTGTTTTGCCGCTACGCGGAAAAATACTCAACGTCGCGAGCGCTGCGACCGGCAAGCTTGAGCAGAACCAGGAACTTGCCAATCTCGTCCAGGCATTGGGATGCGGCACCGGCACACGCTACCGCGAAGAGGATCTTCGCTACGAACGCGTGATCATTATGACTGACGCCGATGTTGACGGCGCGCATATCGCCTCGCTTCTGCTGACATTCTTTTATCGCGAAATGCCGAACCTGATCGAAAACGGCCACCTCCATCTCGCCATGCCCCCGCTCTATCGCATCACGCAAGGGAGCAAATCCATCTACGCGCGGGATGACGCTCATCGCGAGGAGCTGTTGAAGACGGTGTTCAAATCGAACGCGAAAGTCGAAACGTCGCGTTTCAAGGGCCTTGGTGAAATGATGCCGCACCAGTTGAAGGAAACAACCATGCGGCCGGGACATCGCACGCTGGAGCGGGTCGAGATTGCAAATGGAGATGAGGCAGAAACCTCGTCCCTCGTCGAACGTCTCATGGGCAAGAAGCCCGAGTTGCGTTTCCAGTTTATCCAGGAAAATGCGCGTTTCGCAGCGGAAGTGGATGTGTAGCGAACTTTCAAGCGGCCTTATCGTACTGCGGGAATGTGAATATCGCCGGCCAATGTGATGCCGTCGCCGTTCTGCTCCGGGATGGCGGTCTCTGGTCGTGCGGCCAGCAGCCTGTGACCGGCCGGAGGCAGGCCGAACCTGTGCTCATACAAACCGATAGTGACCGGTGAATTTGATGCCAGCGTCAAGGTCACCGACGCGTTTCTGCAATCCACGCTCATGCAAGCCAGTATGACACTGTCTTCGTCCGCCCATTTGCGCGGTGCAGCGAAATGCCAGCCACCCAGATCGATTGTGTTCAAATGCGCGGCGCGCGGGATGTCGAGATACATCTGATTGGCGCCTTCCGCGCCATGGAGCAGCAGCGTGACGCTCCGCACACTACCGGTCCGAGGCCGCGCGATGACGGTGGCGTTGGGAATTGGAAGCCGGATGTTGTTGGCCGGCGCAAAATAAGCGCGCGGCATGATCGGCAAAATGCGTTGGCGACGGGGCGAAAACGGCAGCACCGCACGCAATGATTGCGGCAGGGAGGTCGTGGCGTCGGCGGTCCAATATGCCCGCTCCTGACCTTGCACATAAGTAAAATTCAATGGCTGCGGGAACTCGCTGCTGTAGGACGGCTGCGTGCCCTGCGCGAAGGCGAAACCAACGGCACCGGAAAAGAGAGCAGCGGTCAAACCGGCCCACATCATGCGCGAAAGCCGGTATCGGGCGAGAAGTGGTACAAGTGTCGAAAGGCCGATGGCAAAAGGTACCGTAAACATCGGATGGAGCTTCAACCCCATAATGGCTTCGCCCGTGGCACCGATACTGCTCCATATTAGAAGTGCACAAAGCGCGGCGATAAGAAAAACAAACACGCCGAACAATCCGTCCAGCTTTTCAGGTATAAGCGTCGCCAATACAAACAGCAAAGAAGCAACGAGCGACGGAATAACGAAATAGGGTGAGAAGCCGGGAAGGAATACCGCAACGACGAGACCGAGTATGGCGATCCACAGCCAGACAGCCAGCGCCGCGGCCCGCGGTGGCGCAAATCGGGAAACCAGCAACGCCGCGCCTGCCAGTTCAATCGAGAGTCCAATGCGTAACGGAATTGGATGCGCATTTGCCGGATTGGGCATTCCGGACACGAGGCATGCCAGCTGATACAGAAGAAATCCGCCCGCTACAGCGACTAGCAACAACACCGGGGTGATCGCAAAGGCTTTCAACCATTGCGCCGCCAGCACCGATGAATCGTTCGACAAAAAAACCGCGGCAACCAGCAGCAAGAGAGCAATCGCGGCAAGCGGCAGCGCCCAGCTCACCGGCACGCGTGGAAGCCATCGGCCAAGAATATCCAAATAGATATCGTCTTGGCCGCGCAGCTCGGCAAAATTCGCCTGTTCGAGCCCGCTGACAACACCCAGCATATTATCGCCGTGCTGCTGCAGCGAAGCGGGATCGAGATTTGCGCGCGTATCGTGTGTTGTATGGTAGTTGGCGACACCGCCGACATAGGCAAGATTGAACGAGGGATACCCCGCCTCGATAAACAATGTGAGGTCGGTATCGTTCGGCAGGAAGCGATAGATCTCGTGATAGAGAGAACTGGTCGCATAGTTCGACGTGTTGCCGGCATAGAGATCGACGAGCGCTCCATCGCCGGGGCTTGTTTGAAATAAAAGGCTCGGCCCCTGGTCGCCGCGCGCTTCGACATTGACTACGGCGCCGACGCGCGCGCGGAAGGCCGGGTTACGCAGAAACGCGGCGGCGCCCAACAAATCGGCTTCCTCGCCATCCGTGATCACAGCCATGATCGGGTGTTTGCCCGCGAGCCCTCGCGCGATCAGCGCACGCGCAGTCTCGATCACTGTCGCCACACCGGATTCGTCATCGGCCGCACCTGGGCCGGCAGGTACCGAATCATAATGGGCCATGAGAATGATCGCCTTGCCCGAACCGGGCCTAACATCGGCGATTATGTCGGTAACACCTGCGCAAATCAGTAGGCCAAAGCTGTGAGGCGTGTGACACGCGAATGAATGATACAGGGTCGGATGTAGTCCACGCGCGCGAACTTCCTGGACAATGCGATCCCGCACACGGGCGTTCTCCTCTGTCGATACGGGATGAGGCTTTTCGGGCCCGAGGATTCGGGCCAATATTTGCTCTGCTCGTGCGGAGGAGAAAGTCCGAGGCGAAGCATCCAATGGTGCGGGAACTGGCCGCGCCTGGCCATAAATCTGCAGGAACCAGAACCCCGCCGCGACAACAAACAGCGTCAGGACGATTGCGAGATTTAGGCCCGGTTTTGCTTTTTCCATTATCGCGTTCGGTTTGTGCGAATCCCTTCTACCCGCGCCTGCCCTCCTTGACTCTTGAAATTTTCTTGCTATGTCTCTCGTCATTATGAGGCCGTAAGCCAATTCGGGCTGCGGCGCGGGCGCCGAAAATGCGCCCCACCCATAGGAGCGCATGACGAGCGACACGACCACCGGCACGCAAGCCGGTCAGGAAGACGCCATAGCTGCATCTTCCGACAATACCTGCCCTACCCCCAGTTTCGACCAGTTGGGTCTATCGCCTTCGATTCAGAAGGCCGTCGCCGAAAGCGGCTATACGACCCCCACGCCCATTCAGGCGCGCGGCATACCGCTGGTCCTCAAGCATCGCGACCTGATCGGAATCGCCCAGACGGGGACCGGCAAAACCGCGTCCTTCACTCTGCCGATGATCGAACTTCTCGCGCGGGGTCGTGCCAAAGCGCGAATGCCGCGCTCGCTGATCCTGGAGCCCACGCGCGAATTGGCAGCCCAGGTGGCTGAAAGTTTCGAGCGTTACGGCAAATACAACAAGCTCTCCATGGCGCTGCTGATCGGCGGCGTTTCTTTTGACGATCAGGACAAGAAACTCGACCGCGGCGTCGATGTGTTGATTGCTACGCCGGGCCGTCTGCTCGATCATTTCGAACGCGGCAAGCTCATGCTGAGCCAGGTTCAGATTTTTGTCGTGGACGAAGCCGACCGCATGCTCGACATGGGGTTCATCCCGGATGTCGAACGCATCTGTAAGCTCATTCCGTTCACGCGGCAGACACTGTTCTACTCGGCAACCATGCCGCCCGAGATCAAGCGGCTCACCGAGCAGTTCCTGCATAATCCCGAACAGGTTGAAGTGACACGTCCGGCGACGACTGCCTCGAACATCACGCAGGAAGTTGTCGAAGTGCCCGCGAACGATTGGGCCAAGCGTGAAACGCTGCGCCGGCTGTTGGCAGAAAGCCCCATAAAGAATGCCATCGTGTTCTGTAACCGGAAGCGCGATGTGGATGTGGTGGCGCGCTCGCTTCAGAAGCACGGCTTCTCGGTGGCGCCCTTGCATGGCGATCTCGATCAATCCGTACGGACAAAAACGCTCGACGCTTTTCGCAATGGTGAAATCCAGTTGCTGGTAGCGAGCGATGTCGCGGCCCGCGGGCTCGATATTCCGGCCGTCTCGCACATCTTCAATTTCGACGTGCCGTTTCATGCCGATGATTATGTCCATCGCATAGGACGGACAGGGCGCGCCGGTCGCGAGGGCCAGGCTTTCATGCTGGCTACGCCCCGCGACGGGAAACTTGTCGATGCGATCGAAAAGCTGACCAACCAGCCGATCCAGCGCCGAAAGATGGAAGGCCTGGAAATCCGTGAAGAGCACAAGCATCCGCGCAGCCATCGACGCTCCGATCACCGGGAGAAATCTCGCGATCGCAAACCGGACGCGCATGTGCAGCATGCCACAACCAAGCCTGTTGCCCCCCCCGTGAAACACGAACCTGTCCGACCGCATCAGCCGGTTGCTGCCTCCAAGCACTCACCCGCTCCACGGCGCGAGAATCAGCAAAGGCGGACCGCTGAATACGAAGCGGCGGATCTGAGCCATTTGCCGGCATTCCTGCTGCGGCCGGTGAAGCTGCCGCCGCCCGTAGAAAAACCCGTGCGCAAGCCCAGGAAAGCCGTTGTACCAACATAGCCGTGTCGCGCGTCCGTGACTTGAAACGATGCGTGGCAGCAATCAATACTCAGATGTCACCAAAGCTCTCCCCGCCGGGGCGGGTGTCGAACCTTAAGACCAGGAGACTCCATCCATGAAACGAAGCCTCGCCGCACTTGCGGCCGTTCTGTGTGCAGCCGGTTCGATCGCAGCGATCGCCGCACAACAAACCACCGGACACACGCAATACGGCACCTGGGGCTTCGATCTCGCCGCAATGGATAAAAGTGTGAAGCCGGGCGACAATTTCTTCAAATACGCGAACGGCAACTGGGAGAAGACGGCCCAAATCCCCGCGGACCGCGCATCGACGGGCGCGTTCCAGGATCTTCGCATTCTCAGCGAGAAGCGAATGAAGACGATTCTCGATGAGCTCGATAAGAAGCCCTATGACCGCCTCAGCACTGAAGAAAAGAAATTACGCGATTTCTACGACGCCTTCATGGATCAAAAGCAGATCGATGAACGCGGCCTGAAGCCCGCGCAGGCCGATCTTGCCGTTTTCGCCGGACTTCAGACGCCCGAAGACGTGGCGCGCGCCATGGGGACGGTGAAACTGATGACGCTTTCCCCGTTCGACATGGGGATCGATGTGGACCCGAAGAATCCGCATGCCTATGCGATCAGCGTCACGCAATCCGGTATCGGCATGCCGAACCGCGATTATTACTCCAGCGACGATCCCGCCATCGTAAAAACACGCGAGGCGTATAAGAAGTACCTCGCAACCATGCTTGGTATGGCTGGTATTGCCGACGCAGAAGCACGCGCCGCCAAGGTCTATGCGGTCGAAGAGAAAATCGCGCAGGCGCAGTGGCCGAACGAAGACCGCCGCGACGTCGACAAGACGTACAATCCGATGGGCGTTTCCCAGCTCGAGCAACTGGCGCCGCAATTCCCCTGGAAATCCTATCTCGAAGGCGCCGGTGTACCGCTGCAATCACCGAAGGGCGAGCGACAGTTGATCGTTGCAGAAAAATCAGCGTTTCCCAAGATTGCGGCAATTTTCGCGGATACGCCGGTTGCCGTCTGGCGCGACTATCTAACAGTCCATTACCTCCACCAGGCCGCGCCTTACCTGCCGAAAAAATTCGACGATGCAAACTTCGCTTTCTATGGCACCGAGATACAGGGCAATCCGCAGCAGCTCGACCGGGCCACGCGCGCGACCCATCTGATCGACGACAATATCGGCGAAGCGCTCGGCAAACTCTATGTCGCAAAATACTTCCCGCCCGAGGCAAAGGCGAAAGCGGAAGAACTGGTCGGAAACCTGCTCAAGGCTTACGACGCAGACATTCGTACGCTGTCATGGATGACGGAAGCCACGCGGCAGAAAGCGCTCGACAAGCTCCATCAGTTCACGCCGCATATCGGCTATCCCGAGAAGTGGCGCGATTATTCCGCCTATCAGATATCGCGCGACACGCTGATCGAAGACGTCGAGAACGGTGCGGTGTTTGAATGGAACCGCGAACTCAACCGGATCGACAACGACGTAGACCGGTCTGAATGGGGTATGTCGCCGCCGACCGTAAATGCCTATTACACGCCGGTGTTCAATGCGATCTTCTTCCCGGCAGCGATCCTTCAGCCGCCTTTCTTCGATCCCAACGCGGATGACGCCGTGAACTATGGTGGCATTGGCGCGGTCATTGGCCATGAAATCAGCCACGGCTTCGACGATCAGGGCTCAAAGTTCGATGGTACGGGCGAACTCAACAATTGGTGGACTCCTGAGGACCGGAAGAACTTCGAGGTGCGCACGAAAGAACTCGTTGCCCAATATAACAGCTACGAACCGCTTCCTGGTCTCCACGTGAACGGCTCGTTCACGCTGGGCGAAAACATTGCCGACCTCGCAGGGCTTACCATCGCCTACAATGCCTATCACATCTCGCTCGGCGGCAAAGAAGCTCCCGTGCTGGATGGCTTCACGGGCGACCAGCGTTTCTTCCTGTCGATGGGACAGATCTGGCGCTCGAAGTACCGCGACGGTGCGTTGCGCGCGCAAATCCTTTCCAACGAGCATGCGCCGGCTGAGTTCCGGCCTATCGGCGCGACCCGCAATCTCGACGCCTGGTACAAGACATTTAACGTAACGCCCGATCAGAAATATTACCTCTCGGACGACAAGCGCGTTCATTTGTGGTAAAGTAGTTGTTGCCGTCACTTCCTCCTCCGCCGCGGGGAGGAAGTGATCGCCTACTTGCTGCGTGGCTTGCGCGCCGTTACGCCCTTGCGTGACTTTCGTCGCGCAGTTGGCGATTGCACCGCGACCTCATAAGCCTTCCGCGCCCATTCCGCGGCTTCCTCGGGATCGTCATAGAGCCGGGGTGGGAGTTCATAATAGGACAAGGCGACATCTTTGCCGCGCAAGTGATAATGAAGGGGCTTCGCGCCCTCGCTTGCAAACGCCGCACGGTTGGAATCACCGGTCTTCAGAAACACACGCTCGTCCGCCAGAAGCCCGAACATGATTTCGCCACGATATATTCCTTGAAAGCCGAATACTGCCCGCAACTCGATCGGGCCGAATCCGGAGAACAATTCTTCAAGGAATGTTTGGAATTGGGTGCGGGGCATGTTCGGGCAACGGGCACCCGGACCGAATTCTATCCGGTGGAGTCGCCGCTGGCCGGCGTGATGGAGACGGATTCACCGCATCCGCACGAAGCCGTCTGGTTCGGATTGTTGAAAACAAAGCGCGCAGCGAGCTTGTCGCGCACGAAATCCATTTCCGTGCCGAGTAGGAAAAGAATTGCTTTCGGGTCGATGAAAATACGGATGCCCTGATCTTCCACCACTTCGTCGAACGCCTTTGCCGCTTCGGCATAATCCATCGTGTAGCTCATGCCGGCGCAGCCGCCATTGGTGACGCCTACGCGCACGCCGGCATACCGGCCATCCGCATTGTCCATAATCTCGCGCAGGCGCGTAGCTGCGGCCTCGCTCAGGCGTATGGGTTTTGCCCTTTCGCGACGCGGGCGATCTGGTGTCACTTCCGTCATCTCAATACATGTTCAGTTCGAGTTTGGCTTCTTCGCTCATCTTTTCCGGCGTCCAGGGTGGCTCGAACACCATATTCACCGTCACTTCGCCGATCCCCTCCACGCCTTCGAGCGCCGATTTCACCATAACGGGCATTTCTCCAGCTACCGGGCATCCCGGCGCGGTCAGGGTCATATCGACGGCAACGTCGTGGCTGTCCGCCACATCCACCTTGTAGATAAGACCGAGTTCGTAGATGTCCACCGGGATTTCCGGATCGTACACGGTCTTCAGCGCCGCCACGAGCTTGACCGTGAACGCCTCCAGCTCTTCCGGCGTAAGCGCCGAGGATTCGGCACGCATGTTGAGCGGTTCCGCAGTCATTCGGTGGTTTCGGGCACGCCGCCTTCCAAAGCCGATTTCATGGTGTGCCAGGCAAGTGTCGCGCATTTCACCCGCATCGGAAACGCGGAGACACCGGCCATAACCTCAAGTCTCTCGCGGTCTTCTCCCTCGAGTCCGTCGGTCGTGTCCTCGCCTTTTGCCAATTGGAGAAATCCGGCCATCAGCTTTTCCGCTTCAGCGATCGTTCGCCCAGTCACCAGATCTGTCATAAGCGAAGCCGAAGCCTGTGAAATCGCGCAGCCTTTACCTTCGAATGAAATGCCATCTATGCGATCTTTGTTATCCACATGCAGATAGACGGTGACGCGGTCTCCGCAAAGTGGATTGTGACCTTCACCGCGATGCGTTGCGTCCGCGAGCGCCCCGAAATGGCGCGGGTGACGGCTGTGATCAAGGATCACTTCCTGATAAAGCTCGCGAAGCGACTCATCCATCCTTCATCAACCTAATATCTTCCGCGCCTTGTGAAGCGCTTCCACGAGCGTCTCCACTTCGGCATGCGTATTGTAAATCGCAAACGATGCGCGCGTCGTCGATGCGGTACCAAAGCGCTCCATCAAAGGCTGGGCGCAATGATGGCCAGCGCGAACCGCCACGCCTTCCCGATCCAATATGGTGGCGACATCATGTGCATGCATCCCCGCCGTCTCGAACGAGAGGATCGAACCCTTCGCCGGCGCCGTGCCCACGATGCGTGCCCAATTCAACTTCTCGATCTCCACTGTCGCATGATCGAGAAGCGACTGCTCATGCTTCGCCACGGCTTGACGATCGAATGACGACAGCCAGTCCAAAGCTGCAGCAAGCCCCACAGCTTCGATGATCGGCGGAGTTCCCGCTTCGAAGCGGGCGGGCGGTTCCGCATAAGTGACCTTATCGCGCGTTACTTCCGCGATCATTTCACCGCCCCCGTTGAAGGGGCGCATGGATTTCAAATGAGCGCGCTTACCGTAAAGAACGCCGATGCCTGTTGGGCCATAGAGCTTGTGCCCGGTGACGGCATAGAAATCGACATCGAGGCCGCGGACATCGACGCTCTCATGCACGGCAGCCTGGCAGCCGTCAGCCAGCACGGGGACGCCCTTGGCATGGGCGCGGCGCACGATCTCAGCCAGAGGTGAAACGGTACCCAAGACATTGGACATATGGGAAACGGCAACAAATCGGGTTCTTGGTCCGATCGCAGCATCAATATCATCAGGCGGCAGCGAACCGTCGTCTTTTACATCGACCCAGCGCAGAATCGCGCCGTGCCGTTCGCGCAGGAAGTGCCAGGGAACGACGTTGGAATGATGCTCCATCGTGGTGATGACGATTTCATCACCGGGAGCTATCCGCGGCGCCAGATAGGCCGAAGCTACAAGATTGATGGCCTCGGTGCCGCCCTTTGTGAAAACGATTTCGTCTATGTGCGCAGCGTTGAGGAAGTTGCGGACAGTTTCGCGTGCATCCTCATACGCGCGTGTAGCTCTCGCCGACAGATAATGGACGCCACGATGCACATTCGCATAATCGCTCTCGGCAAACTCAACCATCGAAGAAAGCACGCTTCGAGGCTTCTGCGCCGAAGCAGCGCTGTCGAGATAGACCAGCGGCTTACCGTACACCTGTCGCGACAGGATTTCGAATTCGGCACGGACTTCCGACACATCGAAAATCCGCTTCAGCCTTTCTGTTCGTTGGAGGTTCATTCGCTCACCTCCAATGCGCGCGGCAACGCGTCTTCAAGAAAACCCCAGACTGCAGTCCGGACATCTTCACGTTTGATTCTCGTCACCGTCTCTTCGATGAACGCACGAACCAGCAATTCGCGCGCCTCGCCTTCGGAAATACCGCGCGAGCGAAGATAGAACAGCGAATCGGCATCCAGATCGCCGACGGCCGCACCATGCGCGCATTTCACATCGTCGGCCAGAATTTCGAGTTCGGGCTTAAGGTCTGCTTCCGCGCGTTGTCCCGTCAGAATGGCTTTTGCCGTCTGACGGCTGTCGGAGCCGTCCGCGCCTTTGTGAACAGCAATTTTACCCTGGTAGATTGCGCGCGAATGGCCGCCGGCAATATATTTGAAGAGCTGGGTGCTGGCGGTGTTTGCGGCACTGTGATCGACGCGCGTTGTCACATCCGCGTGCAGCCGATCGCCAAGAACGCCCGCCCCATCCAGCGCGGCTTCAGCGCCGCTTCCTTGCAGGTCAACGGACAATTCCAACCGCGAAAGTTGTGCGCCGGTCTGCGGAAGATGGGCGAAATAACGGGCGTCACGCGCGAGAACAACACCGATCTCTTCTATTCGAATAGCATCCGGCGCGGGCTCTGCAAGCCGCACATGCGTCATCTGCGCGTTTGCCCGCAAAAAGATTTCGATCCCAAGATTCCCTACGCCGTGCACTCCTGCGTGCGATTCCAGAAGCAACAGGGAGGCGCCGTCTTCCACTTCAACAAAGACTCGTGCGTGCATGGTCTCTGTCTCTTGCAGAAATCGCAGATGGAGTTGTGCTGCAGTCCCGCGCGAGATCCGGATGGCAACGCCGCCGCGCATTAATGCCAAAGAAGCATTCCCCATGCTGTTCGAGAGCACCTGGCCGAGACCATTTCGGACCCAATCGGGTGCGTCGTCGTCCAGCAATGCAAGATCGAGAAACTCGACCTCTTCCGCAGACGACAGAGCGGCATCGAAAGCGCCGTCACGAACAACCAGGCGCGGCCCTGCAATCGCTTCAAAGGGATCAGGTGCAGGATTCGTTACATCACTTTCGTTGCGGCCCTGCCCTTCAATCGCATTGCGCAGATCCGAATATTTCCATTCCTCCACACGACGATGCGGGAGACCGTTCGCACGAAATGCCTTCAGCGCAGACGCGCGGCGATCGTCCAGCCAGCCGGGGTGCCTGGCAAGCGGCGGTATCGCAGGCAGATCAAAACTTGCAGGAATCGGCGCTTCCGCCGCTTGGCTGCTCATGCGGCGTCTTTCACAAAGCCGGCATAACCTTTTGCCTCAAGCTCATGAGCCAGCTCGCTGCCGCCTTCGGCAACAATCCTACCGTTCGCGAGCACATGCACGCGATGGGGAACAATATAGTCAAGCAGTCTTTGGTAATGTGTAATCACGAGCATCGCGCGATCTGGCGCGCGAAGCGCATTGACGCCGTCGGCAACGAGTTTCAATGCGTCGATATCAAGGCCGGAATCCGTTTCGTCGAGGATGGTAAGCGACGGTTTGAAAAGCGCCATTTGCAGAATTTCCAGACGCTTCTTCTCGCCGCCGGAAAAACCGACGTTCAAAGCACGTCGCAACATCTCCTCGGGAATGTTCAAACCGGAAGCTGTTTCCCGCACGAGGCGAAGAATGGACAATGCGTCGAACTCCGTCTCACCGCGCGCTCTGCGCTGCGCGTTGAGTGCGGCCTTCAGGAAATTCATTGTCGTGACGCCCGGTATCTCAACGGGATATTGGAGCGCAAGGAATATGCCTTTAGCTGAACGTTCTTCCGGTGCAAACAGCGCGAGATCCTCGCCCCGGTAAAGTATGCGCCCCGCTGTGATCTCATATCCTTGCCGCCCCGCAAGCGTGTAAGACAGCGTGGATTTCCCCGATCCGTTCGGCCCCATGATCGCATGGACCTCGCCTTCGCGAATTACAAGGCTCAACCCCTTCAGGATTTCCTTCCCCTGAGAGGCAACATGCAGATTTTCGATTTCCAGCAAACTCATCCCACGCTGCCTTCCAAGCTGATACCAACAAGTTTTTGTGCTTCGACTGCAAATTCCATTGGCAGCTGCTGAAGCACTTCGCGACAGAAGCCATTGACGATCAGCGCCACGGCCTCTTCCTGGCCGATGCCGCGAGACAAGCAATAGAAGAGCTGGTCCTCGGCGATCTTGGACGTCGTTGCCTCGTGTTCGACACGCGCCGTGGAATTGCGGCTTTCGATATAGGGAACCGTGTGCGCTCCACACTCCTTGCCAATAAGGAGTGAATCGCACTGCGTGTGATTACGCGCATTCGCGGCGCGGGGATGCACGCTTACGAGCCCGCGATAGGTATTCTGCGCATGGCCCGCGCTGATGCCCTTGGAAATGATCCGCGAGCGGGTATTGCGGCCAAGATGAATCATCTTGGTGCCGGTATCCGCCTGCTGGAAATGATTGGCGATGGCGATGGAATAGAACTCGCCGACCGTGTCATCGCCGCGCAGGATGCAGCTTGGATATTTCCAGGTTATCGCAGATCCGGTCTCAACCTGGGTCCATGAGATCTTTGCGCCCCGTCCCCGGCAATCGCCGCGCTTGGTAACGAAATTGTAGATTCCGCCTTTGCCCTGCTCATCGCCCGGATACCAGTTCTGCACCGTGGAGTATTTGATTTCCGCATGATCGAGCGCGACCAGTTCGACGACGGCCGCGTGCAGCTGGTTCTCGTCACGCATCGGCGCGGTGCAACCTTCGAGATAGCTGACATAGGAACCTTCGTCGGCAATGATCAGCGTTCGTTCGAATTGCCCCGTCTCCGACGCGTTTATGCGGAAATAGGTCGACAACTCCATCGGGCAGCGCACGCCCTTCGGCACATAGACGAATGAGCCATCCGAAAAGACCGCCGAATTCAGCGTCGCAAAGAAATTGTCCGTCACCGGGACGACGGAACCGAGATATTTCCGAACCAGGTCGCCATGATCGCGTATGGCTTCCGACATCGGACAGAAGATCACGCCCGCTTCTGCGAGCTTGGCCTTGAACGTCGTGGCGACGGACACGGAATCGAACACCGCATCGACCGCTACGCCCGCAAGCAGCATCTGCTCATGCAAAGGGATGCCGAGTTTCTTATAGGTTTCCAACAGCTTGGGATCGACTTCTTCCAGACTCTTGGGCTGCTCTGCATTCTTCGGCGCGGCGTAGTAATAGGCCTGCTCGTAGTCGATCTTGGGATAATGCACCCGCGCCCAGTTCGGTTCGTGCATCTGGCGCCAGCGACGATAGGCGGAAAGCCGCCATTCGAGCATCCAGTCCGGTTCGCCTTTCTTGGAAGAGATCAGCCGGACGGTGTCTTCGTTCAGCCCGCGCGGCGCACGTTCCATCTCGATATCGGTGACGAATCCGTATTTGTACTTCTCACCGAGAGAGGCAACGCGGTCACGTGTTTCCTGAATGATTGCCATGACCTGCCTTAAGCCGCCTGTCGCGCCGCAACGCGCACGGAAAGTTTCGCCAATGACGCAAGCGCGGCATCGATATCGGATTCGTTGGAATTCCAGCCCAGGCTCACGCGCAGGGCCGATCGCGCAAGTTCGCCCGATACGCCCATCGCCTCTAGCACATGCGACGGCCTTACTTTCCCCGACGAGCAGGCCGCGCCTGAACTGATCATGACTCCGTCCAGATCGAGTGCGATGAGTGCCGTTTCTGCATCGATTCCCGGGAGCGCAAAATTCGAGGTGTTGGACAAACGCGGCGCTGGTTCGCCAAAAATGACAGCATCGTTAAAACGTTGTTTCAAACCCAATTCGAACCGATCGCGCAAATGCCGGAGATGGCCGATGTCATCGTCGGCACAGGCGCGCGCTGCCGCACCAAAACCGGCAATGCCTGCGACATTTTCAGTGCCGGCGCGCCGATTATTTTCCTGGCCGCCGCCACTTATGACCCTCGCAAACGGGGCACTATCTCGTGCGATAAGGGCGCCCACGCCCTGAGGTCCACCGAGCTTATGAGCCGATAGTGTCAGGTAATCCGCGCCGAGATCTTCAAAGTCCGTGCTGACCTTTCCACAAGATTGGACGGCGTCCACCGCAAACAACCCTCCCGATGAATGCGTAATCTCGATGATCTCTGCCAAGGGTTGAATGACGCCTGTCTCATTATTTGCTGCCATGACGGCGACAAACGTGCGGCCACCCTCCGCCAGCAAATCGCGAAGCGCATCGACATTCACAATGCCATCCGAGGACGCCGGAATAATTTCGAGGCAAATATGACTTGTCCGCTCTGCAATCGTTTTTGCATTTCCGAGCATCGAATCATGCTCGAGCGCGGAAACCAGCAAGCGTGTAATTGGTTCGCCGCTCTCGGCGGCGCCCAAAATCCCACCCCAAAGAGCGAGGAAATTGGCTTCGGTGCCGCCGGCTGTGAATATTACTTCTTCCGGCTTTGCATGCACGAAGGATGCAACATTTCTGCGTGCCTTCTCGACAATGCTCTTGGCGGCCCTGCCCCAACGGTGCACTGAAGAGGGATTCGCCTGTAGTGACAGTGCCGATTCCATGGCGAGCAGCGCTTGCGGGCGCAGACACGAGGTGGCGTTGTGGTCGAGATAAACCATCCCGGATCAGGCCGCGGCTCGCGGTTCGGAAGAAGGAGCAGCACGCAGATGCGCGCAGCCGAGAACCCGCCTCTCGATCACATCGGCCAGTGTCACCGAAGACAGGAACACGTGAATCTGCCGGCCCAGCTCTTCCCAAAGGTCATGGGTAATGCAGCGAGCTGAGGTCCCGGTGCACCCGATCGCACTTCCCGGCTTGCACCGGGTTGCTGTCAGCGGCTCATCGACCGCCCGGATGACATCGCCCACGCGAACCTCGCCCGCGGGCCTGCTCAACCGATAACCGCCGCCGGGGCCCCGCACGCTGGTGACCAATCCGGCCCTCCTCAGCTTCGCAAAAAGCTGCTCCAGATAGGAAAGCGAGATTTCCTGGCTTTCGGCGATCTCGCCCAGCGATACCGGCGCGGCGCCGCCCTGGCGACTCGCCAAATCCGCCATCGCCATAACTGCGTAACGGCCCCGCGTGCTCAATTTCACGGCCCGACTCCTCGGCTTTGCTGCATTTTCCTTGCCCTTGGGGGGCGGCTTCGGTGTAGAAACGGCGCCCCTGACGGCCGGGTGCAGCGAACGTTCCGTGGCATATAGTTTCTCCGACTGCCACGGTCAACAATTCAGCGTCCCAGCCGTTCAAATGCCTTCCCGGCTGCGGGTGGCACACGAGATCAAAGTTGACATGTCCCGTAGGATTTGCTGCGGCGCGGTCAGGCGAGGAGCTGAAATCCTGAAATGCCCGAGATAATTCTTCCCGGTCCTGCGGGCCGCATCGAAGTTCGATACCAGCGCCAGAAAACGCCCGGGGCCCCAATGGCCCTTGTTCTGCACCCGCACCCGCAATTCGGCGGGACGATGAACAACCCGCTGGTTTACGACCTCTACCACATGTTCCTGCGCATGGGCTGCACATCCGTGCGGTTCAATTTTCGTGGCGTAGGCCGCAGCCAGGGTACGTTCGACAACGGCGCCGGCGAACTTTCCGATGCCGCCGCCGTGCTCGACTGGATGAATACGCTTTATCCGAATCCGTCCTTTGTCTGGGTCGCCGGGATATCTTTCGGAGCGTGGATCGGCATGCAGTTGCTGATGCGCCGCCCCGAGATCGACGGCTACGTCTCCATCGCGCCGCCGGCGACTATCTATGATTTCAACTTCCTGGCGCCTTGCCCCAACGAAGGGCTGATCATCCAGGGCGACAACGACCAGGTCGTCAATGTCGAATCCGTCAACAAGCTTTGCGACAAGCTGCGCG
>DASXXW010000223.1:0-29958 GCA_036502865.1 Rhizomicrobium sp.
TAATCCGTGAAGAAGATCTCGATACGGATACTCCACTCGTCGAATTTGGAGAGGGGACCGGATATGTAAACTCCGATTTGACGGTTGGTGTGGACGTAACCACCGCGGATGCACTGCTCGCCAATCAAGGTCTCTGTAGCCCTGGCGTCAAACTGCACGGTGACGGCTTCATCGTCACGCGGTCTGAGGCAGAGCAACTTGGGCTTGGGAAACGTCCCGGACTAGAGAATTATATTCGCGAATACCGCAATGGGCGTGATCTTACCTCGCGCCCGCGCGACGTAATGGTGATCGACCTGTTCGGCCTCGATGCGGACGAGATCAGAGAGCGGTTCCCCGAGATTTATCAACATCTTAGTCTAACGATAAAACCGCAGCGAGAAAAACAGGCCAAAAAGTCACCGACCAAGGATGCCAAGGCGTACGCAGAACATTGGTGGATATTTGGAAAACCCCGCCAGCAATTGAGACCGGCGCTACGAGGGCTAAATCGATATATTGCAACCGTAGAGACGACCAAACACCGCGTATTCCAATTTCTGGGGAAGTCGATTTTGCCGGACAACATGCTTGTCGTCGTTGCCTCCAATAATGCATTCCACCTCGGCGTTTTGTCATCACGAATACATAGAATTTGGACAGTGCAGCAGGGCGGCACGCTGGAAGATCGGCCACGCTATACGAAATCTCACTGTTTCGATCCTTTTCCTTTTCCGGATACAAATGAGCTTCAGAAAGAATGCATTGGCGAGATTGCCGAAAAGCTTGACGCGCATAGAAAACGCGTGTTGACGGAGCAGCCTCGGCTTACGCTTACGGGCCTTTACAATGTGCTGGAAGAATTGAGGAAAGGGATTGCACCCGACGAATTTAGTCCGGCCGCCCGTCAGATATTCGATGACGGACAGGTGCTGATCCTGAAGGAGTTGCACGATAGTGTGGATGGCGAAGTCGCACGCGCCTATGGCTGGCCGGAGAATCTTTCAGGCGAAGAGATTCTCAGCCGTCTGGTGTCGCTCAACAGGAAACGCGGCGCAGAAGAAGCGAAAGGCGAGGTCCGCTGGCTCAGGCCGGAATACCAAATCCCATGCTTCGGCACGCCCAAGGAAAAAGAAGAACTCGATCTGGCTGGCGGCGAGATGCGCGAAACCGGGTCAGTGCGGGCTGCTAAAGAAAACTGGCCCAAGGACGACATCGGCCAGACTGCCGCTGTCATGGCGGTGCTTGCGTCCGCGACGGCACCACTTGGCACCGACGCCATCGCAGTTGCTTTCAAGCAGGGACGGAAATGCGCAAAGAGCGTTCATGCCGTCCTTGCGTCGCTTGCCCGCATGGGGCGCCTTCACACGGGGGATAATGGGAAGACCTTCCTGCTTCGCCGCGCCGGCTGAGGAAGGTCTCCACAGAGAAAGTGGACCGGGCGACTCGCGAGCGGCTCCAATCCGTGCAGAATTGGTAAGTGAATCGGATACACCTATGAACGCCCAACGCGATCTTTTCTTGCCGGATCCCGAACCGGGGCTGTTCGAGGAACCGGGCAGGCTGGAAGAAAAGCCGGATCCGGCGCGAATCCGGTTGCAGCTTGTCGCGGTGCTTGAGAAAGCCCGCCAGGCGGCGACAATGCCGTGGCCCGAGCGTGATGCGCGCATGTGGCAGATCACATTTCCGCAGCTGACGAACTGGCTGCCCCCTGACGAGGCACATCAGCTGCGATTCGAATTCGCGCAGGAAATGGAACGCCTCGCGCGGGCCGCCTGATTGGAATAACCAGACTCCTGATCCTCCACCGCTTCCACATACACCCCGGAAGCGGCGACGAGTTAAACCAGCGCGCCGTGGCAGTGCTTGAATTTCCGGCCTGAGCCGCACGGGCAGGGCGAATTGCGCTGTACTTTGCCCCATGTCGCCGGATTGTTTGGATCGACCGGCCCGTCATAGTCGCTAGGCATGGCCGGCTGCGTTGCCGGTTCAAGGCCGGGCGTCGCATCGTCCTCGCCCGTCAGCGGATCGATATGATGTGCCTGCATCTGCGGCAGCGGACGCTCCATCGCCGGAGGTTGTTCGACATTGATCTGCAGATGCATGAGCGTGCGCACGGTGTCGGCGCGCAATTTGCTCAGCAGAGCTTCGAACAGCGCGAAAGCTTCGCTCTTATATTCGTTCAGCGGATCGCGCTGGCCGTAACCGCGCAGGCCTACATATTGGCGAAGATGGTCGAGATTGACGATATGCTCGCGCCAGTCGTGATCGAGCGTTTGTAGCAGAACGGATTTTTCCACATAGCGCATGATTTCGGGGCCGACATTGGCTGTACGCTCCGCCGCGCGCGAGTCCACCGCTTTGAGGATGCGGTCGCGCACTTCTTCTTCGGCAATGCCTTCTTCCTTCGTCCACTCCACCACAGGCAGGCCGATGGCGAAGATTTTCTCGACCTCTGCCTGAAGTCCGGCTGCATCCCACTGCTCGGCATAGGCCTTTTCCGGGATGTGGCGCGCAACCAGTTCGTCGGTGATCTGCTCGCGCATATCTGCAATCTGATCGCTCACATCGTCGGCCGACATAATTTCGCGGCGCTGTTCGAAGATGACTTTGCGCTGGTCGTTCAGGACGTTGTCGAATTTCAGGATGTTCTTGCGGATTTCGAAGTTGCGCGCTTCGACCTTCTGCTGCGCTTTTTCGAGCGCCTTGTTGACCCAGGGATGCGCGATGGCTTCGCCCTGCTGCAGGCCAAGACGCTGCAGCATCGAATCCAGTCGATCCGAGCCGAAAATGCGCATCAGATCGTCCTGCAATCCGAGGAAGAACTTCGACGCGCCCGGATCGCCCTGACGTCCCGAACGTCCACGCAGCTGATTGTCGATGCGGCGACTTTCGTGACGCTCCGTGCCGATGACGTACAGGCCGCCGGCCGCGAGTGCGCGCTCCTTGTCTGCCGCTATCTGGGTACGGATTTCCTCGATGCGCGCTGCGCGTTCGGATTCGTCGATTACGCCGCCGAGTTCGTTACGGATGCGCATATCGGCGTTACCGCCGAGCTGGATGTCGGTGCCGCGGCCCGCCATGTTGGTAGCAATCGTGACAGTGCCGGAGACGCCCGCCTGCGCGACGATCATCGCTTCCTGTTCGTGATAGCGGGCATTGAGCACATTGTGTTTCACGCCGCGTTTCTTCAGGAGATCGGACAGATGCTCCGATTTCTCGATGGAGGTCGTGCCGACCAGCACGGGTTGTCCGCGTTCGTGGCAATCCTTCACGAGCGTGATGATGGCTTCGTTCTTCTCATCCGTCGTGCGGTAGACTTCGTCGTCGTAATCGACGCGGTTGACGGCAACATTCGTGGGTATCTCAAGCACATCGAGCTTGTAGATATCCATGAATTCGGCGGCTTCGGTCATGGCCGTGCCGGTCATGCCGGCGAGCTTCTTGTAAAGCCGGAAGTAATTCTGGAACGTGATCGAGGCGAGCGTAACGTTCTCCGGCTGGATCGCGGCGTTTTCCTTGGCTTCCAGCGCCTGATGCAGACCTTCGGAATAACGCCGGCCTTCCATCATGCGTCCGGTGAATTCGTCGATGATGATGACCTTGCTGTCTTTGACGATGTAGTCGCGATCCTTCTGGAACAACGCATGGGCCCTCAGCGCCTGGTTGACGTGATGGACCATGTTGATGTTTTCGATATCGTAGAGATCGCCGGTCTCGAGCAGCCCGGCTTCCCTGAGATATTGAACCATATGCTCGTTGCCGGCCTCGGTCAGCGTGACGGTGCGCTGCTTCTCGTCCAGCTCGTAATCGGTTTTGTTTTCCAGGCGGGGGATCAGTGCATCCACGGAGCGGTAGACTTCGGTCTGATCCTCGGTAGGTCCGGAAATGATCAGCGGTGTGCGGGCTTCGTCGACGAGAATGGAGTCGACTTCGTCCACGATCGCGTAGGAATGACCGCGCTGGACCATCGTCGCGATGCTGTATTTCATATTGTCGCGGAGATAGTCGAAGCCGAACTCGTTATTTGTGCCGTAGGTGACGTCGCAGGCATAAGCCTCATGCCGTTGCTCATCGGAGAGGCCGTGCACGATGCAGCCGACCGTCAAGCCCAGGAATCTGTAGATCTGGCCCATCCATTCGGCGTCGCGGCGGGCCAGATAGTCGTTGACGGTGACGACATGCACGCCGTCGCCGGCGAGCGCGTTCAGATAAACCGGCAACGTCGCGACCAGCGTTTTGCCTTCGCCGGTTTTCATTTCGGAGATGTTCCCGCCATGCAGCACCATGCCGCCGACGAGTTGGACGTCGAAATGCCGTTGGCCGAGAGTCCTTTTGGCCGCTTCGCGTACCGTTGCAAAAGCTTCGGGCAGAAGATCGTCGAGCGTTTCGCCCGCTTTCAGGCGCTCGCGGAACGTGCCAGTCAGCGCACGCAATTCCTCATTGCTCTTGGCCTGGAAGGTTTTTTCCAGCGCATTGATTTCTTCCACGCGCTTCGTCAGCGGACGGATTTTGCGTTCGTTGGACGATCCAAAGAAACGTTGGGCAATGACGTTCAAGCCGAGCATAAATTGTCCTTGCAGGCCTGACGGCCGGTCGCGTTTTTCGCCGAGGCCGCGCCGCCGGCGAAATCCAGAAATATGCCGGTCATGTGGATTTGCGCCGGCCGCGCGCCGGACAGATAAGAAGAGCATTCCCCCTTGTCAAATCCCGCCAAACTGGCCAAATCGGCCGTCCCGACCGGGGCGGTCGGGCGTATCATGCGGGGTGGGGAGGCATGAAAATGCCGAGCAAACGGTCGAAGGCGCCCGTTCGGAAGGTCCAGGCTGCCAAGACGCGCAAGACGGCGCGGCCAAGACCTCCAAGGACAGCCGTTCGCGAGAAGCAAATCCCGCAGGTTTCGCCCCTTGCGCCGAAGAATTTCCCGGTACTTCCGCCTTTGGCTGGCGTCAGGCTCGCGACGGGCGCGGCGTCCATTCGCTATCGCGGGCGAAATGACCTGATCCTGGCTGTGCTGGCGCCCGGAACGCAGGTTGCCGGCGTCTTCACGAATTCGCGCACGGCGGCTGCGCCGGTGGAATGGTGCAGGGCCCATTTGGTGCGCCAGTCTGCGCGGGCGCTCGTGGTCAATAGCGGTAACGCGAACGCTTTTACCGGAGCTGCAGGCCGGGACGCGGTTCGGGCCGTGGCCGGCTCGGCGGCTGCTTTTCTCGACTGCCAGGCCCAGGAGGTGTTCGTCGCCTCCACCGGCGTGATCGGCGAGCCTTTGCCCGCGGAAAATATCACCCGGATGCTCGGGTCGCTTGCGGAATCCGGTGCCGCCGGTGGCTGGCGGGACGCGGCCGAAGCCATCATGACGACGGACACGTTCCCAAAGATGGCCACGGCGCGGGCCATGGTCGACGGTCATCGCGTGACGATAAACGGCATCGCAAAAGGCTCGGGAATGATCGCGCCCGACATGGGCACATTGCTGGCCTTTGTTTTCACCGATGCAAGTCTGCCGGCAGCGTTGCTCCAGGAATTGCTGCTGGCGGGCGCGAAGGATTCGTTCAACGCGATAACGGTCGACGGCGATACCTCGACCAACGACACGCTGTTGCTGTTCGCCACCGGCAAGGGCCCGGCGCATCCCGCGATCAGCCGGTCAAGCGACAAACGCCTTTCAGACTTCCGGGAAAAACTGAATTCCGTTCTGCGGGATCTGGCTCTGCAGGTGGTGCGGGACGGTGAAGGTGCGCAGAAGCTCATTCGCGTGGAGGTGAGCGGTGCCGAGAGCAACGAATCCGCCAAACGTGTCGCTTTGTCCGTCGCGAATTCTCCGCTCGTGAAAACGGCGATTGCCGGCGGCGACGCCAATTGGGGCCGCGTGGTCATGGCGGTGGGCAAAGCGGGTGAACCGGCCGATCGGGATCGTCTCCGTATCGCGTTCGGCGGTCACGTGGTGGCGGAGAAGGGCCAGCGCGCGGAAAAATATGATGAAGCCATTGCTACCCGCGCCGTGGCCGGCCGCGAGGTTTCGATCGAACTCGATCTGGGCGTCGGAAGCGGCCATGCCCGCGTATGGACCTGCGATTTGACCGACGGATATATCCGCATCAACGGCGCCTATCGGAGCTGATGGACGCGCCTTCATGAATGTCTTTTAACGGCCCGTTAATGCGGTCCTTGCGATAATTGTCGGGTGCGATGCCACAAACGCAGCTGTTGCTTGTTGTTGCCTGCGCACTAATCGATGCCGACGGGCGGGTGCTGATAGCCCAACGTCCGGCATCCAAGAATATGGCTGGGTTATGGGAATTTCCCGGAGGCAAACTGGAAGCGGGAGAGCGCCCGGAGCTGGCGCTTATTCGCGAGTTGCACGAAGAGTTGGAGATAAGGGTCAAAGAGGATTGTCTGGCGCCCTTCGCCTTCGCTTCGCACGCCTATCCGGAGTTTCATCTCCTGATGCCGCTTTACGTTTGTCGCAAATGGGAAGGACTGCCATGCCCACTCCACCATCAGGCACTCAAATGGGTATTCCCGAGGACTCTCAGCAGCTATCCGATGCCGCCGGCCGATCTGCCGCTTATTCCGATGCTCTGCGATCTGCTGTAGCGGGCTTTGTACGCGACCGGCGGGGCGTCACCGCGATCGAGTACGGGATCATGGTGTGTATGATGACGCTCGCGATCGTCGGGGCGATTAGTACGTTGGGCAATCAGACCTTCGTTCAGCTCTTTAGTAAGATCGCCAGCTCGATGTAATGGCTTAGCCGGGCGATTGGCCGGTAAGGTAGAGAATATCAAACGTCGCGCGCAGCTTTCCGTCTGCGTCTCCATCGTCCGCCGCGTAATGTGCAAGCGATGCGGCAAGCACACCACGCGACAGAAATGTTTTCCGGCGCTGTTTCAAAACATTCGTTTCCCCTAGCGCCCTTAGATCCCCGACAAGTCTGTCAAATGAGCCATAGCGCACCGGCAGCCGCTCGACATCTGCGACCGGGCCGGCGAATCCCGCGCGCTGAAGCAAAGCACCGGCATCGCGCACATCGGCGAAGGGCGACACGCGCGGGCTGACGCCGCCGCTTACCTCGGATTCACCTGCGGCGAAGGCGCGCCTTAATTCCGTGAGAGTGCTGCCTCCGAAGAGCGCGGCAAGAAACAAACCGCCCGGCGCCAACGCGCGGCGAATCTGGACAAGCGTTCCCGGCAGATCGTTGACGGCATGCAAAATGAGCACGCTCACGACAAGGTCGAAGCTTTCAGCCGCGAACGGCAATGCCTCCTCATCTGCAATGACATCTACTGTCTTGGAGTTGGGAGATGCAGCGGTTCGAATCCAGGTCCCGGCCGCGGGTGAAACAAGCGCAAAGCTTTCCATCCGCGATCCGAGGTCGAGCCCGCGGC
This sequence comes from Rhizomicrobium sp., assembly GCA_036502865.1. Lineage (GTDB taxonomy): Bacteria > Pseudomonadota > Alphaproteobacteria > Micropepsales > Micropepsaceae > Rhizomicrobium. The sequence continues at coordinate 7,368 of DASXXW010000223.1, forward strand.
GGAAATTCCGGTTCAGCCCTGCGAGGCGTTCCGAAAGCGCTTCGCCCGCCTGCTGTGTGAGAAAACTTTCTCCGCGCTCGCGCGCAGACTTGAGACGCCGCGCCGCATAGAGTTTTCGATCAAAGATGTCGGGAGCCGTCACGCGCGGATTCGCTTATTTGTTTCATTTCGTCTCGTTACTGCGATGCTCGACACAACCGACAAATGTCGGCGCGCCCCCCGGCGATAGTATTTGCCGATGCAGCAGAAGCCAGAAGATTCACGGGAGGAGCGACTCCGAACCTTTTCTTCTCTCGGGCGAAAACTCTCTCTGAGGCTGCTGGATTTCGTTTTTCCGCCGCTCTGCGCCGCGTGCCGCACTCCGGTTTCGCAGGCGCATAATCTGTGCAGCGTCTGCTGGGGCCGGATTTCGTTTCTGTCCGAACCCTTCTGCGACATCTGCGGTTTTCCTTTCGAATATGATGAGGGCCCCGGCACGCTCTGCGCCGGTTGCCGCCAGTCTCTTCCGTCTTTCGACAAGGCCCGCGCCCTGATGCGGTATGACGAGGCCAGCCGGAACCCCATCCTTGCACTGAAGCGCGCGGATCGTCTCGATCTCGTGCCGGCATTTGCACGCTGGATCGAGCGGCCCGGCCGCGAACTTGTTTACCATGCCGATCTGATTATTCCGGTTCCGCTTCACCATCGGCGTTTGTGGCAGCGCCGCTTCAACCAGTCGGCGTTGATTGCGCTGGCGCTCGGTCGCCTGGTGGACAGACCGGTCGATTGTCTTGCGTTAAGGCGCCTGCGGGCGACGCCGAGCCAGGGCGAAATGCCGTCCGCCTCGGCGCGCCGCCGCAACGTCCGTGGAGCCTTCCGTGCCGCAGGCCCTCAAATTGCCGGAAAGACGGTGCTCCTGATCGACGATGTGCTGACGACGGGCGCCACGGCGGAAGCCTGCGCGCGGGCGCTGAAGCGGGCAGGCGCCGCCCGTGTGTTCGTGCTGGCACTGGCGCGCGTTGTCCGGCCCCTGCCGGACGCGCTATAAGGTTCCGGTAAATGAGTCCTGATTGTATTGCGGTATGAGTCGCATCACCATCTACACCACGCCTATCTGTCCCTACTGCGTTCGCGCCAAAGAGTTGCTGAAGAAGAAGGGAGCAGAGTTCGAGGAAGTCGATGTGTTCATGGACATGGCTGCGCGCGCGGAGATGCAGGCGCGTGCCGGAGGCTGTAGAACGGTGCCGCAGATCTTTATCGGCGAAGTGCATGTCGGCGGGAGTGATGATTTGCACGAACTCGAGCGGGCAGGGGATCTCGAACCTCTTTTGAAGCGCTAAGTCCGTGAGCCGATTTACCGCCGCCTGCGTTCAGCTCCGTTCATCCGACGACATTGACGACAATATCCGCACGGCGTCGGCGTTGATCCGCGATGCGCGCAAGGCGGGCGCGGATTTCATTGCCACACCCGAGAATACCACGCTCATGGCGCCTGACGGCGGCGCCAAGCTCGAACGCAGCAAATCGGAAGCGGAGGATACGGCGCTTCCCGTTTTCGCGGCGCTGGCAAAGGAGCTTGGTATTTGGCTGCTGATCGGCTCGCTTGCGATCAAGGTCGGCGACAGGAAGACGGCCAATCGCTCTTTCCTGATCGATCCGCACGGTTCGATCGTGGCGCGCTACGACAAGATTCATTTGTTCGATGTGGATCTTCCATCGGGCGAACAATATCGCGAGTCGAATACCGTCGCAGGCGGTGCACAGGCGGTGACGGCCGATCTGCCCTGGGGCCGCATCGGTTTGTCCGTCTGTTATGACTTACGTTTTCCGCATCTCTACCGCACGCTTGCAAGACACGGCGCGTTTGCGCTCACCGTTCCTTCGGCCTTCACGGAAACCACGGGCAAGCCCCATTGGCATGTGCTGCTGCGTGCGCGTGCCATCGAGAACGGCGCGTTCGTGATCGCACCGGCGCAGGGCGGGCTGCACGCAAATGGCCGGCGCACCTATGGCCACAGCCTGATTGTTTCCCCCTGGGGAGACATTCTCGCCGAAGCCGGTACCGATCCCGGCATAATCCTGGCCGAGATCGATCCGGCCGCTTCGGCGGAGGCGCGCGCGAGAATCCCGAGCCTGCTGCATGATCGGGACTACGCAGCGCCCTGAGCCGGGCGTTGCTTGTGAAACGCGGGATTTACCGGCACCGTTCAGAATAATCCGTACACTGGAGATGACGCGTTGATCGTTTACGCCTTGCAATGTTCGGAGGGGCACGAATTCGAGGGCTGGTTCCGCGACGGCGCGGCCTTTGACGAGCAGGAGAAGGACGGCAAGCTCGTCTGCCCCATCTGCGACACGCACTCCGTGAAGAAAGCGCTGATGGCGCCCGCACTGAAAGGCGCGCCGGCGGAACGCACTTCCGCGCCCGAGGAAATCCGCAAGATGCGCCGCTTCATGACCGGCTTGCGGAAATATGTGGAACAGAATGCGGATTATGTCGGCCCGCAATTCCCCGAAGAAGCACGGAAGATCCATTACGGGGAAACCGAGGAACGCCATATCTACGGCGAGGCTTCGCTCAAGGAAGCGAAGGAATTGATCGAAGAAGGCATCGACGTCGCCCCCCTCCCGCCCGATCTGGAAGAAGCAAATTAGCAGACGTTCGTCCTTGTAAAAAGGAATTGAAGGGGGGCGACTCATGGCCGACATGCGGGCACGGCAACTCATGGACACGATCCTCGCCGCAGTAGACGCGTGTGCAGCACCTCCCCGCAAGGGGGAGATGCAACATCACTTTGTCATCCCCGCGCACGCGGGGACCCAGATAGTCGTCCTGTCCGGATAGATTACGTCTCTGGTTTCCCGCTTGCGCGGGAATGACAGCCTGGGTTTGTTACATCTTCATATTGGCACGGCTGCGGCGCCGGTCATCAGCTGTGCGCGCGAAACAATCGGCATACGCGCGGTCTCCTGCACTGGCCAAATCTGCTCCGTCGATGTGTTCTCACTTCCCTGCTTTTTTCCCTGCACCAGGGAAAAAGGTTCTGCTTCGTTTCGCCCGCATGCGGAGGAGGGCGGAGCGGAGTCGCGGATGGGTTCTTTGCCGGTCTTCGTATCAGTCTGCAACGGTTTCCTGGCTGTGCGCGGCCACAGAATGTCCTCCAGGCATTGTGTGTCTTCGTTTTCCAGCAGGGACAGGAACTCCGTTACGGTGAAGCGAGGCTCCTCTTCCTCCGGCGCCGATGCCTTGCTCTCCGTATCGAGCAGCGACAGCACCAGCCTCGTGGCCAGGATGCGCCCGCCGGAGGCGTCGAGCGCCATCTTCCGCGCAATCGCGGCGACGACGCTGTCCGGCTTCGAATGCTCGAGTTCCTGCGGACTGCCTTCCAATGCCGCCAGCAGCGCCCGCTGGAACCGCTCTTTGGCCAGCTTTGCCGGACCCGGCTTGCCGCTGGGATTGCCGGATTGGCCTTTCTGGAAGCGGGTATGCAGCGGCGGTCGTCCGCGCCCGACACTGTAGCTGCCCGTGGGTTCACGCATTGATCGCCTCGTCGCAATTCGCCTCCCGGTTATGATATAACCTAATATGTATACAGTCAACCGTATTGGTTTTGACCCCGTCTCGTCACGGCCGGGCGATAATCCGGCCCGCGCGCCCCTCACTTTGTCATCCCCGCGCAAGCGGGGACCCAGCGTCTACGATCATTGGTGATTTGCGCCGGCACTTTCGCATAATCACAAACACCGGCGCGTCTGGCTTCCCGCTTGCGCGGGAATGACAACCATAGCTTCGTCATATCCCGGAAAAGCCCGGCCATGATGGTTCTGTTACTCAACATATCGGCGCGCAATGATCGTCGCGGGTTTGTGACGATTTGTTGTCTCTGGCGTGACGTGTTTCTTCGCTTTCGGCCGTAATGCTGTATGTGCTATTTTTTCCTCGCAGCTGTACCGTTTGGGGAAGAGATGAAAATCCGGATATCGATATTTGCCGTGGCCGCGGGCTTCGCCGTCCTCGGTGCATCCGCGTCCGCTTCTGCGGCGAACCTGATCAAGGACGGTTCGTTCGAAAAGCCCGCAGTGGGCGAGGGCGAACTCACGCGATACAGTACGGGCCAGTCGATCGGGCCGTGGCAGGTGGTGGGCGACAGCGGCACGGTCGATGTGTTCGGAGCGGGCTTTACCTTCGGTGGCTGCAACTTCCCCGCCAAGAAAGGCAAACAGCAGCTCGATCTCACGGGCGCGTCCGATTCCGCCACCGGCGTGCAGCAGGTCATCAAGACCAGGGCCGGAACGACTTACGATCTTTCGCTCTATATCGGCTCCATAAATTCGAGCTGCATCGACGGCGCGACGAGCACCGTCAATGTATTTGTAGACGGAACGCAGCTCACAAGTTTCGTCTACACGGTCAAGAAACAGGGAACGACCTCCAGCTGGAAGAAATTCTCGACCAGTTTTCAGGCCACGCAAAGCAGCACGACCATCGCCTTCATCAATGGCGATCCTTCGAACGATACGTATAACGGCATCGACGGCGTAACCGTCAAACCTGCGCAATAGGTGCCCGCAAGAATAGTGATACACAGGCGCGGAACGATACTGACCATTGCTACTCACTCCGAATAAAGCCGGCTGGCTGCGCTTGGGTCAGGATTGCTTTGGCGATCCGGGGTTTGAGGCGGGACGATACTGTAATTCCCGGACATGCGGAATAGAGGCTATAGTCGGCGAAACGGGCTTCGCGCAGAGCGGATCTCTGCAACCATGCCATGCACGTAGCTAACAAAAGAGGGCGGCCGATGACCAACGCCGAATTGCAACTCGCAGGCTATTTCGCGAAATGCGAGCCGGCGATGGCCAAGCTTGGCAAGGCGTTGCGCGCGAAACTGCGGGCGCGGCTGCCGGGTCTTTTCGAGATCGTCTATATGTATGAGAACCAGAACGCGCTGGTGATCTCTTATTCGCCGACTGAGCGCGGCTATGAAGGCGTGTGCTCGCTCTCGGTATACCCGCATGTGGTGAAACTGGGATTTGGCAGGGGCGCCGAACTTGCGAAGTCAGATCCGAAAAAGCTTCTGAAAGGTACGGGCAAGACGGTGCGTTACATCGAGCTGCAAACGGCTGCGGCGTTCGACCGCCCGGAGATCGAGGCACTGATCGCGGCTGCGGTGAAGCTCGCCAAACTGCGTCTCGATCCGGACGGAGAGGGCGCGATGATCGTCAAGGCGGAGGAACAGAAACAGCGCGCCCGCCGCACGACGAAATCCGCGCGGCCGGCACCGCGCAGGAAAGCGCCGGGATTGTAGTAACTCATTAGTCCCGCTTGGATTTATCCAAGCGGCCTAGCGGGTGATCGAGAACACTGTGCCGTCCAGGGTCGTTCCATAGAGCGTTCCCTTGACGTTGATGAGAACACCTTCCGGGCCCCCGGCGTCAGTACCGTCGCCGAAAGAATGGAGCACCGTCTCCGTACCGCCGGGCGTGATCGAGAACACCGTGCCGAAGCCGTTATCGCCGCCTTCGAAAGTTGTTCCATACAGCATGCCCGTGTTGCCGAGCAGGCTGGCCGCCGGGCCCGAGCCGTCGGCACCGTTGCCGAAGGAATGAAGCACAGTCTCCGTTCCCGCGGGCGTGATGGAGTACGCCGTGCCGTGTCCATAGGTGCCGCCGGCGACAGTCACGCCATACAGCATGCCTTTCTCTTCGATCAGGCCCGCGCCGTATGGGCTGGCGCCGTCGTCATTACTGCCGAAGGAGTGGAGCACGGTCTCTGTGCCGCGCGGCGTGATCGAGAATACTGTGCCGAAGCCATTCGCGCCGCCCCCGAAAGTTGTTCCGTACATGAGGCCCTTGATGTCGATCAGCGATGACTCGGGGAGGGCGCCGTCGCTGCCATTGCCGAAGGAATAAATCACCTTTTCCTTCCCGTCCGGCGTGATCGAGAACACCGTGCCGAGGCCATAGGTGCCTCCCTCACTTGTCGTGCCGTACAGTCTGCCCTTCACATCGATCAGACCCACGCCTGCCGGCTGGGCGCCATCGCTGCCGCCGGCGAAAGAGTGGAGCACAGTCTCTGTGCCGCCGGGCGTGATGGAGAACACTGTGCCGAGGTCATGGGCGCCGCCGTTTTCGGTCAGGCCATACGGCGTGCCTTTGACGTCGATCAGGCTTCCGCCCGGGCCTGTGCCGTCGCCGTTATTGCCGAAGGAGTAGAGCACGGCTTCCGTGCCGTCCGTTGTGATCGTGTACACAGTGCCAAACCCGTATGTGCCTCCGCCCAGTGTCGTGCCGTACATCGCACGCTTGAGGTTGAGCAGGCCTGCCGTCGGGCTGGAGCCGTCGCCGCTACCGCCGAAGGTGTGAAGCACCGTCTCCGTCGCCGCGCTTGTCGAGGGCGCGCCGGCCGCGAGCAAAGTCATCACCACGGCCATGCCCAGGCCGCCGCGCCGCACTGGAGTGTTCTTTGCTGCCGAATGTCTGCGCATCGTTCTATCCCCCGGATTATAGAACTTGACCCCATGCTCCATTGCTCAGGGCCGGTATTTCTAAGCCACTATCAAATTAGCCCAATACTGGCACGTTTCCCGAGTGGACGCCAATCGGCAACGCGCGAAAGCTCCAGTGGGCAAGAAGACATAACGGGGAGCTATATTTGCTGCGTGGACTCTGTGCTCCTCCTCCGCCGCAGGCGGGGGAGGGGGACCGCGAAGCGGTGGAGGGGGCGATGCGCATGTCTTTCAACAAGTAGCGAAAAATCTCGACGATGCTCTTATGTGCGAAGCGCTGGAATGTCTCCGCGACCTGGCTTGCCGACCTTGCGCCGGTCGAATTCGCCTCCCGCTTCGCGAAGATCGGCGCGTTCGGCGTCATTCAACGGATATATGCCCTTCTCTTGTTCGATCTCCGGGCAGCGCGCAGCAGCTTCAATGGTGCTTGTCCCGGGCACGCGGCCGGCCGTTCAAGCACCAACTCCGGTTATAAGATGATCGTGGCAGTATTTATCCAACTGCGAGGACTTCCCTAGGAAAGTATTGCTATTTTTGGCTTATTTTCTCTAGGCGTCTTGGGATAACATTGCTTTGACAGTTGAGGTGGTGAGATGCCTCCTTCGCCCGAGGCATTCGAACGAGTGCTGTCGGGAAATCGGAAACGGGAGTCTGAATAAGTGTCTAGGAGCTTTATCTCTTCTTTGAACCGGGCTGTACGAGCGTCCAACCAAGCTGCGCGTGCGCGCGTTCGCGCTCAGGCGGCTCAAATTCGGGAGCAAGAACGCCGCCATCAATTAATGGAGAAGGTCGCAAAGCAAGTATTTGTAGAAGGGCGTATAGCGCAGATAGAAGAAGAGAATCGTCACCTTGAATCAACTATTGGCGCGCTCCAGAGCATTCTCAAGAAGGGTCTCCAAGGAACCCCAAAAATCAATTTTGCAAAACTGCACCAGCAACCGATAGAGAGCACGCTTAACACTGATCCCTTGCTGGTATTGCCGAACAAGCCAGTAGAAACAGCTTTTTTACCACCCCCTATGGGATGGTTCTCTAAGTTCGTTCCGGGTGCGGTCGACGGGTACAACGCATCGGTCGCACGTGCGAAGAGCGCGTACTCGGACGCGTGGGAGTCTTACCAAGCGGTAATTCGGCGCCGCGAGGCGGCCTTTGCCGTTCTCCAGGCAGAAGCAGACAAGACGAACAGCGAACTGGATAAGTTCCGGGCGGCATTGTTAGCAGCGGAACCGGACGCAGTCGTCGCGTACTATAAAATGGTGTATGAGCAAGCCGAGTATCCTGAGGGCTTCCCGCAAGAATACCAGTTGGCATTCTCTCCCGAGTCGAAGCAACTGGTGGTCGATGTCCAATTTCCAACGCTGGCCGATGTGGTACCAACCATCGAACGGTTCAAGTACGTAAAGAGTACGAATCAAATCAACGAAACCAAGAAACCTGAAAAGGTGCGGCAAGCCGTTTATGCTGAAGCAATTTCGCAGGCCACGCTTCGATGCTTACACGATGCTTTTAAGGCAGACCCAGCCGAGGTGATCCACGTGGCAGTCCTGAATGCATATCTGTCAACCGTTGATCCCAGCACGGGCCGGGAAATCAAACCTTACATAATCTCTGTGAGAATAAGTCGTGATGAATTTTCTACCTTAGATCTTCATAATGTCGAGCCCATTGCGTGCCTGAAACGACTTCACGCATCCGTTTCTCGAAGTCCGGCTGAACTCGTGGCGATAAAACCGCTCGTTGATATCAACATGTGCGACCCGCGATTCATTCAAGAACAGGATGTCCTCTCTACGCTTGACACTCGTCCAAATCTTATGGAGCTAACCCCATCCCAGTTTGAATCGCTGATCACTAATCTTTTTCAAAAGATGGGACTTGAGACAAAGCTGACACAGGCGTCTCGCGACGGCGGCGTTGATTGCGTCGCTTATGATTCGCGCCCAGTCCTCGGCGGAAAGGTGATCGTTCAGGCCAAGCGCTACAAGAACACCGTGGGAGTCAGCGCGGTCAGAGATTTGTTTGGCACCGTACACAACGAAGGCGCCTGCAAGGGTATTTTGGTTACGACCAGCGGTTACGGGAGGGCAGCGTATGATTTTGCCAATGGCAAACCATTGGAACTCATCACCGGGGGCAATTTGCTCTACATGCTCAAGGAGCACTCCGGAATTGATGCGAAGATCGTAATGCCCGATGACTGGATCGATCCTGCGCCGGCCGTGTAAGGCTCGATAACGATTTGGTGGTGGAACGCGAAAAAAACGTCGGGATAATTACTATATGTCTGCTTCAGTGATTGCCCCCTGAATTACGGCCTGACCTTTCTATGATCGTTGAGGATGGTATCGAGCAAGCCTCGCCGATAGTAGAAGCTCGTGCGCTTGAGACGTGCGAAGGCTTCCGCAAGATCGATCAGGCCGCGACGCGCTGCGATGTCGAGGACGCCAAGTGTTCCGGTCACGGCAAGACCCTCGGCACGTGCGAAAGCGACGCCCTCGCGATCGTCGAGGAGAATGAGATCCGCTTTCGCCTCGAGTGCCAGCATGATTGCGGCCGCCTCGCCTGCGTCCAGTTTAGACGCCTCGAATTTGTCCGATTTGAGCGGAGTGGGTCGTATCTCCAGCCAAGACGGTGGGTCGGCAATCCAGGCCCGGACGGGAGGCGGTGTCGCCCCGTCACTCAATTCGTCATGTACCATTTTCGGCGTGAGCACGCTCTCAAACAGTTTCGGAAGAAGATCGATATCGCCAGTCAGAACGAGATAGTGCAGCGGGCCGGCGTCGGCGACCACGAGCCGCATCGCGCCTAATATCCAAGCCGCTCGAGATCGCGGCGATCCTGCGCAAGGTCCTCTGTTGTGTAGATTCCGAAGAGGTCATGCGCGGCCAGGAATTCATCGAGCTGGGCGCGGGTCGTGAAGCCCAGAAGCCTGCGCAGATCGGGCCGGAGGAGGCGGCCGCCCTTGAATTCTTCCAGCGCGAGCGCTTCGAGCGCGCGGCGCTCCAACTCGCCGGCGGTGCCAAGGCGAGATGCCACTTCGTCCGGAATGCGAACCGTGATGTTCATGTCGACAATCTATCATGTTTGAAAATGTTGCGCCAACCGTGCCAGGCAGGGTCGGTGGTCATGCCACGGCGCCGTCTCACCCCGCCATCACCGCCAGAACAGTGCGTCCCCGCAAAGCACGGTACAGACGCGTCACCCCATAATCGGGATACCCGGACCGGCATCAAGGAATGCGTGCATTCAAGCGCCGCGCATGCCGGTCCAGGGCTTATTCACGATCGTCGGCGGGACCACGGAAAGCGGGCTATTCCGCGGCCATTTTTCTTACGTCTGCGGCCTGCAACGGCTGGCCGCCGATCGCCCAATCTCCGCCTTCGATCTCGTTTATTTTTACCCAGGTGACGCCACGAAGCTTTTCACCTTCCACTTCGACCATCGCGTCGGTCACCTTCGTGATCATGGCCGATTTCTGCTGCGGCGTGAAAACGCCTTTAATAACGTGAATATCTACCAGCGGCATGACTTGCTCCTTTCGATTGAAGGCGCAAGGATCATGTGCAGGCGTAGGGCCGCAAGTTCAGGAAGTGAACCGATGCATTCCCCGATAAGAGCAGACGACGGGCAAAACCCTGTTCACATCGAGGCCGGAGATTCCTCGTTTTACGGTCAGTTTTGTCCCATCGCGATGGCGGCAGAGCTCCTGGCAACGAGATGGACCCTCGTGCTGCTTGGCGAAATGCTTTCGGGCTCGACACGCTTCAACGATATTCGTCGCGGTGTTCCGAAGATGTCGTCTGCGCTGTTGTCGAAGCGGTTGCGGGAACTGGTCGCCGCCGGTGTGGTGATGCGTTCCAATGGAGATTATATCCTAACCCGCGCCGGGCGCGATCTCGCGCCGATCGTTCTTGGCTTGGGACGATGGGCGCTGCGCTGGGTGAACTCCGACTGCTCGCTCGCTAATCTCGATGCGAAATTGCTGATGTGGAACATGCGGCGAAATCTGCGGCCGGATCCCTTGCCCGATCGGCGCGCGACAATCGAATTTCACTATCCTGAGCTTCCTGATAGCGAGGCTCGATACTGGCTTATCCTTGTACCAGACGAACCGGTCGATCTGTGTTCGATCGATCCCGGCTTCGAGGTCGATCTCCTGGTCACTGCCGATCTTCGCGCCATGACATCGGCATGGTTGGGAATGAGCAGTTTTGAGAATGAGCTTCGCGCGCGGCGTATCCAGCTCGACGGCGATCGACGGCTCTCGGCTACGTTCACCCAGTGGATCGGGCGCACCAAGCTGTCGAAAGCCAACCAGAACCGTCTCGATCTTCCGTGTCATACACCGGCCCCCGACGGTCGTTCGGTATAACCGGACCTCGATGGCGAAGCGCGCTATGCTGATCGCGCACTCCAACCAGCGTTCCCTCGCGTCAATCAATCGCCGCTGGCTAGTTAGCTCAGCTATGGACGCGTCACGCGACCATCCGCGCAAGGACGGCACTCGTAGCAAACACCGCCGTCGAGAAACAGGCCTGCAGCAGATAGCCGCCGGTCGGAGCTTCCCAGTCGAGCATTTCGCCGATGGCGTAAACCCTGGGCATGGCTTTGAGCATCAGCGTATCATCGAGCGCGTCGAATGAGATGCCGCCCGCGGTGGAGATGGCGCGGGCAAGCGGCTGATGGCCGGTGAGCGTCACCGCGATGGATTTGAGGTGGTCGGGTGGCGTGGCGGTCTCGCGCAGGAGGTTGGTTTCCAGCGGCGAGAGGCCGAGGGCTTTACGCAGATAATTAGCACCCGATTCCTTGCCTTGTGGGCGGGCGAGGCGGCTCAGGATTTGTTGCTGCGAGAGGTCGGGGCGCAGATCGATCTCAAGTGTGACCGGGGCCACGCCGGCGAGGGCTTCACGGAGGATGGACGAGAGGGCGTAGATCGCGCCGCCTTCGATGCCGTAGCGCGTGATCATGGCATCGCCGCGCGCGGTGTGACCGCCGAAGCCAAACCCGATACTTTTGAGCGGCTGGCCGGCGAAGCGTGTACGAAACACTTCGCTCCAACTCACATTGAAACCCATATTGGCGGGGCGGAGCGGTGCGATCTCCACGCCCTTGTCTGCCAACAGATTAGTCCATCCGCCATCGGCGCCGAGACGCGGCCAGCTTGCGCCGCCGAGCGCGAGAATTGTTACGTCGGCCCGGTCCGTGATGTCGCCGGCGGGTGTGCGAAAGCGCAGCGCGCCGCCGGACCAGCCGGCCCAATCATGGCGCAGGCGGAAGCGCACATTCTGCAGTTCGAGGCGGGCGAGCCAGGCGCGCAGCAGCGGCGAGGCTTTCATGGATTTGGGGAAAACCCTTCCGCTGGAGCCGATGAACGTCTCGGCGCCAAGTGTGTTGGCCCAGTCGATCAATGCGGAAGGCGGGAAGGCTTCGAGCATCGGCCGCAGATGCGTGGACGCCGCGCCATAGCGGGCGAGAAATGAATCGAGCGGTTCGGAATAAGTGAGGTTGAGACCGCCGCGCCCGGCCATCAGGAATTTGCGCCCCGTCGACGGCATGCGTTCATACAATGTGACGGCCACGCCGCCCGCGCTCAATATGTCCGCCGCCATCAGGCCTGCCGGGCCTGCGCCGATCACCGCCGCGTTCTTTGTCATCACCTATCTATGCGTCCTTCCCTTCGCCGCCGCCATCTCTTAAGGCTCCCGCCATGTTGCGGGTATCCGAAATCAGATTGCCGCTGGACCATGGGCCGGAGGCGCTCAAGAGCGCGCTGCTCAAGAAGCTGCGGGTGGGCGCGAGTGAGCTGGTGAGTTTCGCCGTGTTCAAGCGCGGTGTCGATGCGCGCAAGAAATCCGCGATCATGTACAGCTACATCGTCGACGCCGAGGTGGCGGATGAAGCCGATGTACTGCGGCGGGTGAACACCGATCCGCACGTATCGCGCACGCCGAACCTCGAATATCCCGGCGCGATGCGGGCGCCATCTGTGCCATTCCTTCGGCCGGTCGTGATCGGCGCGGGACCGTGTGGATTGTTTGCAGGCCTGATCCTCGCGCAGGCCGGATACCGTCCGATCATCCTGGAGCGCGGGAAGGTGGTGCGCGAGCGGACCAAAGATACCTGGGGTCTGTGGCGCAAATCTGTGCTCGATCCGGAATCGAATGTGCAGTTCGGAGAGGGCGGCGCCGGCACGTTCAGCGACGGCAAGCTCTACAGCCAGATCAAGGATCCGCGGCATCTGGGGCGCAAGGTGCTGACCGAGTTCGTGAAGGCCGGCGCGCCGGAAAACATTCTCACCGAAGCGCATCCGCATATCGGCACCTTCCGGCTGGTGACGATGGTCGAGAGCCTGCGCAAAACGATAGAGGCATTGGGCGGGGACTATCGCTTCGGGAGTCGCGTGGCCGCGCTCGATATCGACGAGAGCCGGCAAATGCGGGGCGTCGTGCTGGCGAGCGGCGAGTACATCGCAACCAATCATGTCGTGCTGGCGCCGGGGCATTCGGCGCGCGACGTGTTCCAGATGTTATTTGATTGTGGCGTGGACATAGAGGCCAAGCCGTTCTCGATCGGCTTCCGCATCGAGCATCCGCAATCCATCATCGATCGCGCACGCTATGGCCGGACCGTTCCGCAACTCGGCGCGGCGGAATACCGGCTGGTGCATCACGCCGCGAATGGCCGTTCGGTCTATAGTTTCTGCATGTGCCCGGGCGGAACGGTGGTGGCGGCGACATCCGAGGAGGGCCGCGTAGCGACCAACGGCATGAGCCAGTATTCGCGCAAAGAGCGTAACGCCAATGCGGGGATCGTAGTTGGTATCACCCCTGAAGATTATCCCGGACATGTGCTGGCCGGGATCGAACTTCAGCGCAAATGGGAGGCGCGCGCCTTCGAAGCCGGCGGAAGTAATTACAACGCGCCGGGGCAGCGTGTAGGCGATTTTCTGGCCGCGCGTCCCTCAACGGCTCTTGGCGCGGTGGTGCCGTCGTATCGGCCCGGCGTGCATCTGACCGACCTGTCGGAGTGCCTGCCGGATTATGCGATCGAGGCGATCCGTGAGGCCATTCCCGCATTCGGAAAGCAGATCCCAGGCTTTGCGATGGAGGATGCGATCCTGACCGGCGTGGAGACGCGGACCTCGTCGCCGATCCGCATCAAACGCGGTGCCGATTTCGAAAGCCCGAATACCAGAGGACTATATCCCGCGGGCGAGGGCGCGGGCTTTGCCGGCGGAATCCTTTCGGCAGGCGTTGACGGCATCAAGGTCGCGGAAGCGGTCGCGCACGCAATAACAAATCGGCTGCACGGCACTTAAGCCCGTAGCTATTCGGCTTTACCCGCTGCAATCATGTAGTTGATGCCGGTGTCGCCCGAGAGCTGCCAGCTCCAGGCGAGGGGGTCGAAAACAATGCCGCGTGTTTCGAAGTTTGTAAGTCCCAGACCTTGAAGTTCCGACGTCAGTTGCTCGGGTGAAACAAATTTGTTCCAATCATGCGTCTCCGGCGGCAGCCAGCGCAGGATATATTCCGCGCCAAATTTGGCGAGCGCGAGCGATTTCAGCGTGCGGTTGAGCGTCGCCAGAATGATGAGCCCGCCGGGCTTGATCAGTTGCGAGCAGGTTTCGAGGAAGTCGCCGCGGTCGGCGACATGTTCGAGGATTTCGAGCGCCAACACGAGGTCGAAACTGCGCTGCTGGGGAATGAACTCTTCGGCGGGCGCACATCGGTAGGTTGGCGGCGCCGCCATTTCGCGCGCATGCGCTGAAGCGGCAGCAATGTTTTCTTCCGCGGCGTCGATGCCGAGCACGTCAAATCCCTGGCGCGACATGGCCTCCGTGACGAGCCCGCCGCCGCAGCCAATATCGATGAGCGTGAGGCCGGAAAATGGCGCAATCGCCTTGGTATCGCGTGCGAAATGGCGCGACGCCACGTCACGAATGAAAGCAAGCCGGACGGGATTGAGCCGGTGCAGCGGCGCGAATTTGCCATCCGGGTCCCACCATTCGCCTGCAAGTGCGGCAAATTTCTCCACTTCCCGCGCATCGATCGAGGAGCGGGGCGGCGCGGAATCGTCAGTCTGCGAACGGCGTTGAGTAGGGGCCATGTGATGTCTAAAAGGTTGCGGCGCAGCATACGCTGAAACGCGGTCAGAACGAGAGCCCGATGGCAAGGATTGTGATGAAATTCGGCGGCACTTCCGTTGCCGATCTCGACCGCATCCGCCACGTGGCGACGCTGGTGAAACGCCAGCTCGATTTCGGCGACGAGGTTGCGGTCGTGGTTTCGGCCATGGCCGGCGAAACCGACAAGCTGGTGCGCTGGACGCGCGAATTGGCGCCGCTGCACGATGCGCGCGAATATGATGTCGTGGTCGCGGCAGGCGAGCAGATCAGCGCCGGGCTGCTGGCGATCGCTCTGAACGCGATCGGCGTGAATGCACGGTCCTGGCTTGGCTGGCAGATTCCCGTGCATACCTCGGATATGCACAGTTCGGCGCGCATCCTGAACATCGAGACCGAAGTTCTCAGCGAGCGCATCGCGGGCGGGCAGGTGGCTGTCGTCGCCGGATTCCAGGGCGTGGCACCGGACAATCGCGTCACGACCATCGGCCGTGGTGGCGGCGATACGAGCGCGGTCGCTGTGGCCGCCGCTCTCAAAGCCGACCGCTGCGATATCTACACCGATGTGGACGGGGTCTACACGACCGACCCGCGGATCGTGTCGCGGGCGCGTCGCCTGTCGCGCGTCGCGTATGAAGAAATGCTCGAACTGGCTTCACTGGGCGCCAAGGTGCTGCAGACGCGTTCGGTGGAAACCGCGATGCTGCACGGCGTCCCGCTGCGTGTACTTTCGACTTTCGATCCCGAAGGCGAGGGAACGCTTCTTTGTGACGAGGAAGATATTATGGAAAAGAAGCCGGTCACCGGCATCGCCTATTCGCGGGACGAAGCCAAAATCACTTTGCACCGGATTCCGGATCAGCCGGGGATCGCTGCGGCGATCTTCGGGCCGCTGGCCGATGCGGGCATCAATGTCGACATGATCGTGCAGAACGTGTCGGAAGACGGCCGCCGCACGGATCTCACTTTCACCATCATGCGCGGCGATCTCACGCGCGCGCTCCATGCGATCGAGTTGGCCGCGCCCGCAATCGGCTATCGTGAAGTCACATCCGATGCGAGCGTTGCGAAAGTCTCGGTGATTGGAATCGGAATGCGCACCCATGCAGGCGTGGCGCAGACCATGTTCCGGATGCTGGCGGAGAAGGGCATCAACATCCAGGTGATCTCGACATCCGAGATCAAGGTCAGCGTGCTGATCGCCGAAGAATATGTGGAGCTCGCCGTGCGCGCGCTACATTCCGCCTATGAGCTGGACGTGGAGTAATTTGTTGATACGTGGCTGCGCGCGATTTCCCTCTACCCCTTTTCAGGGGGAGAGAGAGACACGTAACCGCCAATGGTAGCGGCGATTTCTTCGGGCGGCCCGCGCCTCCTGCTGCGGCGCCTGCGCGAAATCATGGCCGACCGGGCGAGCGCGCAGGCGCGGCTCGACCGTCTCGTCGCGGTGATCGCGGCCAATATGGTCGCGGAAGTTTGTTCGATCTATCTCAGGCGCGCGGGCAACACGCTCGAATTGTTCGCAACCGAAGGACTGAACCGCGCGGCCGTGCACCGCACGCGCATGCGCGCCGGCGAAGGCCTTGTCGGACTCGTCGCGGAATCGGCCGAACCTATCAATCTCAGCGAAGCGCCTAGCCATCCGCGCTTTTCCTATCGTCCGGAAACCGGCGAAGATCCGTTCCGCTCCTTCCTTGGCGTACCGATCGTCCGCGGCGGTCTCGTCTATGGCGTGCTGACGGTGCAGAATCGCGCGGCGCGGCTTTACGACGAAGAAGAAGTCGAGGCGTTGCAAACCGTGGCGATGGTTCTTGCCGAAATCGTGGCACACGGTTCGCTGTTTGATATTACCGAACTCGACGAACCCGAGTTGCGGACGGATCAGCCGCGCTCTTTCAAGGGCGAAGGGCTTTCCGAAGGCGTCGCGGTCGGGCAGGTCGTGCTGCACGAGCCGCGCGTGAAGGTCGAGCGCATGATCGCCGAAGACCCTGTGCTGGAAGCGCGCAGGCTCGACGGCGCGCTCACCAAACTGCGCCAGTCCGTCGACGAGATGCTGGCCTCCAGCGAACTCGATCTCGCCGAAGAAAGCCGCGAAGTCATCGAAGCCTATCGTTTGTTTGCAGAAGACCAGGGATGGCAGCAGCGCTTGCACGATGCCGTGCGCAGCGGTCTCACCGCGGAAGCGGCCGTCGAGCGCGTACAGGATGAACTACGCCTGCGCGTGACGCGTATGGGCGATCCGTTTTTGCGCGACCGTTTGCATGATTTCGAAGATCTCGCGCGCCGCCTGCAACGTCATCTGTCCGGCGATGGTGATGTTGATCAGCGTGTTCTGCCGCCGGACGCCGTGCTTGTCAGCCGTGCGATGGGTCCGGCGGAATTATTGGATTATGGCCGCCACCGGCTTGCGGGCCTGGTGCTCGAAGAAGCCGCGCCCACGTCACATGTGGCAATTGTTGCGCGCGCGATGGCCATTCCGATGGTCAGCGGTGCCGAAGGGATAGTCGATGTGGCGCGCTCGGGCGATGCGATTGCCATAGACGGCGAAACGGGCGAGGCGCAATTGCGGCCTGCGCCCGATGTCGTTTCGATCTTCAAGGCGCGGGGTGTATTGCGGGAATCGCGCGCCGCTCGCATCGCTGAGGTCCGCGATCTTCCCGCTATCACCAGGGACGGTGTCACCATCCAGCTGATGATGAATGCCGGCCTGCTTCTCGACATGCCGCATCTGGAGGCTTCGGGCGCGGACGGGATCGGGCTTTTCCGCACCGAACTGCAATTCATGGTCGGGCAGACCATGCCACGGCTTTCCGACCAAATTAGTTTCTACCGGAAAGTTATCGACGCTGCGGGCAAGAGGCCGGTGATCTTCCGTACGCTCGATCTGGGCGGCGACAAGATCCTCCCCTATGGACGATGGGAGCGGGAAGAAAATCCCGCGCTTGGCTGGCGTGCCTTGCGCATTGCGCTCGATAGGCCCGCATTGCTGCGCTACCAGACGCGCGCGCTTATCGCGGCGTCGGCGGATCGCGTCCTGCGGCTGTTGCTGCCGCTTGTCACCGATGTCGACGAATTCAACCAGGGGCGAGCGCTAATCGATCGCGAACTTGAGCGCGCGCGAATCTTGAAGCTTCCAATGCCACGCCAGACGCTTGTCGGCGCCATGCTCGAAGTGCCGGCGATGGCATTCATGCTGCCCCAGATTCTGCGTAGCGCGGATTTTGTTTCGATCGGTTCCAACGATCTTCTGCAATTCGTCTTTGCCGTCGATCGCACCAATTCGCGTGTCGCCAAGCGCTATGACGCACTAAGTCCGCCAATTCTCACGCTGGTCCGTCAGATCGTACGCAGCGCCACGGAAGCAAATGGCGAAGTCTCTTTGTGCGGAGAAATGGCGGGGCGGCCGCTGGAAGCAATGGCGTTGATTGGCACCGGACTACGCTGCCTGTCTATGCAGGCACCGAACATAGGCGCGGTGAAGATGATGATCCGCAGTCTCGATACGCGGGAAATAACGGATTTCATCAACAGGCAATGTGACCGCAGCGATCATAGTCTGCGCACCCGTTTATCCTGCTTCGCAGCCGAGCGCGCTGTCGTCATCAAACAGTAAGGTCTGCCAATTGGCACGGCATTGAACCCGGCAGGGATGTCCGGCTGCTTCAAGATAAAATTAGCGTGAGCCGGTCGACTGGATATATCCCGAGGCGTATGAGGATGCGGGGAATTGGTTCATTTGGCTGACGGCGTTTGCGACAATCCGGTGGTTGCCTCTGGGGTGCGATGCAATCGGCGAACAGGGGAAGGGATTTGCAATGCGCGCTTTTTGCGTTCCGATGATTTTTGCCGTGTCCATGTTGCTGCCGGTTGCGGTCTATGCCGATCCCGGTGCTGAAACCTCTCTGGCTGTACCTGCGCAAAATACGGCCGCATCTCCGACCGTACAGCCGGTGGGAGCGCGCGTGCTGGTGAGCCAGGCCACTGTGGACGGGAATAAAGGCGTGGATCTGGACGAGATCGTTTGCCGCTCTCAGCCTCCGGCGACCGGCACGCGGCTCGGTGGAGGCCGTGAGTGCCACACACTGCGTCAATGGAATGACCGCGAGCGTCAGGATCAGCGCACGCTGCAGCAACGGCAGATCGTCGGATCATACACGGGCGAGACTGGTATGGGAGCCAAGTAGCAGGCGGCCACGACCGGTTGTTTTCAATTCGGAGGATATTTGAACATGCGTGTTCTGAAGGCGTTGGCAATCTTTTCGGCTATGTTGTGTCTGACGTCGATCGCGAGTGCGGATCCCGTGCCGGCGGATTCGGCGGCGCCGCCAGCGCAGGCTGCTACACAAAATCCCGCTCAAGTGGCACCACCCGCGACGGCGGCAAATACACAAATCGCAAGCCCGTCGTCGCAAACCCAGGAACACGTGCTGGTGCAGCAAACGGCCGGCAAGGATGATGAGGCAGGTCTGAACGAGATTGTTTGTCGTTCCGAGGCGCCGGCCACCGGCACACGTTTGGGCGGCCGGCGTGAATGCCACACAGTGCGGCAATGGAATCAGCGTCAATACGAACAACAGCGTATGGTGCAAATGCAGCAGCGGACCGGCGATCATCAGAGCAATTGAATTTCGGACACCGACGCAAGCACTAAGTGACGACCGCCCGCACCGACGCATAGGCGTTCCGATACGAACGTCGGAAGAGGCAAGTCCTTCCGATGTGGACGCGCGAAGCGGTTCGCGCTACTCGGTTCGGGATGAATAAGACAATCGAGCCGGGCTCAGACGGCGCCGCCGACACCAGGAGGCGCGGGCATTTGCGCGAGATACCGGCGGAAGCCCCATCTCAAACTGTCGGCCAGGAGTTAAGGGCGGCACGCCAGAGGCGCGGTGATGAGCTGGCAGCCGTTTCCCGGACGTTGCGAATCCGTCAGGACCATCTTGAGGCTCTCGAGGAAGGCCGCCTCGACGATTTGCCCGGCCGGACCTATGCCGTCGGCTTCGTGCGTTCCTACGCGGCTTATCTGGGGCTCGACGCGGTGGAATATGTCGAAAGGTTCAAGGCGGAAATCTCGGGGCGGATCGAGCAGTCGCCGCTGAGAGGCCTGCCGCCGGATTCCGATGATGGCGGCCTACCTTATGGCTGGCTCTTAATGGGTTTGTTGCTCATCGGGATTGTGGGCTATGCGGGCTATTACGTGCTGCGCTCCGCCAATTCGCCGACAACGCAGGCTGTGGCTCCCGTTCCGGCTGCGATCGCGCCGCAGGCCACGCACCACGCCCCCCCGCCGAAACATCACGCGCCGGTCCAGCAAGCCTTGGCAGCGCATCCTCCAACCGTTCCTGGCAACGGAACCCCGGGGCCCACCGGAACTCCCGCTGTGTCCGGTTCGCAGTCTGTGACGCCCGCCAATGCCGCGGCGAATTCCGTGCTCGCCGCCTTGCCCCAAGGGCAGATCTTCGGCCAGCAAAACCATAAAGCGCGGGTCATCCTGCACGCCAAGACCACGACCCATGTGCTGGTCCAGGGGGGCGGCGGGCGGACCTTCATCAACCGGGTTTTGCATCCCGGCGACGCCTACCGCGTTCCTGATATTGTGGGGCTGTCGCTGACGACGCCCGACGGAGGCTCCGTCTATCTCGAGCTGGACGGGCAGAATATGGGCGTGGCAGGGCAATCCGGTCAGGTGACCGAGGCTCTTTCGCTCGATCCGCAAGCCATAGTAGACCGCGCCGGTGGGAAGAATCCCGGCTGAACGTGATCAGGTGACGCCATGAGTCTCAGGGAATATCGGGACATTATCCGCCGCAAGTCGCGCAAGATTCGCGTCGGCAACGTCGAGGTCGGTGGCGACGCGCCGATCTCCGTGCAGAGCATGACCAACACGGTCACGTCCGATGCGGGCGCCACGATTTCGCAGGTCCGCGCGCTCGAAGAGGCGGGCGCCGATATCGTACGCGTGTCCTGTCCCGACGAAGAGTCCACGGCGGCGTTGAAGAGCATCGTCAAGGCCGCGCAGGTGCCGATCGTCGCCGACATCCATTTTCACTACAAGCGCGCGATCGAAGCGGCACAAGCGGGCGCTGCGTGTCTGCGCATCAATCCCGGCAATATCGGTTCGGCGCAGCGCGTGCGCGATGTCGTATCGGCCGCGAAGGATCATGGCTGTTCCATGCGCATCGGCGTGAATGCCGGCTCGCTGGAGAAGGAATTACTCGAGAGATATGGCGAGCCCTGTCCCGAAGCGATGGTGGAAAGCGCGCTCAGTCACGCGCGGATTCTCGAAGATAATGACTTCACGGAATTCAAGATCAGTGTGAAGGCATCCGACGTATTCCTGGCCGTCGCTGCCTATCAGGGGTTGGCCGACGCCTGCGATTATCCGTTGCATCTTGGAATTACCGAGGCCGGCGGTTTGATGTCGGGCACGGTGAAATCCGCCATCGGCATGGGCATGCTGCTCTGGTCCGGCATCGGCGATACCATCCGCGTGTCATTGTCCGCCGATCCGGTGGAAGAGATTCGCGCGGGCTTCGACATTCTGAAATCGCTGAATCTTCGCCATCGCGGCGTCAATATCGTGTCGTGCCCGTCCTGCGCGCGGCAGGGTTTCAACGTCATAGAAACGGTGCGCACGCTGGAAGACCGGCTCAAACATATTTCGACGCCGATGACGCTTTCGATCATCGGCTGCGTGGTCAATGGGCCTGGTGAAGCGCGCGAAACCGATCTCGGGTTCACCGGAGGCGGTGCCGGCGGCGGTGCCGGCATGATCTATCTGAACGGCAAGCCGGCCTACAAACTCGACAACACGAAGCTCGTCGACCATGTGGTCGAGCTTTGCGAGAAAAAAGCGGCAGATATCGAACTCGAGCGCGGCAAAACTGCAGCCCTTGAGCCTGCGCTTTAGCGCGCGCATTTTTCCATCATGATTCCCGAGACTACGCTTGCGCGTCTTGTCGACCGCTTTGCAGCCCTGGAAGCCGAGCTTGCGTCGGGCACAAGCGGCTCCGCCTATGTAAAGCTCTCCCGCGAGCATGCCGAGCTG
This sequence comes from Rhizomicrobium sp., assembly GCA_036502865.1. Taxonomy (GTDB): domain Bacteria; phylum Pseudomonadota; class Alphaproteobacteria; order Micropepsales; family Micropepsaceae; genus Rhizomicrobium. The sequence goes on from DASXXW010000223.1 coordinate 29,026, forward strand.
GCGCCGGTAGTTGAAGCCGTTGCCGCCTATCGCGGCACGGCACAGGCGCTGAACGATGCGGACGCGCTTGCAAATGACAGCGCCAGCGACCCGGAAATGCGTGCGCTCGCCGAGGAAGAGCGTGCGGAACTCAAGGAAAGATTTGCGACGCTTGAACGCGACCTGCAACTAAAACTGCTGCCCAAAGATGCTGCGGATTCCTCATCGGCGATTGTCGAAGTCCGCGCTGGTACCGGCGGCGATGAAGCCGCGTTGTTCGCGGCCGACCTGCTGGGGATGTACCAGCGCTATGCGCAGCTCCAGGGCTGGCGCACGGAAATACTGAGCCTTGCCGAAAGCGATCTCGGTGGATTCCGTGAAGCCGTGATGGAAGTCGCAGGTCAGGGCGCCTATGCGAAACTCAAATTCGAAAGCGGCGTGCATCGCGTGCAGCGCGTGCCCGTGACCGAAGCGGGCGGACGCATTCATACCTCGGCGGCAACCGTCGCCGTTCTGCCCGAGCCCGAAGACGTCGATATACATATCGAAGACAAGGATCTGAGGATCGACGTGTTCCGCGCCAGCGGCGCCGGCGGGCAGCACGTCAACAAGACCTCCAGCGCGGTGCGGCTCACCCACATCCCCACCGGGGTGGTGGTCACCTGCCAGAACGAGCGCTCCCAGCAGCAGAACCGCGACGTGGCCTGGCGGGTGCTCCGCAGCAGGCTGCTCACCCTGCAGCAGGCCGCCCACGCCGAGCACCTCGCCGAGCTGAAGGGCGAGTCGCTTCCCGCCGAGTGGGGATCGCAGATCCGCTCCTACGTGCTGCACCCGTACACGATGGTCAAGGACCACCGCACCGGCTTTGAGGTAGGCGACGTCTCGCGCGTGCTCGACGGCGACCTCGACGGTTTCGTGCGCGCGTATCTCCTGCACGCCGCCCGCGGCGCCTCG
>DASXXW010000224.1:0-7696 GCA_036502865.1 Rhizomicrobium sp.
CTGACCCCCAGATTCGTAGTCTGGTGCTCTATCCAGCTGAGCTACGGGTGCCGCGGGGCGCGAAACCTAGTGAGCGAGCGCGGCAAGTGCAAGCGGCTCGCGTCGGCACCCACCAAGTTACCGCCCCGCACGGGAAAAATCCGGAGGCGGCACCCACTCCCTTGTTCCCGCGGCACGGCGTGGTTAAGACTGAACCGAATCCGGTTTGCCGCGCGGGGCGCGCGCGGTCAGATTTGAGGGGCGCAGGGGCAGTTTGCCGGCCCGCGGAGCGGAGATACGAAATATGACATGCACAAGGGCAGCCGGTTTGCGGATTCTGGCGCTTGGCCTACTCGCCGCCGCATCGGGCCTCAGCCTTTCGGGTTGCTCCAGCATCGACGACGCGCTGTTCGCCGGCCCCCCCGAGCCGGCCGCGCGACCTGCCACCGCGGCGCAAGCGCCGGCCCAAGCCCAGCCGGAAGCTGCGCAAGCTCAGGGTGAAGCCGCACCTGCTCCACAGGGAGCTGCTGCTCCGCCGCCGGCTCCCGCGGCCGCCGCACCGGCGCCCGCCCCGGTCGCCAGCGCACAGATGCCTCCGCCGGTCGTCGGCGGCGAGTTCACGCCCGTCACCGTATCTCCCGGGGCAGATACCGGTACGACGGTCGGCCATTCCATCGGCACACTGCGTTCGCAGCTCGAGGCGCTCGAAACAAAGCTCGGCAACAACGCGCAGCACTTCACCGATCTGCGCAACAGCGGCGCACAGGGCGCCAGCGCCTATCAGAGCGCGACGGCACAGATCTCCGCGCGGCTTGGCGCTGGCACGACGCGCAGCAATCCGGAACTGATTTCCGAATGGAACAACGCGCAGGGCGCGCTCGATTCGCTCACCGGCAATATCAACGGGCTCGGCCAGCTTGCGAGCGACGTGGCGAAAGATTCCGCGGATGCGCACCGGGAATATGACACGATCCAGACGACGTTCGATGTTCCCGGCGCGATCGATGAAGATCACCGCCAGCTCAACGTCCTTTCGGACGAGACGGGCCAGACGATCGTATTGCTCGACCGGCTGTTACATGAGGTGAAGCAAACGCTGGCGCGCCAGACGGCCTATGTCGCTTCGGAACGCGGTCACCTCACTTCGCTTGCCGACCTGATCAAGGCCGGCAACTACGCGCCGAACATCAACATGCAGCGCCCCGCACGCGCAGCACGCAGCACCCCCCGGACGCGCACGGCTTCGGCTGCATCTGCGCCATCGACCGGTGCTGCGGCATCCGACATTGCCGCCGCCATCGCAGCAGGCACGCCGATCGTCACCATCAAGTTCACCAGCGCGCATGTGTCCTACGACAAGGTGCTCTATTCGGCGCTGTCACAGGCACTGGCGGCGAAAGCGACCGCGTCGTTCAGTGTGGTAGGCGTGGCGCCCGGCAGCGGAGATGCGAGCGGCGCCGAGAAGGACGCGGATGCGGTGATGCGCTCGATGGGCGATATGGGCGTGCCGGCCACGCGCATGTCGGCATCCTCGGCAAGCGATCCCGCCATCTCTTCGCCCGAAGTCCGCGTGTTTGTGAAATAATCGCGCGAAACAGCGATGTAATTACATCGCGTGGTGCTGCCTGAACCAGTCGAGCACCCGCGACCAGGCGAGCTTCGCATCGGCTTCGTTGTAGGACGGCCGGTAATCGGCGAAGAAGCCGTGACCTGCATCCATGAACACATCGATGTGACAATCGAGCTTGCCGGCGCGCGCAAGTTCCGCACGCATCGTTTCCACGTCGGCGACGGGAATGCCCTCATCCTTCCCGCCATAGAAGGCGATCATTGGCGCATTGATCTTTGTGACAAGGTCGAGCGGATAAAGCGGCCGCAACGGATTGCGGGGCGTGGGTGCGCGCAGCGCGCCGTAAAACGATGCTCCAGCCTTAAGCGCCGGATTATGCGCGGCATAAAGCCAGGGAATGCGCCCGCCCCAGCAGAACCCGATGATGGAGAGTTTCGCTCCATCGGCGCCCTCGCTGCCAGCAAATTTTGCGGTCGCATCGAGATCGCTCATGACCTGCGCATCGGGAACTTTCGCAACGATGTCGGCGACAAGTTTGTGCATATCGGTGTACTTGCCGGGATCGCCTTCACGCGCATACAGCGACGGCGCGATGGCATAACAACCAAGCTTGGCGAAGCGACGGCAAATATCCTTGATATGTTCGTGAATGCCGAAAATCTCCTGCGTCACCAGCACCACCGGCCAATGCGCGCCGGATGCGGGCCGCGCACGATAGCCGGGAATAACACCATTGCTGACGGGTATTTGGACTTCGCCGGCCACAAGCCCATTCGCATCGGTGATAATCGCGCCAGCACGTAATGGGCCCGCCGCCAGTGTGAAGCCGGCAACAAGCGTGGTCGCGGCGAAGGCGCGGCGGCTCAGAATGCTGTTATTCATTTTGATGATCTCCTGCTGGCGCAAATATCGCGATAGCTGCGCATCTCTCCCAATGTGTTCGCCGCATACACGCCGCGCGCGATGGCACGCGCCAGGCAGTCCGCCGCAGCGTTGCCGAGTTCGATCAACGCGAACGGCCGCGGGTCCGTAATGGCGCGCGCGCCCGTCGCCAGGGCAAATACGATGTCGCCGTCGAACGGCGTGTGCACAGGCCGCAGCGCGCGCGCCACACCATCCGCCGCCATGATCGCAAGCCGCTTCAGTTCCAACCGCGTCAAATCGGCATCGGTTGCCACAATGGCGAGCGTCGTGTTTTCGCCGACGCGTGGCGGGCGTTTCATGTCGGGCGGCAATGCGGAATCGACTGCCGCAAATTCAGCGGGCGGCCGACATCCGCCGAACTCATCATCCTGTTCGAAGGGCCATGCCCAGAAAACATCCGTATGCGGAATGACAGGCGAGCCCGCGGAATTGACCACCGCCAGCGCGCCTATCGTGAATCCGCCTTCCGTCACGACGGATGCACTGCCCGTTCCGCCTTTGTAGGAACCGGCCGTGGCGCCCAAACCGGCACCCGCATTGCCAAGCGCGAAATCCGGACTTGTGCGTTCCAGCGCTTCCACGGCCAATCTTCGATAAGGCGGCGAGGCACCCCAGGCCTTGTCGCCCCCATTGGCGAGATCGAAGATGATCGCGCCCGGCACAATGGGCGCAGGCGGCGCCTCCGGACGCAGCCTGTAGCCGCGCCCGCGCGCACCCAGCTGCGCAACGACCCCGGCTGGTGCCTCGAGCCCGTATACGGAGCCGCCGGAAAGAACGATTGCGTCGACGGCGCCGACAAGATTGATCGGATCCAATGCGTCGGTTTCGCTTGTTCCCGGCGCGCCGCCGCGCACATCGACGGCTGCCGCCATCGGCCGGCCTGCAAACAGCACGGTGACGCCGGTGCGCGAAGAAACATCTTCCGCGTGGCCGACAAAAAGTTCCGCCACATCCGTGATCAGATTGCGCTTGCCCGGCCGCGTCATCGCTGGCAACCGTACCTTTCACGCGCAAAAAGGGAAGTAAGCGGATGGTCCCGGTCAAAGCGTTTTCTCGCCACGCCTGCGGCGGAGGCAGCACCTTCACCGCTTCACGATCCCCCTCCCCTGCCGAAAGGGGGACAACGTTATTAGTTGGGATTCTCGCCTTCATTTTCGCAATCGCGCTTCCGGCGCGCGCCGCCGATGCGCCTGCCAAACATTACATGGTGGCGGCGGCAAACCCCTATGCCGTGGATGCAGGATTGCAAATGCTGCGCGCGGGCGGTTCTGCCGTCGATGCGGCTATTGCCGTGCAGGCGGTACTCACACTCGTCGAACCTGAATCTTCGGGTATTGGCGGCGGCGCGTTTCTTCTGCTCTACGATCCGGCAACCAAACAGGTAACGAGCTTCGACGGCCGCGAAACTGCGCCGGCCTCGGCGACCCCGGGCATGTTTCTTGATGCGAGCGGCAAACCGCGACCCAAAGATGAGGTGATACCGGGCGGGTTGTCGGTTGGCGTGCCCGGCATTGTCGCCATGCTGGAGCTTACGCATAAACGTTACGGCCGGCTGCCCTGGGCGAAGCTGTTTGAGCCGGCGATTGCGCTTGCCGATAAAGGCTTTCCCGTTGGCCGCAAACTTGCTGCCACCCTGCGCAATCATCCGGAAATGGCGCGCATGCCGGACATCAAGGCTTATTTCTACAAGCATGACGGAACGCCGCTGAAGCAGGGGGAGATATTACGCAATCCGGAACTGGCAAAAACTCTGCGGCTGATCGCGGCCGGTGGCGCGAAAGCATTTTATTCGGGAGCGATTGCACAAGCGATTGTCGACAAGGTCAACCATGCGCCGCTCAATCCGGCGCGCATGACGCTTGCCGATATCGCGTCCTATCAGGCGAAAGAACGGCCACCGGTTTGCGGCACTTATCGCTCGCTTCGTTTGTGCTCGATGGGGCCGCCCAGTTCCGGCGGCGTTTCCGTGCTGCAGATCCTCGGCACGCTGGAACGCTTCCCATCGAAACAATTGCAGCCGAACACTTTGTCGGAAATCCATCTCTTCTCCGAAGCGAGCAGGCTTGCGTTTGCCGACCGCGCGAAATGGCTGGCGGATCCCGATGTGGTGCATGTGCCTGTCGAAGGTCTACTCGACCGCAACTATCTCGCGGCGCGTTCCAAACTGATCGATCCGCAGCACGATATGGGAATGGCAAGCGCCGGCGATCCGCCGATGAAACATGCCGCGCTCGATTTCGCCCCGCAGCGCAGCGCGCAATTACCCGGCACGAGTCATATGTCCATCGTGGACGGACATGGCGAAGTGATCTCAATGACCACGACGGTCGAATATGTCTTCGGCGCAGAGATGATGGCGAAGGGATTTTTTCTCAATAACGAATTGACGGATTTCTCGCTCGACCCCGTCATCGACGGAAAGCCTGTGGCCAATGCGGTCGCGCCCGGAAAGCGCCCGATGAGCGCCATGTCTCCCACCATCGTGTTCAATGGCGATGGCAGCTTCCGGATCGCAGCCGGATCGCCTGGCGGCCCTATCATCATTCCGTATACGGCGGAAACGCTGGTCGCGTTGATCGATGGCGGCCTGTCACCACGGGACGCCGTGGCGCTACCCCATCATGCGAATCCGAACGGTCCTACCATTCTGGAGGCGGATACGCCGATCACGGCATTCGCACCCGCGCTCACATCCATGGGTCATCGTGTGGTGTTCAGCGAGCTCGAAAGCGGGCTCAACATCATCGAAAAGGTGAAGGACGGCTATATCGGCGGATCCGATCCGCGCCGCGACGGTATCGCCAAGGGGGAATGATTCACGCAGAGGCACAGAGCCACAGAGTTATTTTATCGCGGAAAACACAAGGGAGTTCGCGCGCGCAGCGCGCAATTCCTCTTCGTGTGCTTCGCGCTCTTTGTGGTCGTATTCCTTTTCTCTGCGTCTCCGCGGCTCCGCGTGAGTCCACTGTAAATCAGCGTTTAATGGCGACGCAGAACAGCCGAAGAAATGGAAAGAGCGTTACGCCGCTTTCGCGCTGCGGATAAGCGTTCGCCGCACGCGCGCGATATTCGGCCGCGAATGCTTCGCACTCCTCGCCTTCAAGCGCATCGACGAAAGGCCGCAACCCCGTGCCGAGCACCCAGCGATAAACCGCATCCGGTCCTTCGAGAGCCTGGAGATAATTTGTTTCCCAGATGTCGATCTTTGCGGTGAGCGGCTCGAGCAACGCGTAATAGGCATCGGGTTCACGTACCGTCCACCAATCGCGCACCCGCGCAAGCTTGTCCGACCATCGCGGATCCTTCGCGAGTTCCCGCGCGATGGTATGACTTGGCATGTTGAAATTTCGCGGTACCTGGAACGCAAACACACCGCCCGGCGCAAGATAAGACACCAGCCGCGGCAACAGCGTCTCGTGATTGCTCACCCACTGGAATGTCGCGTTCGAATAGATCACATCGTAGCTACGATCCGGTCTCCAACCGGCGACATCGGCTTCGAACCAGCGCGCGGGAACACCGCTCTCGCGCGCCGTAGCAAGCATCGCAGCTGAATTGTCTATTCCATCGATCTCCGCGTCGGGCCAGCGCGCCGCAAGCAGTGCCGTCGAATTGCCCGGGCCGCAACCAAGATCGGCAACACGCTTCGGCGACTCGGCTGGAATACGTGCGACGAGTTCGGCCGCCGCGCGCGTCCGCTCGCCGCCAAAGGCGAGATAAGTTTTAGGATCCCAGGTCAATTCAGGTCTTTCTACGGTCGGGAATTTCGATGCGGAAACAGGTGCCGTGTTTGTCCGTCGATTCCAACGCGACATCGCCGCCATGTGCGCGAGCAAGATCGCGCGCGATCGCCAGACCAAGCCCCGTGCCCGAGGATCGCGTGGATGCTGCGAAAGGCTGAAACAGTTTTTCACGGACCGCTACAGGCACGCCCGAACCATTGTCCCGAACACGGATCGTAACCAGCCGGGCCTGACGCTCGGCGCTGACTTCCACCAATCCGTGTTCGCGTTCCTTGGCGGCTTCCGTTCCATTGCGGACGAGATTGAGTAGCGTGCGGAAGAGTTGCTCGCGGTCGGCATCCACTTCCAGCGTGGGATCGGCCATGTTGTCGAATATCATATTTGTTTCGCTGGGCTCGCCCGCGACTGCGACTTCTCCAACCTCATCGATCAGCGGCGCGATGGGGAAGCGCTCGCGGCGCGGTGGGTGTTCGTCGGCGCGGCCAAAGCGCATGGTGCGGGTCGCCAGCGTCACCGCATGATCGAGCGAAGAAACGATACGCGGCGCAAGCCGCTTCACGACGGGGTCATCCACGCTCGCAAGACGGTCGGACGCAAGCTGCGCGCTCGCGAGGATGTTGCGCAGATCGTGCTGGATTTTTGCGACCGCGCTGCCGAGCGCCGCGAGCCGCGCCTTCTGCTGCAAGAATCCCAATATGTCGCGTTGCATGGAGGCGAGTTCGCGCTCGGCCTGGCCGATCTCATCCTTACGGTCGGAGGGCGTCACGATGCGGCTCGCATCTTCGGGATTTTCGTGGAAGTGAACCATAGCGCGCGTAAGCCGGCCCATCGGCCGCACGAGCACGGCATGGAGACTGAGGAAGACAAGCACACCCGTGGCCAATGAAATGCCAAGCGCCACCAGCATCAGCCGTCCGCCATAAGACAGCAGATCGGCCCTCACCGGCTGCTCGTCGGTGATCAGTTCCACGGTCTGCGCATGCAGAATCCGCGTCGCCGCGACCACATGAAGAATGCGGTTGCCGCCGACAAACAAACAGTCGAGCGCACCGCCGACCTGGGTGAAAAGACTTTGCCCACGGAGATCGACAGTGCGGTCGAAATGGCTGGGTTCGTCATGGGCAAGAAACAGTTCGTGCTGGTCGGGCCGCGTGAGCATCACCGCGGCCGCGCCGGCGCGCGCGAGTAGTTGCTGGCGCAAACCATCCGACAATTGCGCGCCACCCGGCTCGGTGAACGGCAGAATGGCGATCTCGGCGCTCGCGATGCGCGATTCGAGCAGGCTGGTGTAGTAGCGGCCGAGTGTCGGCAGCAGGATTAGGACTTCGGTCAACAGCACATAGAGGATGGTCAGCAACAGCAGGCGGCCGGAAAGGCTGTGCGCCAGAAGCGCCCATCCGGCAGAAACGCGCTTGCGGGCACCCACGAGGCCCGAACCGGGGGCGCCCTGCGATACGGGAAGATCGGCGGGTTTCCCGGG
>DASXXW010000225.1:0-8205 GCA_036502865.1 Rhizomicrobium sp.
CGCAGTCCGCTGCTTTCCCGCCATTTTCTCGGCAACGGGATGGTACGATGGACGCCCCACCGGCAAGGGGGGGCTGTTGTCCTGGATTCGCGACAACATGGATCCGGCTTGGGAGGATTATGACCGCCGACTGGCGCTCCCGGGAAAGCTCCTCAACGAAATCCTCAAGAAAAATGCCGAGAAATCGTCGATCGGCTTCAAGCATCACCTGAGTGCACCCCGTGAAATCACTGATTTCGTTATGGGATTGCAGCGCCGGAAAATAATCCTCACCCGCAACAATTTTCTGGCGGCCTATTCATCCCAAAAAATCGCGGAACTCACGGGACAAGGCGCGGCACGGGCACAGTCCGACAGACCGGTCATCAAGGCCCGGGTGGAATTCAACCGGGAAGAATTCCAGGCATTTTGCGCCAACCGCACATCCCACTATACCGATGCCAGAATGCAGGCTGTCGGACTGACACTGGAAATCGATTACGTTGAAGCCCGCACGGACAAGGGAATGGCAAAAGTCGCCAAATTCCTGAAGATCGACCCTCGGGGTTTTGGGCCTCCACGAACCGCCAAGCGCAACTCCGACAATATTGTCTCGCGCTTCACCAACAAGAACGACGCACAAGCCTATCTTGACGAAAATGGCCTGGCGGATTGGGCGAAAGAAGGCTGATCCCTCGAATTTCCCCCGAAATTCGAGAAACTTGGTCAGTTTGGATGCGCGCCTGTGTTCTCGCATATCGGCAGATGAATACCGCATTCGAGCTTGGCCGATCCCTTCCATCGGCCTGACCGCCGGTCACTCCGAGTATCGTGATTGGGCTCGGTGCAAGGCGAGCAACCGATGGAAGAGTAACCATACGCTTCCAGGGGATGATGCGGCAGATTGTGGTCCGCAAAGTAGGCTTGGATACGATCCTCCGACCAATTCACGAGCGGACTGACCTTAATCCACTTATCCTGCGCTTCGAACAACTCAAGTTCAGCCCGCGTCGTGCCTTGAAACCGCTTGCGGCCATTTATCCAGCAGGAAAATTCCCTGAGTGCGCTCAGCATGGGCAAAGTCTTGCGGATATAGCAGCAACGATCTGGATTGCTGCGATGCAAGACACCCTTGTCGTCGTTTGCCGCTAATTGTCCTTCCGCCGGCGTCACGACCCTCACATCCGTAAGGCCGAACCGCTCAACCAGACTATCTCGATAGGAAATAGTCTCATCGAAATGCTTGCCCGTATCGAGAAAAATCACAGGCAATGAACAATCGATATCTGCAACAAGATGCAACAAAACGGCGGATTCCGTACCGAAAGAGCACACCAGCGCAATCTGTCCCGGGAATTCCTTAACAATTAACGCCCTCAGCAATTCCTTTGTCTTAAGTTTATCATATTGACCATTCAGCTCGACCGCGCGCGCAGCGCTGTCGAGCGTCGACGATGTCCGAAGCTCCATGATGAACCACCCCGATTACCCCGCGTAAGCACGTTTATGTTCTGTCGTGCATTTACCTAAACATTGTTGCGTATTTTAACGGACTGTGCAATCTCGGGACCAGGTGACGGTGGGCGTGTCCGTCGGAATTCGGCGAGCGATCCAAGTAAGAAAAGTAAATGAGCGCGAATGCCGAGGCTGGCGTGGCGTTTGCAGTGCCTCAGTCGAATGAAACACAAGCGTATAGTAATTGGAGGGGAGGGTTATCATGAAAATCTTTGTTTTGGGTGGCGACGGATTTTGCGGTTGGCCGACAAGCCTTTATCTGTCGCGCCGCGGTCATGATGTTGTCATATTGGACAACCTGTCTCGCCGCAAAATCGATATCGAACTCGAAGTGGAGTCGCTGACGCCGATCCGTCCGATTGGCGAGCGCCTACGGGCCTGGAAAGAGGCGACGGGCAGAACGATTACATTCGAGAATGTTACAATCGGCGAAAACTATACTCGCCTCGTCGACCTGATCCGCGAGCATCGTCCGGACGTCATCATTCATTTCGCCGAGCAGCGCGCGGCGCCCTATTCCATGAAGTCGACCTATCACAAACGGTATACGGTCAATAACAACCTGTCCGCCACAAACGATGTGTTGTGCGCTCTTGTCGAGAGTGGCGTTGATGCGCATCTGGTTCATCTCGGCACGATGGGCGTATATGGGTATGGCACTGCCGGGATGAAAATCCCGGAAGGCTATCTGCGCGTAACGCTAGATACTGCCGAAGGACCGAAGCAGCACGAGATCCTCTATCCGGCCAATCCGGGTTCGGTCTATCACATGACCAAAACCCAGGATCAGCTGTTCTTCTATTTCTATAACAAGAATGACGGCGTCCGGATCACAGACCTTCATCAGGGCATCGTGTGGGGTACGCAGACCGAGGAAACAGCCCTCGACGAACGTCTCATCAATCGCTTCGACTATGACGGCGACTATGGGACAGTTCTCAATCGCTTCCTGATGCAGGCCGCGATCGACTACCCGCTCACCGTGCATGGCACGGGCGGCCAGACACGCGCTTTCATTCATATCCAGGACACCTGCCGCTGTATCGAACTCGCCATCGAAAATGCACCGCGCCGTGGCGAACGCGTGAACATCCTCAATCAGATGACGGAAACCTACCGCGTCCGGGATCTGGCGCGCATGATCGCGGATATGACCGGTGTAAAAATTCAGTTCGTCCGCAATCCGCGCCTTGAAGACGACGAGAATGATCTGCACGTCGCCAATGATCGTTTCCTCGGGTTCGGCCTGAAGCCGATCACGCTCAAGGAAGGTCTGATGGAAGAAATCAGCGAGATCGCGAAGAAATACGCGACCCGCGTCGACCATTCGAAAATCCCGTGCGTTTCCGACTGGCGTCCGAAGGAGCAGGTTCTCCATCTGGTGGAAGAAACCAAGCTGCGCATGGTCAATTAGAGCAACAACAGCCTGTGCTCAGATTGTTTCATGATGGCCGGTCCTTTGGACCGGCCATTTTGTTTCAGGGCTTCTCGGGCGGCACCATCCGGATATGCAACTCGCGCAACTGTTTGTCGGAGACTTCCGATGGCGCGCCCATCATAAGATCTTGCGCCTGTTGGTTCATGGGAAACATGGTCACTTCGCGCAAATTTTCTTCGCCGGCAATCAGCATGACGATGCGGTCGATGCCGGGCGCCGTTCCGCCATGCGGCGGCGCCCCATAGCGAAAGGCGTTCAACATTCCGGAGAAGCGCGCCTCGGTTTCCTCGCGGCGATAGCCCGCGATTTCGAAAGCCTTCAGCATCACTTCGGGGTCGTGATTGCGGATCGCGCCCGACGACAACTCCACGCCATTGCAGACGATGTCATATTGGAACGCCTTCATGCCGAGGATTGTGTCGCGATCCTGCGCGTCAAGCGCGAGAAACCTCTCGCGATCGAAATTGGGCATCGAAAACGGATTATGCGAAAAATCGATCTGGCTGTTCTCTTCGTTCCATTCATACATTGGAAAATCGACAACCCAGCAGAATTCGAAACGATCTTCCGCGATCATTCCGAATTCGCGACCAATCCGGGTGCGCACCGCCCCCGCAAGCGCTGCAGCTCGCACGGCCACATCCGCCGCAAAGAACAGCACATCGCCCGATTTTAGACCTGTGCGCCGCGCGAGATCCTCGACGGCGTCCTGCGGAATAAATTTCGCGAGCGGCCCCTTTGCCGAGAGCGCACCCGCCTCTCCTTCGATCACCATGTAACCGAGGCCGCCGGCTCCCAGTTCGGAACGCGCCCAATCATTGAGTTTGTCGAAGAACGAGCGCGGCTGCGAACCCGCACCCGGCGCAGGAACTGCCCGCACTATCTTGTTCTTGAATGCTCTGAACTCGATATCCGGGCGCGCGAATATATCCGTTACATCGACGATCTCGATCGGGTTGCGCAGGTCCGGCTTGTCCGAGCCATATTTCAGCATCGCTTCGTCATAGGAAATACGCCGGAACGGCGTCGGCGAGACATGTCTACCCTCCGCGAACTCCTGGAACACTCCGGCGAGCACAGGCTCAACTGCAACGAAAACATCTTCCTGAGTGACGAAGCTCATCTCCAGATCGAGCTGATAAAATTCGCCGGGGCTCCTGTCGGCGCGCGCATCTTCATCGCGAAAACATGGCGCGATCTGAAAATAGCGGTCGAAGCCTGCCACCATGATGAGCTGTTTGAACTGCTGCGGAGCCTGCGGCAGCGCGTAGAATTTGCCGGGATGCAGCCGCGAGGGAACGAGAAAGTCGCGCGCGCCTTCCGGTGACGACGCCGTGAGAATAGGCGTCTGAAATTCGGTAAAGCCCTGTTCGACCATACGCCGGCGGATGGACTGGATCACCTTCGAGCGAAGCGTGATATTGCGGTGAAGACGCTCGCGCCGCAGATCCAGAAAGCGGTATTTGAGGCGTATGTCCTCGGGATAGTCCTGCTCGCCAAAAACCGGGAACGGGAGTTCCTGGGCCATGGACTGGATGCGGATGTCCTCAATGCGGACCTCGACCTCCCCCGTCGGCATTTCGCGATTGACGGTATCCGGCGTGCGGGCAACGACGGGGCCCTCAACAGTGACGACCCATTCCGACCGAAGCCTGTCGGCTTCGCCGAACGCCGGCGCATCCGGTTCGATCACGCATTGCGCGACGCCATAATGGTCGCGCAGGTCAAGGAACAGCAGCCCCCCAAGGTCGCGGCGGCGATGAACCCAGCCGGAAAGGCGCACCTGTTTGCCGACATCGGCGAGGCGCAACGAACCGCAAGTGTGTGTCCGATAAAGATGCATGTCGAATAAGGCCGGAAAAAAAGCGGCGTATGTGGCGGGGAATGCCTAATCGGGTCAAGGCGCCGCCGCCGTCGCGGCAAGGCGCCGCACCTTGTCCCGTTTTCGCGGGTAATCATTCGCAGGGAAGTTGAATCCGCTATGAGTTTGTAATGACCATCGTCGATACGAATGGCGGGCTCGAGAATTTGGTCGCGGAACTCGAGCGGGCGCCCTATGTCGCGCTCGACACGGAGTTTATGCGCGACCAGACCTATTGGCCGAAGCTCTGCCTCATGCAGGTCGCAGCGCCGGGCATTGAGGCCATCATCGATCCGATGGCGGCAGGTCTCGATCTGGCGTCTTTCTATCGTCTCCTGAAAGCGCCGGTTCTGAAGGTTCTTCACGCCGCGCGACAGGATATCGAAATCTTCTGCATTCAGGGCAACGTCATCCCCAATCCGCTTTTCGACACGCAGATCGCGGCGATGGTTTGCGGTTTCGGCGAGTCCGCGTCTTACGAAACGTTGGCGCGGCGTCTCGCACATGCCGATATCGACAAATCGGCGCGCTTCACCGATTGGAGCCGGCGCCCATTAACCAAACGCCAGCTTGAATATGCACTGGCCGACGTGACGCATCTCCGCGTCGTCTATGAAGCTCTGGCGCGACAGCTCGAGCGCACCGGACGCGCAGCCTGGGTCAAAGAAGAAATTTCGGCGCTGCAGGAACCGTCTTTGTACCGGCTTGATCCGGCCCTCGCCTGGAAACGGCTGAAGCCGCGCACGACAAACAAGCGCTTTCTGGCGACCCTGGCAGCCATCGCTGCCTGGCGGGAGCGCGAGGCACAGGAGCGCGACCTGCCACGCAATCGAATCCTGAAAGACGAAGTTCTGCTGGAGATTGCCGCCCACCCGCCCGAAAACGCGCAGGCATTGGAACATATTCGATCGATACCCAAGGGCTTTGCAGCCTCTCGAATGGGCAAGAGCCTGCTGGAAGAAATCGTCAAAAGCCGCGATGCGGAAATGCCTGCGGGAGTCGAACCGGAACGTCCGCGACGCAAGAAAGAGGCCTCGTCGTCCGCCGTCGATCTGCTCAAGACGCTTCTGCGGCAGCGCGCCGAAACGGCAGGCGTCGCTCCGCGGCTCATTGCCGATTCAGAAGACATCGAAAAGATCGCGGCACATGATGATGATGGCGTCGCCGCGCTGCATGGCTGGCGCGCGGATGTATTTGGTAGCGACGCGATCGCGCTCAGAGACGGCAAGCTCGGTCTGAAGCTCGACAAAGGCGAAGCCGTGCTGGTGAAGCTCGACAGCTAATCTACGAGCACTAACCGACCGTGCTATCCGGCCCGAAGTAATTATCAATATATTCTGACTATTCCATCGGATCCTGGCTGCCGGTGGCCGGTGCGGCTTCATCGCCTTCATACGGGTCTTCGTCCGCGGCAAGATCGCCCGTTGGGATTGGTACATCGAGACCTGCCGGCGGTACGGCCTCGAAGAAGCCTGCCGCCTTCAACTCTTCGACGCCCGGCAGATGCCCGACATTTTCGAGACCAAAATGGACCAGGAATGCCTCTGTGGTTCCGTAAGTGACCGGCCGCCCCGGCGTGCGCTTGCGGCCGCGAATGCGAATCCACCCCACCTCCATCAGCATATCGATCGTGCCTTTTGACAAGGCAACGCCGCGAATGTCTTCGATTTCGGCGCGCGTTACGGGCTGGTGATAAGCGATGATAGCCAGCGTCTCGATACCCGCGCGCGACAGACGCTTCTGTTCGGTCTGCTCCCGGCGCAGAAGAAATCCGAGATCCGGCGCCGTGCGGAATTGCCATTTTTCCGCAACACGAACGAGGTTTACCCCACGAAATTCATAAATGCTCTGAAGTTCGCCCAGAAGCACAGAGAGATCGGCGCCCCGCGGCAAAGACGCGGCAAGCGTTTTTTCGTCAAGCGGCGCAGCGGCCGCAAAAAGGATCGCTTCAAGCATCCGGAGATGCTCGGCATTGACCTCACCTGCTTCGGCGATTTCCATTTGGGGAGTTTCGATATCCGGCTCCACTTCAATCTCCGCCGTGATTTCCGACAATCGTACGACCTTGTTCATTCGACGATCTCCGCAGACTGCGGCGCCGCCCGATCGCGGATATAGACTTCGCTATAGGGTGTCAGTTGCCGCATTTCGAGCTTTCCATCGCGCGTCAATTCCAGACTTGCCAGCAATGTGCTGGCCAGACCGGATCGCCGTTTTGTTCCGCCCGACCATTCGGGAGGTAACATCCGCGACAACCCACTCCAGGACTCGATGCTTCCCAACATACGTTCCAGCCGCTCGCGCGCTTCTTCGATCAGGAGCACGGGCACATGTTTTAGTTTGTACGTCTGCCCGCCTGCCCGCTTCAGGCGCTGCGTCGTATAAGCCGTGAGCAGATCGTAGAGCGTGTCGGCATATTCCGGCAGTTTGACGACATGGATCGGCTCGGGCATGCCGCGCACGAAAATCTCCCGTCCCAGACGATCGCGCGCCATGAGCCGGGTCGCAGTCTCACGCATGGCGTGCAAACGCTGCAGCCGCCAGCGCAGCAGCGAAGCCATTTCATCTGCAGTAGGTTCGCCCTCCCCGGTTTCCGCCTGCGGAAGTAACAAGCGCGATTTCAGGTAGGCGAGCCACGCCGCCATCACAAGATAATCGGCAGCGAGATCGAGATTGCGTCGGCGCACCATCTCGACAAATTCGAGATATTGTTCGGCGAGTTCGAGAACAGAAATCTTTATAAGATCGACCTTCTGATTGCGCGCGAGCGCCAGAAGCAGATCGAGCGGCCCTTCGAAACCGTCCACCGCAACGACCAGTATGTCTTCAGACGGAGTAGTCGCCGCAAATTCGTCAAGCGCGTCCATGGGCGTGTTCACGTGGCGCCTCCGAGCAGCTGTAACAGCCGGGCCTCGCCCGCTTCGGCATCCAGAGGCTCGGGAGGTGCCAGATGCGCACGGGCCGCATCGCAACGCTTCAGCCATTGATCCTGCAAGGGTTTGGCCTCTTTCGCGACCTCCCGCATTTCGTCCATGCTTCCATTGCAGTGAAGAATAATGTCGCAGCCCGCGAACAAAGCCGCTTTCGCACGCACGGAGAGTGGCCCTTTCAGCGCATTCATCGACAGATCGTCACTGACCAGCACGCCTTCAAAACCGATTTCGCCGCGGATGATGTCGCGGATTACTTTCGGGCTTGTGGTCGCAGGGCGCTGCGGATCGATGTCGTCGAAAACAACATGCGCGGTCATCGCAAGCGGACAATGATTGAGACTGCGAAACGTCACGAAATCGCTTGAGCTCAGATCTTCCAGATGCGTGGTGACATGCGGGAGCGCCTTATGCGAATCCGACGTGGCGCGTCCATGGCCAGGTATGTGTTTCATCACCGGAAGCACGCCGCCATCGAGCAT
>DASXXW010000226.1:0-4019 GCA_036502865.1 Rhizomicrobium sp.
GAACGGGATCGGACGTACCGGTGATCTGGAAATATTGCGCCGCCGGCACCAACCGATCGCCCAACGACCAGCTCACATCGCCGCGGAACATGTTGAGGCTGTCGTTTTTCCGGGTGCCGAAAATGGCGCTGCTGGCAAGCAGACTTTGGCCCTCGTGAAGAACGAGAATATGCGCGGAGATGGCGTCGGAATTGTTGCGCTCGGGATGCGCGATCCAACGCCATGTCCCGTCCATCGCCACATCGGTATAGGAATCGTCGCCGAAACCGGAAATCGCCGTCTGCCGCACGCCAACCTGCGTACCGTAAGCACCAAGCGCGAACTGATTATGTCCTTCCGCGGACTCGCGTTCGAGCGTCAGGCGGCCGTAGGGAATGGCACCCGAAGCGCCATCGGAACCGTCAATGGCCCGCATGCCGGCGACGCGCAGCGCATCGCGCGCGAGCCCGCCATAGGCCGCGATCTCACTGAACTTCGAATCGTCCCACATCGCGTCATAGCCGTTGGTATCGAATGAGGGCGAGTTGGCGTCCTCATCGAATGAGTCCGCTGCGGCGTGATAGACCGGCATCGCCGTCCAGCTATTGGCGATGGGCGGCGCAAAACCCGGCGCCAGCGCCAAAGCGGGATTGTGCATCCGCCCGGCGACGAATTCCTGTTGCAGCTCGCCCTGGCTGGCCGCCCCGCCTGCCAGCGCGTTGGCGGTTTGCGGCAGCAGCGCGGCACACAGCGCTACGGCAAATCCTGACCGGCCCAGGGCCAGGTAGTTTTCGACACCCACGACGGCACGCATTCCCCAGATTGCGCGGACAGTTTTCCGCCATATCTGTTAACGTCCGCATGCGCGATGGTAATGAAAACGCGAGCATCAAGGGAACTTCGTGAGTTCCTGCACAATCGCTTAATCAGATATTGCCACCGTAATGGAAACCGCGTGCAACCGGTTAGGCTTGGCGGTACCTGAGGCAAAAGGAAAACACATGCGTAATTTGCTGGCCGGATTGATTGCCCTGGCGATACCCGCGTTCCCTGCGCTGGCAGAAGCACCGAAGGGCGTGGGCGGCAGCGTCAATGGCGCAATCGTCTGGGTGCCTGATTATTACGGCCGATATGTCCTGATCGATAGCTTCGACAACAAGGGCAATCTCGCCACGGCCACCATTCCCCTCGCAGACAAGTCGTGCAATCCGAACGCACTGACCGTGCAAGGTGACTTCCTTTACGTCGTCTGCAACAGCGATTTCGGCGGCACAGACCAGATACTCGTCTATGACGCAACCTCCCTCGATTATGTGAAAACGATCACCGGCACCGACGTAAACGGCGCGGACTATTTCACCGGCGGCAGCCTCACCGGAATTACATTCGATGCGAGAGGCAATCTGTGGACCACCGCCTACGCCGCCGACACGCTGCTGCGCGTACCGAAAGCCAATCTCGGCGCGTCAAACCCTCACATCGACCGCGAAGTGATCCACTCGCCGGATTCACCGGCGGGCCTCGCACTCGATCATGACAAATCGATCTGGGTCGTGGGGCAGTATAGCGGCGGCATTGTGGTGAATTTCACCGACGCGGTCTTGAACCAGAAGGGCAGCTTCCTGAAGAACAATCCGTTGGATCCGAGTCCGCGCTACTGCATCTCCAATTCCATCTCGGGCTGCCAGCAGCAAAGCGGATTGTTCGACAATCCCGAAGGCGTTGCTGTGTTTCATGGCGATATCTGGGTGTCGAACAATGGCGGCAACGCGCCGGCTGCAACGATCGTGCGCCTCACCCAAAAGGGAGGCCAGCTCGACGGCGCGACCTATGGCGGCGCGATCAACAAACCCTTCGCCTGCCCGGGTGGTGTATTCTCTGCCACGGGGCCGACCGGCATCGAGACGTTATGGATCAATGACGAGGGCAGGAATGTTCCACACACCGATTGCGGCTCGAGTTCGTCCGATCAATCCGCGACAGCCGGCCTCGTCATGGAATTCCTGAACGGCGGCCTCAAGAAGCAGGCCGCCCCGGCAAATGACAAATTCAGCAATTGGAACAAGCTGAAGACCAGCAGTCCCGGTTTCGGAGGGATTTTCGTGCAGCTGAAATAAGGGACGAAACGAAGGATCGCGCACTCAATCGAGAATGACGGGCCCGCGGAACTGACGAAGCACCATCGTGCTCCAGCTACCCTCGAAATTCTTTCCCGCGCGATCGAATGCGGCGCCGAGCTCCTGCCACCTAAGGCCAGTCGCGCCGTGATGGATGCCGTGGTAATTATGCCCCATCAGCAGCGAATGCGCCCAACGCGGCAGGCGCGTATTGCGCGCATAGGTACCGGAGTTGAGTGCGGTGCCGTAATGGGGCGCATTGTCCATCACCGACAGCATCATGAACCGGACGAGGATCGTAGCTACAAACAAGGGCCACTGCGCGCGCCAGCAAAACGCGGCGAGCATCACAAGTGCGACTGACATGCATAGATCCGTGCGGATCCGCGATTGCCGTTCTTTATTTGTGAAAGCCCGCAAGGCCGCGCTGTGCATCGGCTCCGCTTTGGGAACCAGCTTCTCTACCACGCGCGCCGGCAAAGCGAGACCGATTGACGACACGGCCGAGATCAGCGCATGGCCGCCCAGCAGCTTCAGGAAATAAGGCCCCGCCGCCCCGAGGGGCGAACTGCCCGCGGGCACCACCTCCGGCCGGTCGAATTCGTGACGGTTATTGCTGTGATGCAGGAGATGGCCGAAACGCATCACATCCCAGGAGAGCAGAAGGAAATTCCCGAGCACCCTGCCCGCCCGACGGTTCACATCCGGATTGCGGAACAGATTTGCATGAATGGATTCATGCATCAGGCCCCAGTGCAACGGAGTCGTGACCGCACACAGGCAAATAAGCCCAACCGCGCTCCAGATGTTGAGCGGCAGGAACAGCGGCGCAATGAAAAATTGCAGCAGCGAAACCGTCAGCGCGAAAACAAGCAACGCGGCATTCATTATGCCGTGCGCGGCATCCGCGCTGCCGCGTGCATCCATAACCCTGGCAGTCGTCAAATCCACCTCCGGTTGAGGCCGGGAGTATCCACGTCCATTCCTTGAAGGCAAGTTATCATCCTTTCAGCATATCACAGGCAAATCACCGGCCCTCTTGGTCATTCCGGGGTCGCGACGATTTTCAACAGAGGCGATTTGCGCTAGTCTTGCAGTGACGGCCGGGCAGCGGCGAAAAGGGTTGGATTGTGGAGGGTTGTCGTGCGTGATCGCGTCGAAAAACCGTTGAGTGTCATATGGCGCAACGGCGCGCCGGTGCTTGTTGTGGCGTTGGGGATGATTGCATCCGTGGCCGCCGCGGATGCCAAGGCGAAGACGGTCAGTTTCGACCCGACGGGATCTGTCGCGACCTATGCGATTGCCATCAATAGCGGCGGTTCGATCGCGGGCTATTATCGCGATTCCGCTGGCGCTTATCACGGTTACGTCAGGGATTCCAAAGGCACGATCACATCGTTCGACGTAGCTTCGGCGACGAATACAAACCCGCGCGGCATCAACGACAAGGGTACGATTTCGGGATTTTACAAAGACGCAGGCAATGTCCAACACGGCTTTGTGCGGACGTCCGACGGAACGATCACGAGCTTCGATCCGAAAGGCTCCATAAACACGCAGGGCGTCGGCATCACCGACAAAGGCACCGTCACGGGATATTACGAAGACAGCAGCGACATTTGGCATGGCTTCACCCGGACATCCGCCGGAAAGATCAAGGCCTTCTCCGTTTCGAACGCCATCGCGACCTACGGCATCGGCATCAACGCCAAGAACACCGTCGCGGGCTATTGGGAAGATAGCGGCGATGTCATCCATGGGTTCACGCGCAACAGCAAAGGAAAGATCACGAGCTTCGATGTGAGCGGCGCGACCTTTACCGTCGCCGAAAGCATCAATTCCAAGAGCGTGATCACGGGTTACTATCAGGACGATAGCGGCGTGCGGCACGGCTATGTGCGGGACAATACCGGCACCATCACA
>DASXXW010000227.1:0-20595 GCA_036502865.1 Rhizomicrobium sp.
GTCTTCGCGAGTATCGGCCGGCGCATAGCGCGCAGTTGCGACGCCAAGTCCGGCTACAAAATCCTTTTCCGTCAGTCTGTCCTGCGTGAAGGCCAGCGCCCGCGACGACGGAAATACAGGCTTCTGCTGCTCGAGCAGCGCAAGGGATTCACTCGGTACGTTCTCGAATTCGAAAGTAATAACATCGACGGCATCTGCAAAGGCTCCGAGCGCGGCATCGTCGGTATAGGGCGCGCTTGTATGGGCCGTGGCGACATCGAAGGCAGTCGCGCCGGCTTCATCGGAATAGATATGGATTTTCAGTCCCAGCCGCGCCGCTGCCAGCGCCAACATCCGCCCGAGTTGTCCACCACCCAGAATGCCGATCGTGCCTCCCGGTGGAACGGAAGCAATGGAACCTTGCGAAGAAATCATTTCGCCGGGTTGTCCACCGGCTGCTCCGGAACGGTTTCGCTCTGCCGGTGACGCCAGGCCGCGAGGCGCTCTGCAATTCCTTTGTCCCCGAGACCGAGAATCGCCGCGGCATGGAGCGCGGCATTGCGGGCGCCCGCCTCCCCGATTGCGAAAGTCGCGACCGGCACGCCACCCGGCATCTGGACGATCGATAGCAGGCTATCCATCCCTTTGAGCGCTTCCGTCTCAACCGGCACGCCCAACACGGGCAAGCCGGTCATCGACGCCGTCATGCCCGGCAGATGCGCCGCTCCACCGGCGCCGGCGATGATCACCTTCAGCCCCCGCTCTTTCGCGCTTTTCGCATAGGCATAGAGCCGGTCCGGCGTGCGATGGGCCGAAACGATTCGCGCCTCATGCGGAATGGCGAGATCCTCGAGCATCTGCGCGGCCGCGCGCAAAGTCCGCCAGTCGGACTGGCTGCCCATGATGAGACCGACGAGGGGGGAAATGGAGCTCATGCTTCTGCCTTGGCGGGCGGGTGCCCGGACGCGGGAAGCGCCGCATTATAAGCAGTGGAGAAACCAAGAAAAGAGCGCGGATCAGGCGATGATGTTCGGCAGCAGCTGATCTTCGAGGCGCGCCATCTGGTCTTTCAACTGCAACTTGCGCTTTTTCATACGGATAAGCTGAAGCTGGTCGGATACTCCCCATTCGGCCATGGCTCTGATGGCGGCATCGAGATCCCGATGCTCTTCGGCCAGCGCCGTCAGCGCGCCGCGCAAACTTTGTTCTTCAGCCTCGGTCATGAGCCCCAATATAGCGTAGCTCGCGTCCGGCCGCCCGGCCGTCAGCCATTTACGTCCCGGCAGGCATAGCGGCCAGTGACAGGTGACAACCTGACTCGATGGTGATTTAATTGCGACCCTTTTGCGAAAAGAGGTGCAAAAAATGGCACTAGAAGGACATATCCAGGAATTGTCCGAAAAGCATCAGAAACTCCAGGAACAGATCGAATCCGAAATGGCCCACCCAGATTGGGACGAAGGCCGTGTCGCAGCCCTCAAAAAAGAGAAGTTGAAAATAAAGGACGAGCTGGAGCGGTTGCGCGCCAGCTTGCACTAAGGGCGCCACCTTTTCGGCCGGCTTTCGCCGGCAGGAATATGTAGTTTCCGGCGTGTTCGGCTTCGCAAACCGCGAAGTGAGCATCGCAAACGCTGGATTATTGTAACCGATTGTCGCCCCATCTCGCTGCGGGAAACACCGTTGCAGCGATGAACCCCTCCTGAATTGCGCTCTCAGAACACGTTCAGAGGCACGGCGCCATTCTCCTGCGCATCGGCTCGCCATAACGGCCGCCGAGCAAAGGAGTAGGTGAGATGAATAGTTTCAAGAAAATCGCCGTCGGGGCCCTGATGCTCGCGGGTGCCACGCTGGGTGTTGCAGTACCTGCCAATGCAGGCGTAGCCGTCGGAGTCACAATCGGCGGACCGGCAGTCGCAGTACGCGTCGGCAACCCCTGCTTCAAGCCCTATCGTTTCCGCCCGGCCTATTGCGGCTATCCTGTCTACAGCGAGCCGCTGTTCGTGGACGGCGTCGTGTATCGCGGCGCCCCGGTTTATGTCCGCACCGTTGGCGGCCGGCGGTTCTTCTGGCTCCACAATGGCTGGGTGCGTGACCGGGTAGAATTTCATCGCGTGATCCGTTGAAGGCAAAAGCGGCTCCGGCGCCCGCCCAGCGCCGGAGCGGCTGCTTTATTAGTCAGCCTCAGTAACTACACTTTGTCATAACGCTGCTCCTGAGTAAGATTGCGTCCAGTGATCGTCTCGGGAGCAGCCTATGAATTCCTGCCTCATTCTCTCGGTTATCTTCGCCGTGATTGCCCCGTGCGTCGCCATCGCCGACGACAGTTCGGCGGAGTTGGGTGCCGGCGGACTTGTGCTCACGCATTCCGATTCGATCCGCATGTCGGCCGAAGAATTGCGCATCAGCCCGCGCGATGTTTCTGCGCAGTTTCAGTTCGTCAATGACGGGAAGACCGATATCGATACCATCGTTGCGTTCCCGCTTCCGGACATCGATACAAGCCGCTTTTCAGAAGAGCCCCTCGGCCAGACTACGAACAATCCACTGAACTTCGTAGGCTTCGACGTCAAAGCAGACGGTAATAACATTCCCTTCGAAACCGAGCAGCGCGCTTTCTATAAGGGCCGCGACGTAACCGAGATCGTTCGCCGTGTGGGCGTCCCGCTGAACATTGTCGATCCCGCCTTCACAAAAACACTGGACGCCCTTCCGCCTGCAAAACTCAAGCTGCTAAAATCCGCCGATCTTGTCGATGAAGATAGCGGCGCCTTCGCACATCCGCATTGGACAGTCCGCACGCGCTTCTGGTGGCGGCAAAAATTTCCGGCCGGCAAGACAGTCACGCTGGATGAGCATTACCATCCGGTCACCGGCCAATCTCTCTTCGGCACCGAAGAGCTTAACGCAAAAGACGAGAACGGCCGGCATTGGCTGAACACATATTGCGTCGATCCCGGAACGAGAGCTGTGGCCGCATCCATGCTGGCGCATCATCATGCGAGCCCGCAGAACGGAAATTACCTGACTGCTTTGACCACGGACTATGTGCTTGTGACCGGGAATAACTGGAACGGCCCGATCGGGCATTTCCATCTCATACTCGACAAGCTGAAGCCGGAAAACGCTCTGTCGTTATGCTGGGATGGCCGTCTCACAAAAACGGGCCCGACGACATTCGAAAGCACGCGGGACGGCTTCGCACCGAAGAGCGACATCAAGCTGCTTGTTCTGCAACAGGGCCCGTAATGCCGTTCTCCGGTTTGCTTGACCCTGCCTTGGCTTGAGTTTGACAGGCTCAATAACAAATTACTCCACTCCGCACGTCGCCTCCCCCACCGCTTCGCGGTTCCCTTTCCCCGCGCGACCGCCCCGGGGTCAATAAGCAAGTGCCTTCACGATCCTGTTCCACGCGACGTACGGGCTGACCGGGAGGGAGTGGGAGTGGGAGTGCACGGCGCAAATCGTGTCTTGGCGCAAGGCGTTTGACAGGATGTAGGACATCTGCCTACGCTGTAGGACTTAGTCTGACAGCATTGGACCTTTTCGGGAGGGGATCACAATGAGCAAGGACGCAGTCGCCCGCGCCTATATTCGAATTCTGAACGACCGCCGCGGGTCCATCCAAATTACCAATTTCGAAGATGCGGAACTCAGCGCCCATGAGCGGGAAATGCTGCAGCGCGAAGCGGGCAGCGATTCCCTGGTATCGGACGAAGGTCCGGTGATGTCGTATCTGCGGGGTGGCGCGCCGCTCGCACCGCGGCTCGCCTCCGATCTGGGCGTGGTGCTGAACAGGATCCACGGACTTCCCACCGGAAGCCTGACCGAGCCCGGTTACCGTTCGTCCTCGCAATGCTGTCCCTGGGGACACCCCAAAATTCCAGACCCACACGGAATGCTTGAATGACGAGCGTCCCCTATCCCGACCGCAATCGGCGGCGGGGTGGACGCTGGTCAAGACAGGGATTGGTAGAGGACCTGGTCCACCTCGCCGCCATTGAGCGCGCGGCTGCACATGTCATTTGTGGTTGGCTGCCCAAGATTCCCGGGCTCGACGACAAGATTGCGCTCGCCGTCACACTCGAAACCGGAATGGCGCGGGCCGTGGCGCTGAGTCAATATGCGCTCAAGCTTCGCGAACGCGACGAGACCGCGCTGCTTTGCTGCGCGAGCTGGATCGAACCCTTGCGTGTGCTGGACGGGAGTTGTGAGTATCACCCCGTCGTCGATGGAATTTGTAACGATCTCAATTTGTTTCTCCTGAACAAATACCGCGCGCTCCTGGAACAGCTCGACGAGTTTTACGATGCGCGGGCGATCCTCGCGGTGCGCGCAGGCATAGAGCAGCTGTCAAGCCGGACCCCGGACACGAAGCCTGGGACAAGCGCTTTCGCATCGGCTCTGGAGGAGGCGTGGCAAGATGACAGCGTGCCATCGCTCGCGCTGTACGAATTGCTTTGGAAGCCGCTGGATCGCGTTCCGCTGCCGGCACGCCCCGCGCTGAGGCCGCGGCCAGAAGCGGGCGCGCTCGCGCTGCTCAGATCGATCTCCCGCCTTGAAGCCGAGGATCTGTCCGCGGAACTCAACGACAACGTGATGGCCGAACTGAGTGCGATGGAGCTGATCGCGCGCTGCTCCTATGAACATCCTGACCTCGCATGGTCCGTCCATATGTCGCTCGCCATGCATGTCGCCGACGAAGCGCGCCACGCCGCGATCTTCCGCCGGCTGCTGGTGCAGAACGGATTTGATGAATCGACTCTGCCGCAGCATGGCGCAAACTACGAATACGCCTATCAGTTTCCCGAATGCGACCCAGGCAGCAAGCGAGAACTCATCTGGCGCATTCTGATCATGTGCACCGTGCTGGAAGGATTGGCGATCGACAAACTTCCGGTAGAAATCGCCACACGCGACTGGCTGGGCCAGCATGAATTCGCCCGCGCGCTCGATTATATTGCAACGGACGAACTCTTCCACACGGAGAACGGACTTCGCCTGAGCCGCAAGCTGTGTCGGCAACACAGCTACGATCCCATGCTCGAACGCGAGCGCGTGCATGGACGATTTTTCGGTCGTCAGCGCAACGTGCGTGAACGCTATCTCGCCGCCGATCCGGTGCGCGCGGCACGGGAGATCGAAATACTCGAAGGACCAGATCCCGACGGCGTGCCGTTTGTTTCACGCACGCAGGTGGAGCTGCGCAAACGCGCCTCGTTCACCGATGAGGAATGCGCGCAAGTCGACCGCTGGGGGTATCACCCCGATTCCAACCTGGAGTCGGCATAATCGATTTCGAACGGAGGCTTTGTCATGCATAAGATTACATCGTCCGGGAAGTTTGGATTTGCGACTCTTGCAGCGCTTGCCGTTGCGGCTGCTGTGCCCGTTCCGGCAAATGCCCAACAGTTTTCAGTCGTCTACGCTTTCGGCCCGACTCCCGACGGACAGGGGCCGCGCGGCTCGCTCACCCAGGGGCAGGACGGCAATCTCTACGGCCTGACGATCGATGGCGGCACCGCCGGCCAGGGCACGCTGTTTTCCATCGCGCTGCCGGGCAAGGAAACCGTGCTCGACAGTTTCGCGAGCTCCGTTGGCGGCATCAACTGCAACACCGGCCTTTCCGTCGGCAGCGACGGAAGTTTCACCGGCACATGTCCGAATGGGCAGTCGCCCTACAATTTCGGCACGATTTTTAATGCAAATCCGGCGGCTGGCACACTCAATACGGTTCACGCCTTTGACGGCTCCGACGGACAGAATCCCGAAGTGGGCCGGCCGATCCTGGCGGCCGATGGTAATTATTACGGCCTGACCGAAGAAGGTGGGACAAACAAGGGCGGCACGGCATTCATGATTACGCCGACAGGTGCGTTTTCGACGCTCTACAATTTCGGCGGCACGACGGGCGATCCTACATCGCCGTCCGGCCCGCTCATTCAAGGCGCCGACGGCAATTTTTACGGCACCGCCTCGGCAGGCGGCACCTTAGGCGGCGGTGCGCTGTTCCGCATGACGAGCACCGGCCAGATCACGGTTCTCCATAATTTCCCGGCGAAATCGGCGACCGATGGAACCGCGCCCATGGGCGGCGTGGCCCAAACAAAGAATGGCGCCCTGTTCGGCGAGACGTTCTCCGGCGGCGCAAGCAATCTGGGAACGATCTATGAAATAAAGAAAAACGGCAAGGAAGTGGTTCTCCACAGCTTCAGCTCCGCGGATCGTTCGTCCTCGCCCTGCGACGGCCTCATCGTCGCGAGCGACGCCAATCTCTATGGAACGGCCGCAGCCTGCCTTGGCGACAATTGCGGAACGTCGATCATCTTCGAGGTCACTGCAAAGGGTGTGTTCTCCGTTCTGCATCAGCTCGATCCGGCGACAGAGGGCACGAAAGTTTCGGGTCCGCTGTTTCTCGATACGAACGGCACCTTTTACGGTACGGCCGAGACAGGCGGCGCGGGCGGCGTGGGGACAATCTACAGCCTGAATACCGGACTTGCTCCTTTCGCCAATCTTTCCCAAACCTCCGGATCTGTGGGGGCGACGATCGGAATCTATGGCCAGGGGTTCAACGCGAAGACGAAAGTGTCGTTCGACGGCACTCAGGCCAAGTTCACGATGGTGAATGCAAATTACCTACAGGCCGTCGTGCCTGCCGGCGCCAGCAGCGGATATGTGAAAGTGAAAAGCCCCAGCCTAAAGAGCCTGCAGGTCTTCACCGTCACGACCCCGCACGGTGTGCGCCACGCGGCGATCTCGCATCGGACGCTGTCCCGCCACGCCGCTGCAAAACCGCCATCCTCGCGCCTCCGCGCCGAACTCACGAGGCCCATTGTCCGGTAGCCATCCAACGGGGCCTATCGCTAATTAGTCCAAAAACGGTCGGGCTCAGGAGGCCCGACTAGCCCGAATTCTTCGCCATCTCGCGAAGCCTGAATTTCTGGATTTTGCCGGTGGATGTCTTCGGTATCTCGCAGAAGACGATATGGCGCGGGCATTTGTAGTGCGCGAGATGTTTGCGGCACCAGGCGATGAGATCGGCTTCCGATGCGCTGCCGCCCGTCTTCAGCTCGATGAATGCACAGGGCGTCTCACCCCATTTCTCGTCGGGTCTTGCCACCACGCCCGCATGCAGGACGGCCGGATGCTTCAGCAGCACATCTTCAACTTCGATGGATGAAATATTCTCGCCGCCCGAGATGATGATGTCCTTCGAGCGGTCCTTGAGCTGTATGTAACCGTCTTCGTGATACACGCCGAGATCGCCGGAATGGAACCAGCCGCCGGTAAAAGCGTCCTTCGTCGCGCGCGGATTCTTCAGATAGCCTTTCATGACGATGTTGCCGCGGAACATCACTTCACCGAGTGTTTCTCCGTCGGGAGGAACAATCTCCATCGTCTCGGGATCCATGACGGCGAGTTCCGCGAGCGCGGGGTAACGTATGCCCTGCCGCGCTTTTTTCGCCGCGCGAACATCGGCATCGAGCGCATCCCACTCTGCCCGCCATTCATTCACCACCGCCGGCCCGTAGGTCTCCGTAAGGCCGTAGACATGCGTGACATTGAAGCCGGCATCGGACATCGCTGCGAGCACGGATTCCGGAGGCGGCGCGGCCGCAGTGATGAATTCGACTTTGTTCCTCAATGGACGCCGCTCCTCGTCTTGCGCATTCACGAGGATCGACATCACGATCGGGGCGCCGCAGAGATGTGTGACCCCATGCTCGGCGATGAGATCGTAGATTGGTCCGGCGCGAACCGCACGTAGACAGACATGCGTTCCCGCCACGACCGATAATGTCCAGGGAAAGCACCAGCCGTTGCAATGAAACATTGGCAGCGTCCAGAGATAAACGGGATGCTTGCCGAGCGCGGCGGCAAGAACATTGTCGTAGCCCATGAGGGCCGCACCGCGATGATGAAACACGACGCCCTTGGGATTCCCTGTCGTGCCCGAGGTGTAGTTGAGCGTGATCGCATCCCATTCGTCTTCCGGCATCCCCCACGAGAATTCCGGATCGCCGCTTGCGAGAAACTCTTCGTAGTCGAGAGTGCCGAGACGTTCGCCCGTTTGCACGAATTCAGGATCGTCGTAATCGATAACGAGCGGAGCCGATTTCACACGCGCCAATGTTTCTTTGATGATGGGCGAAAATTCGCGGTCTGTAATCAGCACTTTCGCTTCGCCATGATCGAGCATGAAGGCCAGCGCCCCCGGATCGAGCCGGGTGTTCAGTGCGCATAGCACGGCATCTGCCATCGGCACGCCGTAATGCGCTTCCAGCATGGGCGGCGTATTGGCGAGCATCGCGGCCACCGTATCTCCGCGGCGTATGCCGCGTTGCGCCAGCGCGGACGCCAGCCGCCGCGCGCGTGCATAAAACGTCGCGTAAGTAGTCCTCTGTTTGCCGTGAACGATTGCTGGATGGTTTGGAAACGCAAGTGCTGCCCGCTCAAGAAATGATAAGGGCGTCAGGGGTTGGAAATTAGCCGCATTGCGATCCAGATCGCGGTCGAAAATCGACGCAACTAAATTTCGTTTGTGAGGCGCGGGACGCGGTGCGGCCGGTGCAGACCTGCGACGTAAACTCCTTTTGCGCGGCCTCAGAGGCGAAACGGGTTTCGCCACCGGTGCAATTTTCTTTGCGCGTGTCTTCGCAACCCGCTTCGCGCGCGGCGATTTTGCGCGGACGCGTTTGCGTGTTTTCGCCTTGCCGGATTTCGTAGATCGCCGCGATGCCATCGTTCTTCATCTTTTCGCAATTTGTGGACGCTATTCAAAGAAAATTTGCGCGACACGCCAAACCGCGCGCGAACGATTATTGCGCCGCCCATCGGACCCGGGCAGCAGATTGGAACGGAATGAGCGACATCGCAGAATCATCGCCACGCGGCGGCCTGATACGAGGCTTTTATAGCTGGATCATCGGTCACGCCGCGGGGCCGCATGCCTGGTGGGCGCTCGCCGCGGTCGCTTTCGCAGAGAGCTCCTTCTTCCCCGTGCCACCCGATGTCATGCTCGTGCCCATGGTGCTGGCTGACCGCCGGCGTGCCTTTCTTCTGGCGGGCTGGTGCACGCTGTTTTCAGTCCTCGGCGGCCTTCTCGGTTATGCCATCGGAGCGCTTCTTTATGATTCCGTTGGGCACTGGCTGATCCGCGCCTATGGCTATGGCGCATCTCTGGATGCCTTCCGCGCGGCCTATGCAAAATGGGGCGCGGCGATCATCCTGATCAAAGGGCTTACGCCCATCCCCTATAAGCTCGTTACCATCGCGTCGGGATTTGCCGGCTACAATCTTGGATTGTTTGTCGTGCTGTCAGCCATCACGCGCGGCGCGCGCTTCTCGCTCGAAGCCGGATTGCTCTATGTCTTTGGCGAACCCGTGCGCGAGTTCATCGAAAAGCGGCTGGAGATTGTCTTTGCCGTTTTCCTGCTTGTCGTCGTCGCCGGGATATTGGTCGCCCGCTTCGTATTCTGACGAAGGATCACTCGCCTTCGTGAAGGTCGGCGCTTGCCGGCTCTTCCGACGTCACTGTTTCATGGATCGGCCTGAGCGACTCGCCCGGTTTGACGATGCGGCTCACCTGCTTCTCTTTGCGATGTGACGCGCGCTCCACGGCGAAATCCAGTTCAAGCTGTGAACACAGTCCCAGCGTTACGGGATCGACCGCCTTGATATTGGCGGCGTTCCAGTGTGACCGCTCTTTGATCTTCTGAATGGTGGCCTTGGTCGTGCCGATCAGTTTGATGATATCGGCGTCCGTGAGCTCCGGATGGTTCCGCAGTATCCAGTACACGGCATCCGGCTTGTCCTGCCGCTTCGACACCGGTGTATAGCGCGGCGTCTTCTTGGTCTTGACGGGCGGCATTTTGTACTTGGGCGGCGCCATTTTCAGACGCACTTTGGAATCTTTCTCGGCGGCTTCGATCTGCTCGCGCGTCAATTGTCCCGAGGCAACCGGGTCCTGCCCCTTGATGCCCTTCGCTACGTCCTCATCGGCGATGCCTTTGACTTCGAGCGGATGCAGCCCGCAGAAATCGGCAATCTGCTCGAAAGTGAGAGAGGTGTTGTCGACGAGCCAGACGGCCGTCGCTTTCGGCATGAGGGGAGCGCTGTCGGACATGAGTCAATATTCCTTTCGCCGGGGCGGAGTTTCCGGCTCCGCGCCACTCTCAAGGCCTTAACCTTTCGAGGAAGAAGCGTCCTTGTACCCGATAGGTCGGGGAAGGAAAAGAAATTCCCTAGGGCCGAAGCAGAATTTTCCCGATATGGCTACCCGCGCGCATTTTTTCATGGGCTGCCTGCGCTTTGCCGAGGGGAAATATCTCATCGACAACCGGCCTGATCCGGCCTGCGGCTATGAGCGGCCAGACGGTGGACAAGAGGGCATCGCGGATGCGGCTCTTTTCCTCGTTTGATCGGACCCGCAACGTTGTCGCCATGAATGACAGCCGCTTGGCCAGCATGGGCGCGAAATTCACTTCCGCTTTTGTGCCCTTTTGAAACGCGATGTTGACCAGCCGGCCGCCCCGCGCCAGCGCGCGAAAATTACGCTCGATATAATCGCCGCCGACCATATCGAGGATGACATCGACGCCTTTTCCGCCGGTTGCCTGTTCGATGACGCTGACGAAATCATCCTCGCGATAATTAATCGCGCGGGTGGCTCCAAGCTTTTCGCAGGCCGCGCATTTTTCGGCACTCCCCGCGGTAGCAAAAACAATATGCCCAAGTGCGCTGCAAAGCTGAATGGCGGCAGTACCTATTCCACTCGATCCGCCATGGATCAGAACGCTCTCGCCTACACGAAGCGATGCCGAATCCATGAGATTCGTCCATACGGTGAAATGCGCTTCCGGCAACGCGGCGGCATTTACAACATCGACGCCTTCCGGCACGGGCAGCACCGAACCACTTGGTGCGCTGCAATATTGTGCATAGCCGCCACCGGCAACCAGCGCACAAACTTTCGCGCCGATATCGAATTCGGTGACGCCAGCGCCAAGCGCAACGATTTCGCCGGCAATTTCTATCCCCAGAACCGGCGATGCACCGGCCGGCGGCGGATAGCGCCCCTGTGATTGTAACAGATCGGCTCTGTTAACACCGGCTGCTGCAACGCGCATTAACACTTCGCCCGCCCCCGGATTCGGCCGCGCGGTATCCTCCACCACGAGGCGGTAATCCTGGCCCTGATTTTCAATCCGGACGGCGCGCATGAAATCGGACATGGATTATTTACACGCGCTGCCCGCTCCGTGTCATCGCCTGGCCTGCGCGGGTGATGACGAAAAAGAAGCAGGCCGCTAGGATTTCATATCGACACAGCGAGTTGCCTCCCATGCCCATCGACCCGGAAGAGTTGCTGCCGCGAAAGAAATCGCCGGATATCGTAATCGGCGGAGACCTGTCTGCTCTTTCAGAGCACGAACTTGCGGCGCGCATCGGCATTTTGGAGAACGAGATTGCGCGTTGCCATATGGCAATCGAAGAACGGAAATCGACTCGCTCTGCAGCAGATTCGTTCTTTCGCAAATCCTGATAGCAGCCCGCAAAGGTTAATATTAACAATCACGCTGTTGCGGGCGCGTAACCATGTTGACTTAAAATGTGCAGATAACTGCAAGATAGTGTTTCCTTCCGAGCGCGCTGTTTGCTAGCTTTCGTGCGGGTCAAGCTCGGGGCAAGGGAAATGTCGCTCGTACAAGTGGAAGACGCACTTTCCCTTCCGTTCTCGCCGCAATCATTTATCGATTCCGCACTATTCGAACGAACCTTCGACGAAGGCATGTCGCTCGTCGAAGAGACTGCGCGCTATCTCGATGGCCGCGGCCGCGAAGAATCGCGCGAGCTGTCTCGCGATGCTGCACTGCTTTACGCAGGCGAAAGCATGCGCGTCACCACGAGGCTGATGCAGGCAGCGAGCTGGTTACTGATCCAGCGTGCCGTTCGCGAAGGTGAAATTCTTGCGGAGGACGCAGCGAGCGAACGCTACCGGTTGGGCTCGAGAGAGATTTGCTTCGGCGGCCGCACGGAAAATATTTCCGTTCTTCCCAAGACGTTACGTGAATTGCTGGACCGCAGCGACCATCTCTATCGGCGTATCGCGCGCTTGGAAGAGGCTCTGCTGACTGCAACCGAACCTGCAAAGCCGGCCGTACAAACGCATTTCGAGCGTCTGCAGCAAAGTTTCGGCGAAGTCGGCTGATCTAAAAATTAACCCGGACTACTGCAAGCGAAGCTCGACGGGGCGGGATTCTACCCGTCAGGGTTAGAGCACGAACCAAACCTCTTCATCCCAAGCCTGGCAAAGGACGTATATCGCCCATGCAGGCCGCGACGGGTTCGGCAAGCTCAGGTTTTGACGTAATCCTTGAAGCGCTTGTTGAAGCGCGTCAGGCGTCCACCGCGGTCGATCAGCTGCTGCTGGCCGCCCGTCCAGGCTGGATGCGTGGTGGAATCGATATCGAGCGTGAGCTTCTGATCCGGCTCACCCCAGGTGGAACGGGTCCTATACTCCGTGCCGTCGTTCAGGACGACCGTCAGCATATGATAATTGGGATGAATACCCTTCTTCATGGCGTCTCTCGCGCGAGGAAGCGGCGGCTTATAGGGGAAAGCTGCGGCCCTGACAAGCCGCGGCCAACAGCCCCTTCGCAGCCGGCACCCGCGCCGCCTATATAGCAGCGCGAAAGGCGGCACATGAGTCAGTCAGGCCTCGAATATATGAGAGAAGCCCATAGGGTGGCCGCCGCGCGGGAGAAGAGCCGCTCGCTCCGCCCCTTGCAAGATCTGGTTCCCTATCTCCGGCCCTATCGCTGGCAGATCGTCGCGGCGCTGATAGCCCTTTTGTGCTCGGCGACAGTGAGCCTGCTCGTGCCGCAGGCGTTGCGGATCATGATCGATCGCGGCTTCCACGAAGCGGTGCTCGCCCATATCGGCTATTATTTCCTGCCGCTGGTCATCGCCTCCGGACTGCTCGGCCTCTTCACAGGCATCCGTTTCTATTATGTGACGTGGATCGGCGAGCGCGTGATCGCGGATATCCGCAAAGCCGTATTCGATCACGTCCTGTCATTGACGCCGGCCTTCTTCGAGGTCACCCGCACCGGCGAAGTGCTGTCGCGACTGACCGCAGACACGATCCTGATTCAGACGGTCGTCGGCTCGTCGGTTTCCGTCGCGATGCGCAATGTCGTCATGTTCGCCGGCGGCATCACCCTCATGTTCGTAACGAGCGTGAAACTCACCGCGATCGTACTCGGCGCCGTTCTCTTCGTACTTGTGCCGCTGCTTCTATTCGGCCGCTGGGTTCGCGCATTGTCGCGCCGCAGCCAGGACCGGATTGCCGACACCAGCGCGCGTGCAAGCGAAACAATTAATGCCGTGCAGACGGTTCAAGCCTTCACCCAGGAATCTGCCGAACGCAGTCGTTTCGCTCTCGCGGTCGAACAATCCTTCGATGTGGCTGTGTTGCGTACGCGCGCACGCGCGGTCATGACCGCTGTCGTAATCTTCTCGATCTTCTCGAGCATTGTGGCCGTGGCCTATGTCGGCGCGCATGACGTCGCCGCGAAAACGATGACGCCCGGCCTGCTATTTCAATTTATCTTTTACGCTCTGCTCGTTGGTCTCGGCGTCGGCGCGCTGAGCGAGATCTGGGGCGATCTGCAGCGCGCGGCGGGCGCGTCCGAACGGCTCACCGAAATCCTGCGTGTTGAACCTGAGGTGAAAGCGCCGGCGCATCCGGTTATCTTGCGCTCGCCTGCGCGCGGCGAGATCGCGTTTCGCGACGTGACCTTCCGCTATCCTTCGCGTCCCGAAACGGCCGCTCTGGATTCCTATTCGCTCGACGTGAAACAGGGCGAGGCGATTGCGCTGGTCGGCCCCTCAGGTGCGGGAAAAAGCACCGTATTCCAGCTGGCATTGCGTTTCTTTGCGCCGCAATCGGGCGGAATCTTTTTCGACGGCGTCGATTGTGCGGAACTCGATCCGGCGGAATTGCGCCGGCACATGGCGCTTGTCGCGCAGGATCCGGTGATTTTCTCAGGCACCATCGCCGATAATATCCGCTATGGCCGCCCTGAAGCAGACGATCATGCCGTGCGAGAAGCCGCCGAGGCTGCAGCGGCGGCAGAATTCATCACGGCGCTTCCACAGGGCTATCAAACAAATGTCGGCGAGCGCGGCACCACACTGTCCGGCGGTCAGCGGCAACGCCTCGCCATTGCGCGCGCCATATTGCGCGATGCACCGCTGCTCCTGCTGGACGAAGCGACAAGCGCGCTCGACGCGGAGAATGAGCGCCTCGTGCAGACGGGGCTTGCCAATCTGATGGCGGGACGTACCACCATCGTGATCGCGCACAGGCTTGCCACAATTCAGCGGCTTGCACGCATTGTGGTGATGGATCAGGGCCGCGTGGTCGCCGAGGGCAGCCATGCCGAACTTGTGGCCGGTGGCGGGTTGTATGCCCGTCTTGCGGACCTTCAGTTCTCGCAAACCCTCGCCCGAACCGGTTAACGCCTGCGGAAAAAACCACAACAGCGAATTACTGGCGAATTCGGCTCTGAACTCCGTACCACCAGCTAACAGGATCAAATTGCGGCGATCGAACCAAACGCCGGCCCGCGGTCCATGGCGCCGATACAATTTGTGAAGAAACAGGGATCATAAGACGAAATTCATCCGCGACGATGCTCATGGTCGCAATATGGGGAGCGGGGCGCATGACGTTCGAAAGACAACGATGACCGAAGCAGGGGCTTCGTTTGGGGGAAAATTGTCGAAACGTTTTGGGCGCACACTGCGAAGCTTGCCGCTGGGCATTGTGCTTGCGCTCACCGGCTTTTCAATAGCGCGCGCGACGGCACCGTCGGCCGACATTGATACCTTCGAATCGACCTATCACTGCGCAGTGACCGCGTCGATCGCGCGTATTCATGCACATCCCCATCCCGAGCAGATGTATCGATATCTGGTGCTCGAGAACGCCGTCACGCATCGTTACGTGCAATGCCTTTTTTTCGACAGCGATCGCCAGATGCTGTGCGAAGCCTGGTCGGGATGGTGGGAACAAAAGAATTCCGGACCGAAATTCCGCTCTCCGCTCGCGCCAGAACAGCTCGCCGCGCTTTCAAAACTCGGCTTCTCGATGGATGTCTCCCACGGCAATTTTCAGCGCCGATTTCGCTTTGGCGGCGTGCCGGACTATGAGGGGGTCGCCGATCTGATGCTGCGAGCGTTATACTCCGGCTATAATACTACCCTTGCAACTGGCGTCCGCGGCGAAGGGCCTTACGCCATGCGCAAGACGCTGCTCTCGAAAAACAGCTGCATACCGATCAGCTGATACTAAGGCGGTCGCTTGAACGCTGCGACGAGCTGAGTACCGGAAATTTTCGACTTGACCTACTCCGGTTCATTCGTCCCTCGCCAGATCGGGATAATTACTTTCCTCCCCCGGCGAAGTCGGGGGAGGGGGACCGCGAAGCGGTGGAGGGGGTCTCACGCGCGACTTGCCCCCTCCGCCCCTTTGGGGCACCTCCCCCGCGCTTCGCGTGGGGGAGGAAAGGACAAGCACAAACTAATTATTGCTTCGTCTGGTCGATGGCGCGAAGACCCAATTTCTGACCGAGATAGACGTAGGATAGCGCCCACATCTGCGCTTCTTCCTGATGCGTGGCGCCGGGTCCATGGCCACCTTCGAGGCTTTCGTAGAATGATACGTTCTGATGCATCGCTTCCATCTTCGCCGCCATCATGCGCGCAAAGACGGGCGTCACCCGGTCGTCGCTCGTTTCGGTGATGAACAGCACCGGAGGATAGTTGGTATCGACCTTGAGATTCTCGTAAGGCGAATATTTGAGAATCATTGCGCGCATCGCCGCGTCGGCCGGATCGCCATACTCGTCGATCCACGATGCGCCGGCGCCGTAATGCGTATAGCGCAGCATATCGATCAGCGGGCGTTGGCAGACGACCGCACCAAACAGATCGGGCCGCTGCACCATTGTGGTTGAAACAAGCAATCCGCCATTCGAAGCACCCACGCTGCCGACCTGTTTCGCCGTCGCAAAGCCGCGATGCTCGAGATCGGATGCAACCGCTTCGAAATCGTCAAAAGCTTTCTGGCGGTTGGTCTTCAGCGCCGCCTGATGCCAGGCCGGACCGAACTCGCCGCCGCCGCGGATGTTGGCCACGGCGATCGCCCCGCCCTTGTTGAGCCAGGTCTGGCCCACATCGAGCGGGCGATGGCCGTCGTTCCAATACCAGGGCTCGAGCGAGAGTTCGAAACCGCCATAGGAATACAAAATGGTCGGCGCGGGCCCATGACGATCCTTCGCATGAATAAGAAAATACGGTATCTTCACGCCATCCGCCGATGCCGCTTCGAACTGATCAGAAACAAATCCGCTGGCATCGAAGCGCGCCGCTTCAGATTTGATCTCTTTCGGCGCGCCCTTGCCGTCATAGGAATAGAGCGTGACGGGCTTCAGGAAACTTTCGAACGTGAAATAAGCCTGAGACGTCCACGAATCCGCGTCCATGATATGCGTCGAGCCGCCTTTCGGCAGATCGAGCACAACGTCTTTCCATGCGTCCGATTTATCCGGCCGGAACGCATGAATAGAACCGGTGACGTTTTCGAATATCGACGCGTAAACGGCATCGCGGCCCGTCGACACGTCTTCAACCGTCGCACGTGCGCCGGGCGTGTAGAGCACGTCATAGCGCGGCACCATATTGTTCTTCGTGAAAGACACGATGTTGAAAGCAACCAGCGAACCCTGTGGAATCGCTTTCCCGGATGGTGTCGTCCACGCATCGCGCAGCGTGAACAACAATTCGCCGTCTGTCACGCCCCTGATATTGGCGCCCAGCGGCAGCGGAAGTTTCAACGTCTTGCCGTCGGGCTGCACGTAATAGAATTCGGAGGTGAAGAAGGTCAGCCCGTGATCGATCAGCGCCACGGTGCCGTAGGGTCCGCGGAATACCACAGGACGCACCGCCACATCGCTCGCTTTGCCTTCGAAGACTGTCTTCGCTGCGGATAGCGGCTCGCCGCGATGCCAGAGCTTGACGATGCGCGGATAGCTCGATTGCGTCATCGAACCGGGCCCGAAATCCGTCCCGACCAGAATCGCATTCTCGTCCATCCACGCCGCATCGGATTTGGCCACCGGCAGCGCAAAGCCACGCGCGAGGAATTTCTTGCTTCGCGCATCATACTCGCGCGCCACGGAAGCATCGCTGCCGCCCGGCGAGAGGCGCAACAGGCAATGTTTCAACTCGCCGATACAATCGGCGCCCTGCCAGACCCAGTCCGTATGTTCCTGTTTGTCGAGCGCATCGACATCCAGCAGCACGTTCCAATCGGGCTTGGCTTTCGCATAGCCCGCGACACCGACGCGTCGCCACACACCGCGTACATGGTCGGCGTCCTGCCAGAAATTATGTACATAGCCGCGCTCGACATCGCCGGTCGGAATGCGGTCATTCGCATTCAGCACGGTGAGCATCGCGTCGTAATCCTTCCGGTATTCCGGATCGGCCTTGAGAGTTGCGAGCGTCTTCCCGTCGCGCGCTTTCACCCAGCCGAGCGCCTTCTGGCCATGAATGTCGGTCAGCCAGAGAAACGGATCGGGCGAGTTCGGCGTCAGGTCTTTGCCGTCCTGGGCAATGGACAGCCCGATCAACGCGGCCGCCAGCGCGACGCCCAAAATCAAATCGCCAATTTTCATATGCCCATCCTGCCCGAATGCCCAAAACCGGGACGAGTCATTTTCGGGCGAGGATCGTAGCAAAAAAAGGGCAGAGGAAAGCGCTGGAAACAGACCCGCAATTACCCCGGCGCAGGGCTCGATGCATAGCCAGCCATGGATTGCTCCGGTTGGTAGCCCAGTTTAACGCGGGAAACATGCAACATTGCGCCTGTCGCGCTGCAGGATGTCGAATATGTAATCCTGGCAGCGCACGCGAAAGTGATGATTTCGTGGGGAGGCGGAAAAACGGCCGCGCCCGGCATGAAGTTCATACCGGGCGCAGTATTTAGTTCGTGCTCGTGTCCGCCGGCGAACCGGCAGCACGGATATTACAGTCCGAAATGCTCGATCTGCGGCAGGGCGAATTGGCCTGTCAGACCGCCGACATCGTGACCGGGTAAAGCCGACAATTGCGTATGATAGGGCGAGTCATGCGCAGTCGCATGGCTTCCGGATTGGCCCGATGTGTCGTGGCTGTCATGCATGGACTGCGGCGCAAAATTCGCTCCGAGATGCGGCATGCCGTGATGCTGCATGACGTGCTGTGCGAATTTCGGCGACTGATGCGCGCCGTGAACATTCCTGTTCAGCGGATCCCATTTCACGGACAAATTGTCCATGGCGAGGATGTAGCCATATGTGGGCGCGCCGTAGCTGCAGGTGTTGCCGGGATTGCCCACGCCGGAGACGAATGTGACTTCGGAGATATGTTTGAAGTCCTGGCCGAACTGACCGAAATTGATGTTCTTGCCGTTCTGGCCGATGTTGATCGTGTCGGATGCCTTGAGCACAAAGCCCTGGCCGGCCGTGTAGACGTAGGAATTGAAGGTGACCGGCTGTTTGCCTTCCCAGGCCGATGCGAACGTGCCGCTTTCCAGGCTGAATGTCTTGTAGAGATTGTGGGACTGGAAGCCGCCGGTGCCCAGCGTGATAACCTCGCCCTGGCCACTCAGAGCATTGTTGTATCCCGTGTCGCACCAGTTGTGTTCGTTGATGAACGCGCTCTGGACCTCGTACATGTCATTCCAGTCCATCCCGCCATAGCCGGAATAGTAGTACATATTGTTCAGATAGCCGCTGAAATTCTCGAATTTAATAGTCTTTGCGTGCATTGGCATCACCGTTTCATCGCGGAACATTCCGCCCCGCCGCAATACTGGAGTTGGGTCGGTGCGGTGTCAAAAGATACGGAAAGGTCTGGTTTCGAAATTCCAAACAAAGAAAGCAAAACTTGACTGGCTGGGTTGAGCCGCCCTTTACGGACCCAGGCGGCAGATCAACTGCTCGGAGTATTCGGATAGCAGGAGGAAACGGCGACCGTCGATCCGCTTGCTCCGGAAGGAATGAGCTTGGTAACCACACTGCCGAAAACATAGCTGATCTGCACCTGCGAAAAGCCGGATACGCCGCCGCAACTCGTGCTGCTATTTGCCGTGATATCGGCCGATGGCACCGTCAGACCCCAGGTCGAAGCCACGTTTTGCACAAAGGCTACGGTGCTGCTGGAACTGAACGCACCACTCGCGCTGCAGCTGGCCTGCTTGATGGCGGCGCAGCGCGCCCCTCTCGATGCCGCCTCTTGCAGGGCTTCGATTGTCCATCCCCAGCGGCCGAATTCATAAACCCCGAACGAGGCCATCATCAGCACCGGCGCCAAAAAGCCGAATTCGATCGCCGCCGAACCGGCGCAGGCAGTCAATATTCCAATGGCCCGCGCTAATCTCATTGCGTTTCGATCACCGCGCTCTGACGAAGCGTCCCACTGCTGATGAAATTGTAAATCGACAATAGCGGCGTATAGGAGGCTGTGGCCGTGATCGTCACGAATTTGCCCGCCGTTCCGCTGCCACTGCAACTCGCGCCGCAGGTCATTGCGCTGCCCCAGGTCCAATTTGGCGGCGACCCCGTCGGGCAATAGCAACTATCGGCGTTGGAAGCCGTGCCGCTCGTTGCGGCGCTTCCACTCGTAACCGTTACCGTCGGGCCGTTGTTGACCGTTACAACGTCATTGGCCCAGCCGCTGCCGTTTGCACTTTCCACGGTTGTCGCGATGGAACTGGCGAGCGCCGCGCCTCCGGTCGAATTTACGCTGGAAGGATTGACCGATGCATATTCGGAACCGGCGGCCACGGCCTGATCCAGCTTGTAATCCTCGAACAGCATCATTCCGAGATCCACGACGCCGACGAGCAGCATCAGAAATACCGGCATGATGATGGCGAACTCGATGGCCGCAAGCGCGCTGTGTGAACGCCATATATCGACAAACATGCGGCGCATACCCTGCGCACAGCGCAGACGAACACGGCAGCTCGGTCGAACCTCTATCTTTTCAGATCTCCGGTTCATTGGACCAACGCAATCGTTCCGGTGCTGCCGCTGCCGCTATAGCCCGGGATGTTGCAGGTGGAAGCGACCGCCGTGCCACCACTCAACGTAACCTGCGATCCGACCAGCATGAGACATTGCCCCGAGCCGTTGCCGAGCGACGCACCGCCGCTCAGCGATATCGGGCCATAGGGAAAGTAGAACGCCCCCGATACGACCGTCGCACTTGCGCCTTCTCCGAACGTCGCCGGGGACGTATTGGTCGAAGAGGTCGGTCCGATAACGACCAAACCCTGCGTGCTGCTGCCCGTTCCGGGTGCGGTGAGGGTCACGTGATTATAACCGGCCGCGACACAGAACGCCGTGCCCGATACGCCGGCACAACTGCTGGAATAGGTGCTGGACCCGCCCACGACGAATGTGACTCCGGCGCCGTTCATGCCGACCGTCGAACCGCCGCAAGTCACGTCGCCGCCGCCATTGCCGCCGAGCGCGACGTAATTCGTCACGGTGTAGAGCC
>DASXXW010000228.1:0-4718 GCA_036502865.1 Rhizomicrobium sp.
GAAAATCCGAGCAGTGATAGTATCGGGGGCAGCCTTGGCCCTGACGATGAGCGGGGCATTGGCCCAGGATGATGGGCGTTATGGCAGTGGCCCACAATATTCGACGCCTGGCGAAATGCAGCAGACTGACCAGTTGAACCAGCAGGCGCGCAGTGGAACCACGCAATCGCCTGCTGCGCTCAACGGCGAAGATCAGGCGCAATATTCGAATCCTGCGCAAGGTTCCGGAAACGATGGCGGTTATCAGGCTGCGCCTTCGCCACAGCAGGCTCAGTATGACCAGCAGCAACAACAATATCAGCAGCAGATGCAACAATACGGCGATCAACAGCAGAACTACCGGTCCGAGCATCAGCGCTACGCGCAGGATATCCGGGACTACGACGTGGCCCAATATGCGTGGAGCTATCCGCAAGCCTATGAATATCGCTATGGCGAAGACAGTGGGCTCAAGCCGCTTTATCTGATCGCTGAGCCGAGCCAGCAATTGTGGCAGGCTCCGGTTGAAGGGCCGGGCGGCCGCTGGGTGGGACGCGTGCGCAATGTGGAAATCGCGCCGGATGGCCGGCCTAACCGCGTGGAGATTGCCCTGAACCGGCGTGTGTCGGTCTGGGTGCGCCCGGGCGATCTCCGGTTCGACCCGTCGGACCATATCCTCTACACGGATTTGACGCGCGATGCGCTTTGGGAAATGCCCGGCGCCACGATCGAAAGTTCGCCGCTCTAATTATTTGGATCGGCTATCACCACCTGCCGCGCCGGTTTCCGGCGCGGCCTTTTTTTGCGCCGTTCAGCTGCTCCGGCTTGCGCGGTAGTGGGCGGGCGTAACACCGAATCGCAGCTTGAATTCGCGGCATAAATGGGAATGGCTGCTGAAGCCGCATTCAAGCGCTATTTCGCTGATCCCGATGCGGGAGCCGGCCAGTAGACGAGCCGCGGATTCGATCCGCAATTGTCTCAAGTAAGTACCAACGCTCGATCCGAAGTACCGGCGGAATTCGCGCGCAACATGAACTTCATGGCGGCCTGCGGCGCGGGCAATATCGGCCATCTTCAGTGGCCCGCCGGTCCGTTCGTGCAACAAATCGCGGGCGTGTAGCAGCCATGACGGCGGCCTGAGCGGCTTGCGCGCGGATACGCAATCGCGTCCGAATTGCGCCACCACTTCCAGCAAGATTGCCTCGCATGCAATGCCGGAGAAACTGTCCGGTTCGTGGATCTCGTGGACCAGACGATCTCCCAGCTGCCGAAACGCAAAGCTGTGGGAATGCGGCGATTCATTCGGCTTCGCCTTGTCGTCCACGAGATAATCGAGCCAGTTTTCGGTGGGACGAAAAATGATCTGCCTGGTCGCGTCCGCGCCGAAAATTTGGGCATGCTCCACTCCGGCCGGTACCAACGCAATATGCCCACATGTGTAGCGGCGTTCGGCGCGCCCGATATGTTCTTCGAAGCCACCCCCGATGACGATGCCGATCGAAGCCTCGTCATGCATATGCCGCGGCATGGCATGAAACGGCGGATAATCCCGGATCATGATTTCGGTATCGAGAGCCATGAACGATTTTTCCCTCGCTAAGGGGATGCAAGCGCGCTTCCGGCGTGAAAGACGCCGGCCCGCTTCGCGCCTAATCTGCTCCCGGAGTCTCCGGGTGTCACCTTATGCATCGTTCATTCATTTTCTGTGTTTTTGGCGGGTTCCTTGCGCTTTCCGGCTTTGCTCGCGGCGCCGAAACCACGCTGACGCCGGCCAGGGCGCTCAGCTATGTGCGTGCCGGCGATCTGCATTTTTCGCCGGACGGGTCGCAGCTCGCCTATGTCGCCAGCAGCTATCTCTGGGATGCGAAATCGCATCTACGCATGATCGACATCGCGACCGGCGCCACGCGTGAAATAACACCAAACGGAAAATCCGAGCGGGCACCGCAATGGTCGCCGGATGGGGCGTCGCTTGCATTTCTGTCCAATCGCGGCGGTACGACACAAATTTATATCCTGCGCGGTGGTGACGCCAAACCGCTCACGGCGCGCAAATCCGGCGTCGGTCGCTTCTGCTGGTCACCGGATGGGCATAGCATCGCCTATCTCGCCGAAGACGATGATGCGCCCGACGACGATAATGGGCCGCTCATCGCCGACGATGAACGAACGCTCGACCGGCTTTGGGTGCTTGATCCTGTTTCGGGGAAGGAGCGAAAGATCGGAATTCCGGGCATGCGGATCGATGAGCTGGCATGCCAGGATACTCATCATCTGTTGGTCGTTGCCACGCCGGATTTCCGCAAAGACCAGTTCACCGATGCGATCTACAGCGTCTCTGTAAACGATGGAACGGTACGCAAAATCTCGCAGCCGCCGCAACCTTTCCGTGGACTGCTTCTCTCGCCGGACGGCCATTCATTTGGCGTGCTCTCAACGACGGCACATGGTCCGCTCGAACGCGATCCGCTTATCGGGAATAGCGGCGACGGCGCATTGCATCCGCTGCCGGGAATTCCAGATCTTGCGGTTGCGGAACTGCGTTGGCATGAGCAACCGACGCTGTGGCTGCGGCTGATTCACGGTTTCCGCAATGAAATCTGGCGTGCCGCGCAGGGCGCGCCGCCCCAACATATCGAACTGCCGCTGTCTGTCGCGTCCTTCGATGTATCAAACACGGGCGCCATCGCCTATGTGGGCGAAGATTTCCAGCATCCGCCGGAAATCTGGTTACGTGGAAGAGACGGCAGTACGCGGCAGATCTCGCATTTGCAGGAGTATATGAACGGAGTCGAACTCGCACGCACCAGTATTTTTAAAACAAAGAGTTTCGACGGTACGGAGATCGAAGCCGCTTTGATGGAGCCGCTCAATTCTCCGCCGCATGGAAAATTGCCGTTGATCCTGCGTGTGCATGGCGGCCCATCCAGCAATTTCTCCGAGAGTTACGGCTGGGAAACCGCGTGGTCCGAAATGCTCGCCTCGCATGGCTACCAGGTGCTGATGGTCAATCCGCGCGGCTCGAACGGCTATAGCGAAGATTTTCTCAAAGCCAATCGTGGCGATTGGGGTGGTGGCGACTACAAGGATTTGCTCGCCGTTCTCGACGCAGTGATCGCGCGCGGACACACCGATCCGCAACGGCTTGGCATAGGCGGCTGGTCCTATGGCGGCGAGATGAGCACATGGGCGATCACGCAGAGCAATCGTTTCAAAGCCGCCATCGTCGGCGCCGGTGTCTATGATCAACAGGCGGAATTCGAGACCGAAGGACATTCCGACGGCGACGAATGGTATTTCGGCACGCCCTGGGAGCACCCGGAGGTTTTCGCGCGCAATTCGCCGTCAACCTTTATTGCCAACGCGCATACGCCGACGCTGATCGTCGACGGCAAGGACGATGATAACAATCCCGTCGGGCAATCGGAAGGATTATACCGCGCGTTGAAA
The DNA here is from genome assembly GCA_036502865.1 of Rhizomicrobium sp. Classification (GTDB taxonomy): domain Bacteria; phylum Pseudomonadota; class Alphaproteobacteria; order Micropepsales; family Micropepsaceae; genus Rhizomicrobium. The sequence goes on from DASXXW010000228.1 coordinate 3,430, forward strand.
CATCTCGGTGTCGATACGCAGATGGTGCTTTACCCCGGCGAGGATCATTCGCCGCGGAAAGACAGCTACAACATCGATATGTTCACGCGCTTTCTCGACTGGTACGATAAATATCTGAAAAATGCGAGGTGACGCGTTCACGATCCTGGCAGGAAAAATCATGGGCGGGTTCATCCCGCCCATGATCTACTTGATTACTTACGCATCACTCAGCTCAACTTCACTGAAACAGCGACCGACGCGATGCCGTTCACGATAACCTGAAGCGAGCCCGCACCCTTTTCGCAGCTCTTGGGAATATCGAACTGGGCGTTGCTCGTGCCGCTCGTCCACACACCCATGGTCGAGAAGCCGTAGCTGCGGCCGAAGCAGACATCGCCGGAGCTGGTGTTGGTGATGCGAACCAGCGGGAAATTGGTGGCGCCCTGCGCATCGTCGCCATAGGCGCCGCCCAGATCCCAGCCATTGAAGTTGGTGCCTGAAATAGCGTTCGCCTTGCTTCCGATCTTGAGCGTCGCCGACACGCTGGAAACCACGGGCAACCAGGCCTTTTTGGGCTTGCCCTTGGGCGTATAAAGCGAGACTTCCCGGTCGGAATCCTGGCTGTCGTCCCACAGAACCTGTCCGGTCGGAAGTACAAGCAGGTTGCCGAAATAGGATGGATCGTTTGGCGCTTCCGTAGGATCGTTCACCTGGGTCGCCGTCACGACGCCCTTCTTGCTGATGCTGAATTCCCAAAAGTGCGATGGAGCTTCATAGACGCCGGGGCTCGCCTGGATCAGCACATTACCATCCGGAAGCGTCGCAGCCGGTGAGTCCGCGCAATCATATACCATGCCCTGGTACTGCATGACCGGACCGGATTTCCACGTGCCGCTTGCGACGTCGTAGATGTCGCTGACACCGCTTGTCGGATTGCCGCTGAACTGAATGATGGTTCCCTGTTTGCCGTAAAGTGGAGTGAGCGGTGCAGGGCCAAGCTCCTTGGAGCCGTTTGTCAGGAGATCCGGGGTCTGGCCCGCGAGACTCCAAGTTCCGGTGGCCGTATCGTAGATCTCGTAGTCATCATAGTTGCTGCCGATGTTCCAGACATCCACGGTCAACAAATTTCCGCCGGGCAACGGCGTCCAACCCTGCTCGCTGTTGCTGCCATAACCACTCTGGGCCTTCCAGGTCACACTCGTGCCGCTGATCGAGGCGAGCGCCTCGTTGCTGTTGCAGCATTCGGCGAGCATGTAAGTCCCGTTGGGCAGAACTACACTGTCGGCGTCGCCGATTTCGGACCAGCC
>DASXXW010000229.1:0-2229 GCA_036502865.1 Rhizomicrobium sp.
CATGCTTGAGCTTGCCCGTCGCAGTGAACTTGAAGCGCTTTTTGGCGCTCGACTTGGTCTTCATTTTGGGCATTTTGCGGTCTCCTTACCGGATCTGGGTGGCCGGACTGAGCCGGGCCAAGTGAGGCCGGTCTGGACCGGCCTGAGGTCGCATTCGGGGCCGACACGGCATGCCCTTTACGCCGGGCGGCCCGAAAGAGGCGGCTCTTATACGGAAATTCTGCGCTGTGGCAAGGAGGCGCGCTTGTTACCGCGCATCAGCGAGAATAAGAATCGAAAAGTGTCGAACGGGAAAGCACTATGAAAATTGCCGATGAATTCCGCACATTTGCGATGCGCGGCAGCGTGATCGACCTGGCGGTCGGTGTCGTTGTGGGCGCCGCCTTCACCGCGATCGTTACGTCTTTGGTGAAAGATATCATCACTCCGCCCATCGGGCTGGCACTTGGCGGCATCGATTTCAGCAATTTCTTCTTTGTGCTGAAAGGCAAACCCGGACTTGCGACGCTCAAGGCTGCCCAGGATGCCGGCGCCGTTACCATCAACTATGGCGCGTTCCTCCAGGCCGTCATCAACTTCATCATCGTCGCCTTTGTGTTGTTCATGATCGTCCGTTCGATCAATAAGATGACTGCGCCGAAAGAGGCAGCGCCATCGGCACCCCCGCCGACTCCAGAGGATGTCTTGTTGCTCCGAGAGATTCGCGATTTGCTCTAGACGCGCGGCTAGTTCCTAGACCTGTCAAATGAGAACTGCGCCTGAACCGACGCAAAAGCGTCGGTTCAGTGGCGCGCCCAAATTCGGCCATCATCAAATGGGTGTTTGACCGGCGCGATCCTGCGATGGGCGGCTCCGTGCGAGTCGGAGCAAAAGAGGTTTTGCGGATGAAATTTACGCAGGCGGCCGTAGGGATCGCGGCGGCAGCGGTTTTCGCTTTTCTGGTTTTGGTATTTTCCCCGGCAGCATTTGCACAGGCCACGCCGCAGGCCGCGCCCACGGGCCCCAGCGCACAGACGCAGCAATTGGGTGCTCCTCAGGCCGCACCAACCACGACGGTGGATGTCAGTCAGGCAGGTGCAGAATCGGGCCCGGGTTTCAGCGGCATTTCGATCTATTCCCTGTTCCTGCGTGCCGACGTCGTTGTCAAAGCGGTGATGACATTGTTGGCGCTCGCCTCTCTCTGGTCCTGGGCGATCATCTTCAACAAATGGACTGCGCTGGCGACACTACGCAGGCGCGCCGCGAGTTTCGAGAAATCCTTCTGGTCGGGCACGTCGCTTGACGATCTCTATCAGCAATATGCGCCGCGCATAAATCATCCCATGGTTGCAGTGTTTGCATCGGCCATTCGCGAGTGGCGGCGTGCTTTCGAGGGCGGTCCGCCGCGCGAGTCGCGGCTTGCGAGCATCAAAGAGCGCATCGATAAAGCAATGTCGGTGACGATCCAGCGCGAATCGCAGGGGATTGAGAATCAACTGGGGTTTCTTGCAACCGTCGGCGCAACCGCGCCGTTTGTCGGACTCTTCGGCACGGTGTGGGGAATCATGAACTCCTTTTCCGCGATTGCCGCGCGCCACGATACGACGCTCGCCGTCGTGGCGCCGGGTATCGCCGAAGCACTCTTTGCAACGGCTATGGGCCTTCTTGCGGCCATACCGGCGGTGATTTTCTACAACAAATTTGTGAACGATATCGGTCGTTACATTGGGCGGCTCGAAAGTTTCTCCGATGAATTCTCCGCGATTCTGTCGCGTCAGCTCGACGAAAAGGTCGAGTAGTGCCGGCGGCGGTCAGACGGGTGGAAAGCGGCCGGCGAGGCCGGCGCGTTCGCCCGATGGCGGAGATCAATGTCACGCCCTTTGTGGATGTGATGCTGGTGCTGCTGATCGTATTCATGGTGACGGCGCCGTTGCTGACGGTTGGCGTGCCCGTCGATCTTCCGAAGACCAAAGCGCAAGCACTCAGCCAGGATCGCGAACCGCTCAGCGTCACCGTCAAACGCGATGGCGGCATCTATCTCCAGAACACGCGTGTTTCCGAAGATGATTTGGTACCTCGCCTCACTGCCATTGCTGCCAATGGGTATGACCAGCGGATTTTCGTCCGCGGCGACAAGGCCGTGGATTATGGGCGCGTGATGCAGGTGATGGCACTCATCAGTGCGGCAGGCTTCACGCATATCGGTCTGGTCACGGATATTGCAAAGCCTCGTGGTGAAGATGATCGGGG
>DASXXW010000230.1:0-24123 GCA_036502865.1 Rhizomicrobium sp.
TGGTCGGATTATGCGCCTTACACGTCAGCGGTAATCCTGGAAGCATCGATCAGAATGGATTGAAATCCGTTCAGCCCATCGAATGACCCATGGCCATGAGATTGTAGTTCATGTGCCACATGATCCACACCGAACCGAACACGATAAGGCCGACGATCAAAAGGCCGAATGCGAGCGCAAGCGCGTTGTTGATATTGTCGGGCGCAGTGGTGAGGTGAAGAAAGAAGACCAGGTGAATTCCCATCTGCGCGATGGCCAGGGCCGCGAGGGCCACCGGAATGCCGGGCCCATAAATCAGATTCGTGTGGACAGCCCAAAAAGACGCCAATGTCAGCAGGACGGCCAGAACCAGACCGATGAAATAGGTTGACGGGCGTGGGACATGATCCTCGTCTTCGCCTTCATTGGCGTGTTCGTCGAATTCCGGATGCCCTGTATTGGCACTCATAATTTCGTTCCCACGAGATAGACAAGAGAGAAGATCGCCACCCAGATGATATCGAGAAAATGCCAGAACATGGTGAAACAGAGGAAACGCCTGCGGATATCGGCGCGAAATCCCTTGGCGAAGAGCTGCGCCATCATGGTGCCGAGCCATAACAGCCCTACCGAAACATGGAGACCATGGCATCCGACCAGCGTGTAGAAGCCCGTCAGGAAGGCGCTGCGCGTCGGTCCGTCATCCTTGGCATACAACGCGGCAAATTCGGACGCTTCGAGCAGCAGGAATGCAAGCCCGAGAAGCCCGGTAATGATGAGGGAAACCTGAGTCCAAAGCTGGCTGCGGCGCGCCACCGCAATGCTCGCCAGCCCGCAGGTGAAACTGGAGGCGAGAAGACAGGCCGTTTCGACGGACACGCGATCGAGTTCGAATATCTGCCGCGCCGATGGGCCGCCCGCCGTCGCGTCTGCAAGCACCGCATAGGCAGCGAACAGGCAGGAAAAAACCACGATGTCGGAAAGCAGGAAGAGCCAGAACCCGTAACCGACGATCACGCGCTTGGAAGCAGGGCCACCGGACCCATGCCCGCGCGCATGGCTCTCGCCGGCATGACCGACATGATAGGGATCGCGAAGGGTTCCGACGGATTCGGCGGCGCTCATATCATCACCTCGCGTGATGATGCGTTCAGCCGCGCTGCACGATTCGCGCGATCGATGCGTGCGACCTCCGCAGCAGGAATGACGTAGTCAGGTACATCGCGCCACGCAAATACGACGAAAGTCGCGTAGGCGCCGACGAGGCCAACAGCCATCAGCCACCAGATATGCCAGATCAGCGCGAAGCCGATGATGGTGGAAAAGAACGCACAAACAAATCCGGTGGGGGAGTTATGCGGCATCTCGATGGGCTCGTAATGAGGTTCGGCGCCCAAATCCGGATTTTCCCGCGCCTTCTGTTTGACGTCCCAATAGGCTTCCGTGTCCTCGACATGCGGTAGTACGGCGAAATTGAAAACCGGCGGCGGAGACGACGTCGCCCATTCGAGCGAACGCCCATTCCAGGGATCGCCGGTCACATCGCGCAGTTCTTCGCGGTGGCGGATGCTCATCACGAGTTGGATGATTTGGCAGACAGCGCCGCAGGAAATAATGATAATCCCGAATGCGGAGAGAAGAAGCCATGGGCGCCATTCCGGCACGTCGTAATGTTGCAGGCGCCGCGTCATGCCGAGCAGCCCGAGCACGTAGAATGGCACGAAGGTCACATAAAAACCCACGAAGCCGAACCAGAATGCCGCTTTGCCCCAGCCCTCGTGAAGCCGGAATCCCAGCGCCTTAGGAAACCAATAGGTGATGCCCGCGAAAACGGCGAAGACCACGCCACCGATAATCACATGATGGAAATGGGCGACAAGAAACATGCTGTTATGCAGGAGGAAATCCGCCGGCGGCACAGCCAGAAGCACACCGGTCATCCCGCCCGTCACAAAGGTGATCATGAATCCGAGCGACCAGAGCATCGGCGTCGCGTAATGGATACGGCCGCCATACATGGTGAACAGCCAATTGTAGATTTTCACGCCCGTGCCGACCGCAATGATACTGGTAGCGATGCCGAACACCGCATTCACATCGCCACCGGCCCCCATGGTGAAGAAATGATGGAGCCAGACGCAGAAGGAAACGAGACAAATGAACAGCGTCGCCATCACCATGGAGCGATAGCCAAACAGCGGCTTGGCGGAAAAGGTCGATATCACTTCGGAGAAGATACCGAACGCCGGTAGAACGAGGATATAGACCTCCGGATGGCCCCAGGCCCAAATGAGATTCACAAACATCATCGGATTGCCGCCAGCTTCATTGGTGAAGAAATGAAAGCCGAGATAGCGGTCCAGTGTCAGCATCGCGAGCGTGGCTGTGAGGACCGGGAAGGCGGCGATGATGAGAAGGCAGGATGCCAGCGCGGTCCAGCAGAACATCGGCATGCGCAGATAGGTCATGCCCGGCGCGCGTGTCTTGAGAATCGTGGTGACGAAATTGATGCCGGTCAGCAATGTCCCGATGCCCGAAATCTGGACGGACCAGAGATAATAATCGACCCCGACACCAGGCGAGTAACGCAACTCGCTCAAAGGCGGGAATGGCAGCCAGCCGGTGCGCGCAAACTCACCGACCACAAGCGACAGATTGACGAGCAACGCGCCCGTCGCGGTCAGCCAGAAACTCACGGAATTGAGCGTGGGAAAAGCAACGTCGCGCACGCCCAGCTGAAGTGGAACAACGAAGTTTATGAGCCCGATGACGAGCGGCATGGCCGCGAACAGGATCATGATCGTTCCGTGGGCGGAGAATATCTGATCGTAATGTTCGGGCGGCAGGTAGCCAGCGGCGTGAAATGCCATCGCCTGCTGCGCGCGCATCATGACGGCATCAATGAAGCCGCGGAGGAACATGACGAGCCCCAGCAGGCAGTACATGATGCCGATATGCTTGTGATCGACGCTGGTGATCCATTCCTTCCACAGATAGGGAAACCAGCCTTTCGCGGCGACCCACGCAAGCGCGCCCAAAATCGTAATGATCACAAGCGCGCCTGCGGCCAGCGGGATAGGCTGATCGAAGGGGACCGCGCTCCAGTCGAGTCTGCCGAGCAATGTCATGTGCCGCGATTCCACACTGCCGATGATTTGGCCGTCGCCGGCCCATCGCCGGGCGGCAGCTTCTGCATGGCTACGGAGTCGAAGAGACCCTGTTCCACGCTTTTATAGGTGTAGGGCACCGCTACGCGGCTTTGCTTCAGCAACGCCCGGTAAGCCGCACTGTCGAGCGCTGGCCCTCCCGCACGCGTCCGTGCGATCCATTGCGCAAATTGCGCCCCGGATTCGGCGACCGTGTCGAACTGCATGTCCGAAAAGCCATCGCCGCTGAAATGTGCGGACAGGCCCAGGTAATGACCGGGCTGATCAGCCTGCAGGTTAAGCTGACTCGTCATGCCGTTCATGGCGTAGATCTGGCTTCCAAGCCGCGGAACAAAGAAAATATTGAACACGGTTGCCGATGTAATTCGGAAATGAAGCGGCGTGCCGGTGGGCACAACCAGGCGATTGACGCTGGCTACACCCTGTTGCGGATAGATGAACAGCCATTTCCAGTCGAGCGAAACAACTTCGATTTCAAGAGGCTTTGCCGAAGACGCCAATGGCTGGAAAGGATCAAGCTGGTGCGAACCGATCCAGATGACGCCGCCCAGGAAGAAGATCACCAGCGCCGGTATGGACCAGACGAGTAACTCGAGACGGCCCGAATAGGTCCAGTCGGGGCGGTATTTTGCGCGCGTATTCGACGCGCGAAACCACCAGCCGAATGCAAGCGTGGCTACCATCGTCGGGATGACGATCGCCAGCATGATGAACACGGCATCGAGCATGATAATTCGGTCGCCTGCTGCCACGGGGCCGGCCGGCGCCAGAATAGAATCTGCGAGACAGATTTGCGGAGCTGAAAACAGCGTCAACGCGATCAATGCCGCGAAGTGATAACGCCTTGCAATCGCACGAAACGAGACCACTCTGGAAGCCCCGCACGAAAGTCTTCACTCGGGATATGGCACTATCAAATAATTTCGGCCATGCGACGAATTGGAGTGCGTCATCATGGACAGTGAGATTGAGAACCAGACGCGTTTGCGTTCAATCAGGTTTCAACACCGCGCGAAGCTGATCGAGCGTGAACGGCTTCTGAAGCCGCTCAACATCCGAAAGCGCCGCTCCGCCCGGAATTCCCTCCTCGGAATATCCGCTGGCAACTATCACGCGAATGTCCGGCCGGAATTTGCGCACTTCCTGCACCAGCTCGGCACCGCTCATTCCGGGAAGACCAAGGTCCGTCAGCAAAATATCGATACCTGTGTCCTGTTTCAAAATCGACAAGGCTTCGGACGCGTCTGACGCTTCTACACATTGAAGTTCGAGTTCTACGACCATGTCCACGGTCGTCAGCCGTATCAACGCCGAATCTTCAACAACCAGAACCTTGGGGGTGCCGCCATTCATCGCCGGAAGCGATTTTGGCGCGGACGCCGCGACCAAAGGTTCGGACGCAGGCGCAGGCGTATCATTGCCAACAAGAGTACGCAGCTTGCGCGCGAGATCATCTTTTCTGTATGGCTTGCTGAGAAGCTCTACGCCCTCGTCCAGCTTACCATTGTGTACGATCGCATTTTGCGTATAGCCCGAGGTGAACAGCACTTTGAGGTTCGGGAGTGCCTCTTTCGCCAATCTGGCAAATTCACGCGTATTGATCCGGCCCGGCATTACGACGTCGGTAAATAATATATCTGCGCGCTGACCTTCGTGCAGCAGGGCAAGCGCCTCTTCGGCGTTACCTGCACGCAGCACCGAATAGCCGAGGTCGGTCAACATGTCCGTCACCGCCGCGCGAACGCCTTCATCATCTTCCACAACGAGGATTGTTTCATGGCCGCCTTCCGCTGGCTCGACGCGGGCCAGCGATGTCCATTGCGGTGCAGCTTTCGAGCGCGGAAGGTAGAGTTTGACGGTCGTCCCGACGCCCCGCTCGGAATAAATTTTGACGTGTCCGCCCGATTGTTTCACGAAACCGTAGACCTGGCTGAGGCCGAGGCCGGTTCCCTGCCCTTCGGGCTTGGTCGAGTAGAACGGCTCGAACGCGCGCGCCATCGCTTCGGGCGTCATGCCCTCGCCGGTATCGCTGACGGCAACCATCACATATTGGCCGGCTGTTACTTCGTTGTTTTCTTTGGCGTACGCCTCGTCGAGATAGGCATTGGCGAGCTCGATGGTCAGCTTGCCGCCATCCGGCATCGCATCGCGGGAATTGATGGCGAGGTTCAGCAACGCATTTTCGAGTTGTCCCTGATCGATCATCGTGTGCCACAACCCACCGCCCACGACAGATTCGAGCTCGATCCGCTCGCCGAGAGTCCGCCGCAGCATATCGGCCATTTCATGGAGCAACCGTCCAAGGCCGATCACGCGCGGGGCAAGCGCCTGACGGCGCGCAAATGCAAGCAGTTGCCCCGTCAGCCGTGCTCCGCGATCGACTGCCGATACCGCATTTTGCAGGCGGTCCGCCGCCCGCGAACCCGGCTCCAGATCCTTGCCCATCAGATCGAGATTGGCGCCGATGATCTGCAGCAGATTATTGAAGTCGTGCGCAACGCCGCCCGTAAGCTGCCCGATCGTCTCCATCTTCTGGGCCTGACGCAGGGCGGCTTCCGACACTTCCCGCTGCGTGACGTCCAGGCAGGCGACCAGAAATCCGCCATGCGGAACGTGGTTGCGATATATTTCAATGTGCCGGCTATCGTAGGTGATGTCGCGATAGCCCGCGCCGTAGCCGCCGGTCACAAACGGCAATTCGACGAAAGATGGCTGTTTGCGCTCGCGCGCCAGCGCATTGAATTTTTCGATGGAGGTTCCTTCCACCGCGAGGTCGATGGGAAATCCCAAACAACCGAAGAAATTGCTGTTGAAGGCAACCAGCTTGCCATGTTCGTCGAAGACGGCCACGCCGTCGCGGATATTGTCCAGCGTTGTCTGAAGAAGAGCCGCGCGACGCTGACGATCCGCCTCGCTCCGCAAGAACCGCCGGTTTCCCAGCAGCAGCAGGAAAACGGCCAATACGACAATACCCACCGCGAAGGCCGTGGCCACCGCGGCCAGCACCACTTCGCGTGTCTCTGCCGCTCGGCGTTGGGAAATGCGCATTCGTAACAACGCCGCTTCCTCGGCAAGCGCCGTATCCAGATTCGTGCGCAACGCATCCATACTTGCGCTGCTTTCATACAGAGCCCGCGCGAGCGGCGTCGACGGGGAAATTGCCCGCGCAGATCCAATCGTCAGCGTACGATCGAGTTCGGCAAATCTTTGTTGCAGCAGATTCTGCAAGGTCGCTGCCCGAAGCTGCTGGCTGGGGTTGTCTTTGGTCGACGATCTGAAAACCGCGAGGTCCGAAAGGGCAGCCGTGACATTGCGTCGATAGGGATCGAGGAAGCGGTCCTGCCCGGTCAGCAGATAACCTCTTTGCGCGGATTCGGCGGCCTGTGCGTCTGTCAGAACGCGTTGAACGTGATCGATCACCTGATAGGTGTGAACGATCCACCTCTGCTCTTCACGCTCGTCCTGCGCAAAGCGATAGGTAAAGAACACAAGCACAAGAAGAATCGCGAGGACGGGACCACCCGCACCCAGAAGCAATAATTTTGTCCGCAAGCAGGCTATCCCGTCTGTATCATTCGCCGAGTCTTGCCCGGCAAAGCGAAACCATTGTTCCGGTTTCGAAATCGGCTGTCAAAGTTCCCGCGCTCCACGCCAGTCCTTGCCGGAAAAGTTCCCGCAGCTGACCGGCGCGCCACCCTCACGCTTTCCAGATGCGTCCGAAGGCGTTGGTAAAATTAAGGCCCAGAACCTTTTCCGCGACGCGGGCCGGATAACCGCGCCTGAGCAACGCATCGGCGATGACTTCCGACCGGCGCGGCGCGTTCAGTCCGATGACATAGGGCGGACGATCCTCGCCGGGCGCCGCAAGCCCGGATTTTTGCCGATGCTCCTCTTCCTTCCTGAAATCCGCCATCGCCTTGGGCGACGTGTCCCACGGTCCCAGATCGCTGTCGCTGCCGATCCCGACATGATCTTCTCCGCACACGGACAATGCATGCGTCATATGCCCGATATAATCATCGACGGTCGGTTGTTTGGGGCTGGGTGTCAGATAGGGCAGATCGTAAATACCAACGACGCCGCCTTTGTGTGCGACCGCACGCAGCAGCGCGTCGCTTTTGTTGCGCGGATGAGGATAGACCGAGGCGCAACCCGCATGCGTGATCAATACGGGGCGCGCAGATGCGTCCAGAACATCGAAGGATGTCGTCTCGTTGGCGTGGCTGATATCGATCGCCACGCCCTGCTCATTCATCTTCGCAACCGCTTTGTGGCCCAGCGGCGTCAAACCCGCTTGCGCGTCGCCAAGCACACCCGTGGCAAAAGGCGATTGCTTGTTATAGGTGAGTTGCATCACGCGGACGCCGAGCCCACGAAACAGCTCGATGCGATCGAGCTTGTCCTCGAGCATCGTCGCCGCTTCAAAGGAAAGAATGATCCCGACCTTCTTCTCTTGTTTTGCGCGCGCAAAGTCCGAATGCTGCCGCACCTGGAGATAGACATCCGGATAAAGTTCGATCATCCGCTGCATGAACGAAATCTCGTCCACTGCACTTTCGAACGTCCCGTCTATGCCGCCCAATGTGGTCTTCATCGCGGTCAAGCCGGACCGGCGCGCCATGTCGAGCATCGATTTTGGAAACGGGAATTTGTCCTGCACGGGCGGACTGAGATTGGCGTCGAAGACGATCGATTGGGCGTAGAGCCGGGCCGCATCCGGCGATATCGCCTCCGCCGCCTGTGCGACAGGCGGGATCCCGGCAAGGATCGCCATCGCAGAGCCTGTCCTGATAAGTTCGCGTCGGTTCATGTGCCCAGCCCTTCCGCTCCGGCGCCGGATTCGCCATCCCGCCAGCCGCGACGATACTATCGATCCTGACGGAGTTGCGTGGAGAATTCAGCGGGGATGCGGATTGGAATTGCGGGCGCCGGCGCCATAGGGGGACTTCTTGGCGTGCCACTGGCGAACCAGGGGCATAGCGTGAGCGTTCTTGCGCGCGGGCAAACGCTTTCCGCGCTTCGCACGCAGGGATGGTTGCTCGACCGCGGCGGCGAAATATTCCAGGCGGAGATCGCCGCCAGCGATAATGCTTCAGAGCTGGGCCCGCAGGACATCCTGCTGATCGCCGTGAAGGGCCCGTCTCTTGCGCAGGTCTCGCGCGACGCCGCACACATGATCGGACCTGAAACAATCATCATTCCCGCGATGAACGGTGTGCCATGGTGGTTCCTGCTGGCGGGACGGGCTGCGCTGCCGCCAACGGTGCTCAAATCCGTGGACCCGGACGAAGCCGTGGCGCGCGCGATCCCTCTCGAAACTGTTCTCGGCTGCGTCGTGCATGCATCGGCGCAGGTGACTGCGCCGGGTGCGGTCAAACATCAGGGCGGCAACAAGCTCGTCTTCGGAGAACCAAACGGCACATCTTCGCAGCGCCTGAAAATAATCACCGACCTGTTCGCGGGTGCCGGGTTCGAAACCGTAGCGAGCGACAATATCCAGCGCGATATCTGGTACAAGCTCTGGGGGAATATGACCATGAATCCCATCTCGGCGATGGCAGGCGCAACATGCGACCGCATCATCGACGATGAGCTGGTCCATGAATTCGTGCTGCGCGTCATGGCCGAGGCGGCGGAAATCGGAAAACATATCGGCTGCGAAATTCACGAGAGCGGCGGGGATCGCATCGCTATTGCGCGTAAACTTGGCGTGTTCAAGACATCGATGCTGCAGGACGCGGAAGCGGGACGGAAACTCGAAATCGACGCATTACTTGCCGCGCCGCAGGAGATCGCGCGGCTGGTTGGCGTTCCTACGCCCAATCTCGACGCATTGCTCGGGCTCACGCGGCTTTTTGCACGTAGCCACGAGCTCTATTAATGGATCGCGTTATCTCATCGAAGGGAGAAGTCTGGAATGTTTCCTGCTGAAATCTATAAGTCGCGGCGCGCAGAATTGTCGAAGGCGATGCAGGGCGTCGGTATATTTCCGGCTAATCCGCCGAGCCCTGCGAATTATGCCCATAACACTCTTCCCTTCGTTCAGGACGGTTGCTTTGCTTATTACTTCGGAATACCGCAGCCCGATATGATCGGTGTCATCGATTTCGACTCCCGCGAAAGCATACTATTCGGCGACGATCCGACGCTCGACGCTTTGATCTGGCTTGGCACGGCGACCACCATGCGGGAATGGGCGGAACGCTCCGGCGCAACGCACACACGACCGCTCTCCGATCTCACCTCATGGCTGTCGAAGAACCGCGAGCGGACAATCCATTACACGCCACCCTATCGCGGCGAGATCACAATCCAGCTTTCGGAATGGCTCGATCTGCCGGTGCAGGCGGTCGCAAGCCGCGCCTCGGTCCCCTTGATCCGTGCCATCATCGCGCAGCGCGAGATCAAGGCGCCGGAAGAGATCGCCGAAATGGAGTCCGCGCTTGCTGTCGCGGCCGAGATGCACGCCATCGCCATGCGTCTCGCCCGCCCCGGTGTGATGGAGCATGTTGTCTCCGGTGCCGTGGAAGGCGTCGCGCGCGGCGCCGACCTGCATCTCGCCTATCCGGTTATTCTTTCGGCCAGCGGCGAAGTTCTCCACAATGACAGGCATGATCGGCAACTCGCAGTCGGCGATCTGATCGTACATGACAGCGGTGCATCGAGCAGGCTTGGCTATGCGAGCGACATCACACGTACGCTGCCGGTCGGCGGACGCTTCGATGCGCGCCAGCGCAGCTGTTACGATCTCGTGCTGAAAGCGCAATTGGCTGCGATCGATGCCTGCCGGCCGGGTACGCCCTATCTGTCGGTACACAAGCTCGCCGCGCGGGTGCTGGTGGAGGGAATGATTGCCGAAGGCGTGTTTCATGGCGATCCCGAAGAGATCGTCGAAAGCGGCGCCTACGCGCTCGTCTTCCAGACTGGCGTCGGACACCAGATCGGCCTCGACGTGCATGACATGGAAGCGCTGGGCGAGAACTATGTTGGTTACGATTCAAGCGTGAACCGCAGCGAACATTTCGGCCTGCGCAATCTGCGCATGGCCAAACCGCTTCGCGCCGGAATGGTTGTTACGGTGGAGCCCGGGCTTTATTTCATCCCGGCCCTGATCGATCGCTGGGAAAGCGAAGGCCGTCACCGCGGACTTATCGACTATGCCCCCACCCGCGAATTCCTGCCCGTCCACGGCATCCGCATCGAGGACGATGTGCTGATAACGGAGAACGGGCATCGCGTGCTGGGCCCACCCATACCGAAGGAAGCGCGGGAAGTCGAAATTGCGCTGTCCAATGATTAAGCTGTTCTAAAAGATGATCCTATACTATTGTTCACCGGAGAACGATCGGAACTCTTACGATGCCGTCTGTAGTCGCAGAAAACACTATTCTAACCCGCTTTCGCCGCTCCGTGGATGAAATCTACGGCGCCCGGATCGAGCGGGTTGTGTTATTCGGTTCGCGTGCAAGGGGCGATGCACGTCCGGATTCCGACTATGACGTTGCGGTGTTTGTTCGAGACCCGGATGAGTTCTGGGATGAGCTCGGAAAACTTGCGCACATTACAACCGATATCCTGAACGATACGGGTGCGGTGATCTCGGCGAAACCGTTTCGCGCAGGCGCCTATCGGGAACGCACACCCCTCATGGCGGAGATTCGTAACGAGGGCCGGGATTTTTGAAACCAGAAACGGTCCTGTATCTCGAAAAGGCGCGCCAGTGCCTAGCAGATGCCGAACGACTCCAGGCAATCGTCCCTCGGGTAGCTGGTCGCGAGGCGTATCTTGCCGCCTTTCATGCCGCAGAAGCGTTCATCTACGAGCGTAGCGGACGAAGCGCAAAGACACCCAGCGGACTCCGCGCCCGGTTCGCCCTGTTTGCAAAGGAAGAACCGCGGATAGAGTCGGAATTGTCGGAATTTGTCGGGCGAGCTTACGAACTGAAATCACTTGCCGACTACGGAATGGCGCGCGAAGCAACCATATCCAGCGACATAGCTTTAGCGGCGTTTGCGACAGCAGCGCGGTTCGTGGATCGCATCACCGCGCTGCTGGAAGAAGCCAAATAACCTGGCCGCCTATCAACCCATCGGCTTTTCACAATTGACCATCCAGTGCGTGCCGTAGCGGTCGGTCAGCATGCCGAAACGCTTGGCCCAGAATGTTTCCTGGATGGCCATGCCGATCGAAGCGCCTTCGGACAGCGCCGCGAAAATGCGCTCCGCCTCTTCCGGCGTATCGACATCGATGTTCACCGCATAACCCTGGGGCTTGTTGTAGCGCGCGCCTGGCGCGTCGGAGCCCATCACCATCGTGTCGCCAGCCTGAAACCGGGCGTGCATCACCATGTCCTTTTCGCTTTCCGACATTTGCGCGCCCATGGGCGAATCCCGGAATTTCATGATGCGCAGATCGCGGCCGTGGAGAACCTCCGAATAGAATTTGAATGCCTCTTCGCAATTCCCGTTGAAGTTGAGATAAGGGTTGAGTTTCATCTTGTTCTCCTCTGATGCAGCTTTTGGGTGCATATTACGCGCAGGCGCGCAAGTTTCGCCACCCTCCCCCGATAAAGTTTACAAATCTCCGCGACCCCGGTTTTCTTGAAGTTCCATACGCGCAATTCCGCGCTGAGGATCGTAAACACATCATTGTCACAAATTGCGCGCGTTGAATTCGCTTGAAGCGTATGGCAATTTTATGTGCCAGCATTCATCGCACGGAGGACGCATATGCGCCGAACCATCACCACGGCGCTTGCGCTGCTCTGCAGTGCGGCGTTCGCATTGGATGTTGCGCCCGCGCAGGCGGCCTCGTTCAAACTGCTCTACAGCTTCAAAGGCGGCGCTGACGGTGCAGGTCCGCAAGCCGGTCTGACGGCTGTCGGTCACAGACTGTATGGCGTAACGCTTGAAGGCGGCAGTTACGGACAGGGAACTTTGTTTTCTCTGGATACCAAAACCGGCGTCGAAAAAGTTCTGCACGCGTTTGGCTCGGGCAGCGACGGCGGTGTGCCTTCGGCCGGCATGACCGGGATTGGCAACATACTATACGGCACGGCCTCCGCCGGCGGCATCGCAGGCCAGGGCACGATATTTTCGTTGAATACCAAAACGGGTGCGGTGAAGACGCTCTATTCCTTCCAGGGCGGCACCAATGACGGCTCCTATCCGCAATCGCGCATGGTTGAAATCGGCGGCCTGTTATACGGCACGACGATGCAGGGCGGCTCTGCAAATTGTTTTCTGTTCGGCTGCGGGACGATTTTCTCGTTCAACCCAGCGACCGGCGCCGAAAAGGTTTTGTATTTCTTCCAAAGCAGCGACGGCGCCAATCCGGTAGCCGGTCTGGTCCAGGAAAATCACAAATTATATGGAACGACCGATGCCGGCGGCGCAGGAGATTGCGGCACGGTCTTCAGCTTCGATCGCTCCACCGGCAAGGAAACGGTGATCCATGAGTTCGACCGCCAGGGCGACGGCACCACGCCCGGATCGGCATTATACAGGATCGGCCATACGCTCTACGGCACGACGATTGCGGGCGGGAGCGGCGATCCCGGCGACGGCACCGTCTATGCGATCAATGGAAACACCGGCGTCGAGCGGGTTTTATACGAGTTCAGCGGCGGCGACGGCGCCATTCCCGAAGATAGTCCGATTGCTGCCAAAGGCCTTCTTTATGCAACGGCCAGCATCGGCGGCGCGACCAATAACGGCACCATTCTCACAGTGGATCCATCAACCGGCGCCGGAAACGTCGTGCATACATTCGAAGGCAGCGACGGTTCTTTCCCGTGGGCAGATCTTATCCAAATCGGCACGCATCTCTATGGAACGACCATCTATGGCGGCGCGACAGGCAATGGCGTGATCTTCTCGATCAGGCCATGAAAAGCGCGCTTCAGCAGATCGCGAACGGCTGAGAGTACGACTTCCCGTGTAATAGCTCGGCTGCCGGGCCACGCTTTGCTTTTGCGGAACGCACGGATTCGCCCCAGTTCCGTCTGTATGTTATACCCCGCATAAGCAGGGGGCAGACATGCGCGCACGCACAGCACTTTTCACCGTTTTATGATTGAAGTTTCACGGAGTCGGAGGCCATTCAAATCCGTCCGGGATTTCTTGCCAGACTATTTTATTTGTCTTCCGGTTGCGCACCTCAACCGCTTGCACATATTGGCCGTTGAGCACTGCAATGCAGATGCGTTCGACCCATTGCCGCATACCGTTGATAGCATCAAATTCAATGTAAAAATCGCCCAACGGTAATCCGCCCCACCAACGCCGCGTCCCTTCATGTATGGTCTGAAGTGACGGAAGGTTAAGCCAAACAGAAAAATAGGCGTCGTCTGAAGCATTGAGGTTTGCGGACGCCGGACTTATCCAATAGTTCACTTCCTGCAATGGGCCGCTTGCCGTGGCGATGAATGGAAAACACGGCACGTCGGTGCGCATGGACATTCCAAGGTCAACAGTGAAGATGCAAAATGCGTCCCCGCCGGTGATGGCCTTCATCAAGCGGGAGTGATTTCGCTTCGTCGTGCGCTGGTCTTCATGGATAGCGATTGCCGCTGCAAACCCTAGCAGCACGAAAAGAACTATCGAACCGACTTTGGTTTCGATTGTGTTAGGTGGGAAAAGGCTTTCGCAGATTCCCAAGACTGCCAAAATGAGAGGCAGAATGATCGCGAGCCAATGCCACGCTTCAGCGACAAATTCACTCTGAGGAACGTGGGTTGAGTCACCTGTCATGCCGACGAACCGCAAAGCTCCATCCCTCATAAGGCGGAGCGGCAAGCCGTTCGGTCGTGAGATTGCTTTTAGCCTGTTCGATCAAGTCGGCATTGTTGGGGATAGCGGGTAAACCATCGGCCGGAACCGGACAGCCAAACTCATAGGATTGAATAACGCGTCCGGTGAAGGAGCAATCCACAATAAAAACGATCATATCGCCTGCCATGGGCTTTGCACAATTAAATGGCCTGCTGGATGAATTATTGTGCAAGCCGATGTCTATTTGCGCAAGTCGAGTTTAGGGACCTCGCCACCAAGCCGAAAAATCAGAATTGGCCCGGCGGTGAGTAATTCACATGATGGTGCGCCTCTCTGGGAATTGGGCTGCCTGATGCCGCCTGGCGATTGCGATTTATCGGACGGCTGAGACCACCCCACCATATATTGTCCGTGCATACCAGCTCGCATTAAGCCGGCTAATAGTAACAAAAACCAGGGGCCATCGTTGGCTTGGGACGTGGCACACAGCCGACCTCACAAGAAAAAAGAACGGAACCACTTCGAATTTATGGGGAGAAGATGCACGCGAAGCCGGTCGCGAATTACTGACCGATACTCACAATGACCTCGAACTTCGTTTTAATGTTGTAGGTTCCGCCGTTGTAATGGATATTCTTGCCGATCAGGGTGGAAACGAAGCTGTCGGTCTTGCCTTCGCCGCTCTTCTTGGTGAGATCATACGTGTCGCCATAGAACACAGTCGGGGCTGTGCTGCAGTACCCGCTATACGTCTCGGTCGAAGTGCCGAGTTTTGCGTACTGGGTCTTCATTTTAGCCAGCTTGACCTTCTGCTTTTCCGACGAGTTGCAGAATGAGCCGCTGTCGTAATACGTGTAGTAGGTAGCGGCCAATTTCACCACGCTGTGCAAATCCGATGCCGGTACGGCGGTAGAAATGGCGGTGAGGGTGCACAGGCGGGAACAGTCCTCCCTGTGTCCCGTTTTGGTCAACCTGGTCTTATGGATCACGTGGCCATCATGCAGCGCGAAAACGTGCAAATTCGGAGCGCCCCCCGCCATGGCGGGAGCGGTTGCCAGCGCGCAAAGCGCCGCGCCACCGAGCAGAGTCTGGGTGATTTTGTCCATTGCGCGATCTGACCTTTGGTCTGAACGGGTATGGCGCTAAACCGGCGTCAGTCGATCAGCCGAACCGTCCGCCCCATGTCCCCGGCGAACGATGGAACGATGGATGATATTTAACCCCAAAATCATTTCCAGAGCAAGCCACCCGTACCGGCGTCAACAGGCGCACCGGGTTACGACTGCTCTCGCGGCAACCAGCGACACACGCGGTGCCATGGCGAGTGCGCAACTTGCGGTGAGGAGCGTCTGGTCACGAGTTCGAACTGGGCCACGCGATGCGGATTTTTGGCGCAAACTCGTAAATTTTTGTGCAGAACCCAAATGGACCGCAATTATTGTGCAAAGCCCCTGCCATGGCTATCTTACCGACCCTTTGCAGGGTCTAGTATCTCTTGACCTTCGCCTGTGATGCAGCGTTCGTCCACTCTCTTTGCGCTTTCCTCAAGGATTTCCGCACGATCTATGCGGGCTATGAATTCACGTGTGGCCATGCGCTGCGGTATCACGTGAGCATCCGTCATGCCATCATATACGCGATAGCTGTAGATCGTTACTTCCATTGTCCGGCTGCCTTAGCCAATTAGGTCCCAAAAATCTTTCCGTTGCTGCCAAAGGCCTTCTTTATGCAACGGCCAGCATCGGCGGCGCGACTAATGACGGCACCATTCTCACACTGGATCCGTCAACCGGCGCCGGCACCGTCGCCCAACCTCACCCCCGGCCCTGCACACTCAATCAGTTACAACATTGTTCCGCGACCACGGAACAATCTTCATGTTGTCAATTGCTTGGCGGACCTGTACCGCTCCGCATCTTAGATCAGAAAGTGCGGTTTCTATTTGACCGCGCTGAATGTCCAATTCGTGCGGAACGGTGGCTGTTGGTAGTTTGATCAACCATTCATTGTACGCAATAGCCCGTTGTCCAATTTCTTGCAGAAAGCGCAATCGACTGTCAAAACTATGAGTTGGAGGCGGGGCTAAGTTGAACGGAACTTGGACCGACATCTCAGCATAAATACCGCCTCGCCACGGCTCCGCGGGCGTAACACTTGGTGCCTTTTCCAAGCGCGCATCAATTTGTTGTAGTAAGTTGCAGACCGCAACGCGCGCGTTGTGCGCGGTAACGATTGCGTCTAGCCGCCTATACCACCAGCCGTACAAGTTATTGAATAAATAAATTAGGGGCGGGCCCAACACCGCAAGAACCAAGGTGCCGACGATACCGACAGCCTGAATGTATCCGGCTAAGCTGGGATGACATTCGATCCAACGGAGCGTATGACTCGGCTCCATGGTGCAGGCGTCCCACGTGCTCATGCGCAAAATCGACTCCGCTTGTTAGAACGGAATCTCATCGTCTAGCGTTTGCTGGTCAAAGCTGGCGGGCGCATCCGGCTTCTGTTCTCGCGGCGGGGTCAAGGCAAGTTTCTGGTCATGCGTCACAACGCGACTTTCGTTCTCTACGATCTTCGCCTCGCCAAGATCGCGCATGACAGCGGTCGTGAATTGTGTGATCGCGTGATAAGAGTCGCACGCCATACCCGGAAGGGCTAGAAGTTCGTACACGACACGGGCGACAGCCCATAACCTAATTCGGTTACGAGTCAGTTCTTTTTCCAAATCATCAAGCAGAGCATACAGCCGGTCGCGTTTTGTGCGCGTGAGCTTCTGATCGTTCTCAATCGCATCGCGAAGGTGAGCGATATGAGCGCGAACCGTATCCGTGGTCTTGACGCCTAGCGGTACAGAGTCATTCCGGGCGCGACGGCCCGCAGTGAGCATAATTTGTGTGAGGTAGTGCGTAAGGTCGTGTCGGAACTGTCGATAATTTTGTGGAGTATAGTTCTCTATCGGCGGAATTGAGAAGTTCGATAGCGCTGGAATGTCAAATTGTTTTGCAGCGCCCAGAACGACATTCTGAAACCCGTACCGCGCCTCCTCTATCTCCTCGTGCGCATCGGTGTCGGGCAGTTCTCTCATACGCTCTGCGAACCGTATTTTGGCGATGCGAACGAGTTGGACGAAGGCAGCCTCATTGTCCTCTGGCAAGTCTTCCATTTCTTCGGGCGTGATAAAGTCAAACAGTTCCATGGGCGCCTCGCGTAAACTCAGAACATCCAACCCTGCTCTTCCATAAACGCTTCTAGATTCAACCATCGCACATGGAAGTGTTCGCAGATATTCGGAATCTTTGCAGAGTTGGGTTTATGGGCTTCCATAGTAACTACGGCTTTTCCTTCCGCCATCGCTCGTGCGATCACAAACGGATCGGCATTTAAACCGCCCTTCAAAATTTTCTGCATCTCAATGTTTTGTTGGAAGTGAGGCACCGCAAAAATCTGCGCGACCCTGCCTGCTTCCGCCGCATTAGGAACAGCGAACAGCGGCTGATTGTTGTTACACCAATCAAGACAGTGACCCTCCGGCCCGTTGCGTATCTCTCGCAACGCTTCGCGAGTTGACACTACATCACCCGCCGCGACCAACGCGTCAAATCGAGCCCACAAGCTGGGAAATCGCGCCGGGAAGTAGTTCCTAAACATTGATGAAAGCGGCGAATTGTCAAAGACGTACATCACGCTTCCCCCTTCGCGAAGTAGTCTTCCAACGTCGCGACATTGCGCGGCTTCGTATCGAGGAAATCGGCTAACTGGCTTTCATCGATTCGATTTTGGTGAAATCGAGACAGCGCCAAGGCAACGTAATCGCGGCCAAGATAAGCCAGTTTGGTCCAATAGTAATTTCCGCCACCAGCCCCACTCCCTGCCGCCTCTCGCTGGTCGCGCCAGCGCTGGGCTGCTTCGGCATAAGTAGGCTCGTCGATCAAGTCGCGATCTAAGAACCGCCTATAAATGACTTCTCGACTTACTCCGAAACGTGCCGCGAGATACACGGCAGTACCCTCAGTCGGTTCGCGACCGGCAAAGGCCGCGTTGAAGGCTGCCGTAGGTACAAGAAATTCCGCCGCGAAACGATTGCATAAGACCTCGATGCGCCGCCCGTTGTCTTGCAAGCGAGGAATGTATTCGTCCGAGAGAGTGTCAACACCGCTAGTGTGGAATATCAGGTGGGCTAACTCATGGAACAGTGTGAAAATCTGGCGCGTCTTGGTCGAGCTATTATTGACGTATATGATTGGAAATTCTTCGTCGAATAGACAGAATCCAGAGTATTCGTCGAGTTCAAAGGCGTCTTTGAAAGCAAAAATACCGACTTGGTAGAGAGCGTCACGCCAATTCTTTAAGGCAACATCGATATCCGGCCAAGCCGCTTGTTGCTCTACCGATATTCCTATGAATTCGCGGACGGCGATTGCCAACTGCTCGACGTTTGCAGCGGCATCGGGGTTTAACTGGCGCGTGATCAGCCGGAGCGCGGGATTCTGTCCGCCAGTAAGCTCCGCAAGATTTAGTTGAAACGCCTTCGCCTTGCGAAGCAGCATCCGTATCCGGGACGGTATCTGCTCAAATTCCTGTTCCGGTAAAGTGCGGAAGGTCTCGCGAATTTGTGGGACCGCTGGCGGTTCGGGAAAAAAGAAAACCGCAACCGGAAGTTTGAGAAAATCGGCAAGCTGTTCGAGTTGCGAATAAGTCGGAAAGGACTCGCCATTCTCCCATGCCGCAAACCGCGCGAAGCGCTGCGCAGCGGCTTCGACGGAGAGTCCCGCTCGTTCCCTCCCCCAGCGCACCAGCGCGGGCGTGATCGGAATCTGTTCAGCCATTCCAAGCGCTACTGATCGATATGCGAATCACTTCCTACAGGCCGATTCGATTAGTGTCCGCTCTATCAGACAAGCGCGGCAATGCCCAGAACGTCCGAGCAACGGACCCGTGTCGAGTGGGGACCAGCGGGGGGACTTTCTGCGCCGATGTACGCCATTTGAGGCTATTTCGTTCCGTTTTCGTGTTCTCCCGCGAAGTAGGAGAACACGCGAAAAACGTTGGTATTAAAGGGGTTTAAATGGTGGGCCCAACAGGATTCGAACCTGTGACCCGCTGATTAAGAGTCAGCTGCTCTACCAACTGAGCTATGGGCCCTGCCTGTCCGGGATGTGCCCGGCGGGACCGCGCCTATAGCAGGCCCCACCTGCCCTGTCCACGCGGAGAAATCCGCGCCGGAACGGAACCCCGCCCTAGATGATCCCGCCCGAGCTGCGCGGCAATTCCACATGGCGGTGGACATGGACGCTCATCAAAAGACCGAAGCCGAACATCACGGTCAGCATGGCGGTGCCGCCATAAGAGATCAGCGGCATGGGGATGCCGACCACGGGGATCAGGCCCATCACCATCGCGGCATTGATCATGATGTAGAAGAAAAAATTGAGCGTGATGCCGAGCGCCACCAGCCGGCCGAACTGGCTGCGCGAGGCCATGCCGATGCGAATGCCGAAGCCGATGACGATCGCGAATAGTAGAAGCAGCGTGGTGCAGCCGACAAAGCCGAATTCCTCGCCGAGCGCGGAAATCGCAAAATCGGTGTTCTTCTCGGGCAGGAAGTTCAGCCCGCTCTGCGTGCCCTGCACGAAGCCTTTGCCGGTGAGCCCGCCGGAGCCGATGGCGATCTTCGCCTGGGTGATGTTCCAGCCGGCGCCCAGCGCATCGGATTCCGGGTTGAGAAAGGTCATCACCCGGCGCTTCTGGTAATCATGCAGAAAATGCCAGGCGACGGGAACGGCGGCCACGACCGCCGTGGCCGAAGGAAGGATCCACCACCAGGAAAGCCCGGCCAAAAACAGCAGCGAAAATCCGTCGGCGAACAGGATGGTCGCCGTGCCGAGATTGGGCTCCTTCAACACGAGCACGGCGGGCAGCGCGATCATGATGACCGCGACGAGAAGTTTCTGCGGTTTGGAAACCTCTTCCAGCGCCAGCCCATGGAGATAGCGCGCGAGTGCCAGCACCAGAGCGATCTTCATCAGTTCCGAAGGCTGGATCTGAATCGGGCCGAGTTCGATCCAGCGCTGCGCGCCGAGGCCGACATGCCCGATGATCTCGACCGCGATGAGCAACAGGAAAGAAATCAGATAGGCCGGATAGGCGAGCATCATCCAGATGCGGATATCGACGAGCGACACGCCGGCGAGGATCACAAGCCCTATAACAAAGCGTATCAGCTGCGGCGCGGCCCATGGATACAAATGACCGCCGGCCATGGAGTACTGCATGGCGATCCCGATCGAGGCGATGACCGCGAGCAGAAGAACGAACACCCAGTTGATCTGGCCGAGTTTCTCGAGCCAGGAAAAGCTGCGCCGCGCGGCGACATAGGGCGTCGTCGTCATACGTGCGACAGACCGGGCGCGAGCGAGGCGGCACTCACCGGCCACGCCGGCGTGCGCTTCAGCGGATCACGCTGCTGAACATATAACAGGATGTCGCGCCCCATCTGCACGTCGGGATGCTGTCCGATACGGCCATGCTCGATGACGATCGCGCAGGCGTAGCGCGGCGCGGAAACGGGCGCATAGGCGACAAACAACGCATGGTCGCGCAGCTTCCACGGCAATTTCTCGTTCTTGGTCACGCCCGCGAGATGTTCGGCTTCGCTGATCCGGCGAACCTGCGCGCTGCCCGTCTTGCCGGCCATTTCAAATCCCGGATTGGGAATGCGCCATCTGAAAGCGGTGCCCGCGCCTTCATTCGTTACGGCGTTCATGCCGGCCTGCACGGCGGCAAGCGCGTCATCGGAGAACGGCAGCCGCGTGAGTTCCGGCCGCTCCTGCCCGTCCCTGCCGAGAACGCGGACGATACGCGGGCTGACGGCATTCCCGCTCGCGATGCGCGCCGTCATCGTACAGAGCTGGAGCGGCGTCACCAGCACATAGCCCTGCCCGATGCCCGCGTTGAGCGTTTCGCCTTCGAGCCATTTGACGCCGTACGTCGCTTCCTTCCAGGCGCGGCCGGGAATGACACCGGAACGTTCGCCGGGGATTTCGATGCCGGTCGATTTGCCGAAGCCCAGATTGTGCGCACCCGCCTCGATGCCGTCGATGCCGAGGCGCCGCGCAATAGTGTAGAAATACACGTCGCAGGACTGCGCGATGCCGCGATGCAGATTCACGTTGCCGTGGCCGTGTTTGTTCCAGCAATGGAATACGTAGTTGCCGAACGCGAGCGAGCCCGTGCAGGTCACGCTGAAATCCGGCGTGATCGCGCCCGCCTGCAGCGCCGCCAATGCGACAGCGGGCTTGAATGTCGAACCGGGCGGATAAAGCCCGGCCAGCGCCTTGTCGTTCAGCGGGCGGTGATCGTCGTCGAGCAATCCGCGCCATTGCGGCGTCGTGATGCCGACATTGAACAGATTGGGATCATAGGCCGGCGTCGAGGCGAGCGCGAGCACGTCGCCATTCGATACATCCATCACCACACAGGCGCAGCTTTCGCCGGCCATGCGTTGTACGACGAATTTCTGCAGATCCTGATCGAGCGTGAGCCAGATATCATCGCCCGGCGTACCGGAATCGCGGCTCAGTTCGCGAATGACGCGGCCATAGGCATTGACTTCGACACGGCTGACGCCGGCTGTGCCGCGCAAATCCTGGTCGTAGGATTTTTCTATGCCGCGTTTGCCGATGCGGAAGCCGGGCAATTCAAGAACGGGATTGTCGTCCGCCACTTCGTCTTTTTCGGAGACGGCCGCCACATAACCGACCACATGGCAAAGCTGGTCGCCGAAGGGATAGTCGCGCGTTTCGCCGACATCGGGCTGAATGCCGGACAAATAGGGCAGATGGAGATTGATGCGCGCAAATTCTTCCCAGCTCAAATTCTCCGCGACGGTCGATGGTACAAATTTCTTATTGTTTGCAATGTCGCGCATAATGCGCGCGCGATCGCGGTCGCTCAGCTGGATGATGCGCCCGATTGTGTCGAGCGCCGATTCCACGCCGCCCGACGCCTGTTCTGGAATAATCAGCACCCGGTAGTTCCGCCGATTGCTGGCCAGCTCGACGCCGAAACGATCGAGAATGCGGCCTCTCAGCGGTGCGATCAGGCGCGCGCTGACGCTGTTTTCCTCAGCCTTGGTGCGGTACTGATCGCCTTCGAGAATCTGCAACTGATAAAGCCGCACACCCAGCGCACCCAGCACCGTGCCGATCGCGCCTCCCGTCAGCAGGGTCCGGCGCGTGAACGCCGCGTACCGGCTCTTATCCTTGCGGTCGAAAAGCGGCATCAGAAATCACTCCGCAACGGACCGACGAAGTGATGCTGCGTGATATTCATGAACCAGAACACGGGAATGTACCAAAGTACATTGACGGCAAAGGCGACGATGACCGGCGCAACCGGAGGCATATGCCAGTAATAGACCATGACCATTGCAAATGCGGTGATCATGGTCAGCAGCAATGCCGTCGCGAAGCCCAAAATCGCGCCATAACCGGCGAGGCTCGCGAGGGAGTCGCGCTGGCGGTCGACAAAGATATAACAGGCGACAAATGACGCGGCCCAAATCCCCGGTGGACCTCCGGAAAGAAGGTCTTCCGTCAATCCGGCGAGCAACGCCGCCCATGGCGGCATCAAATCGGGCCGCAGCAATCCCCAAAAATACACGGGCATCAATCCAAACAGCGGCGCCGGCAGCAATCCGTTCGTAAGCGAGATCGGAAAATTGGCAATCATCGTGCCGAGGATTGCGAGAACCAAAGGCACGATAGCCGCAAAAAATCGGATGCCGGGCAGATTGTAGAGTTCCTGCGTCGGCATCAGCCCGCTCCCACGCGGGAAGGCCAGAGCGCGCACTGCCGATCGTTTGCAAATATCTGCACGCCGCCCATCCTACTGATCGTCAGGCGCGGGGTTGGAGTTAGAATCATCCGCTGCCGGCGGTGGCGGCGGCTTGTTCGCGGATGTAGTCGGCGGAGCGATCGGTTTGACGGACGGCGGCGATGTCGTCGGCGGCGCTTGCGTTGCCGGTTGCGTGATCTTCGGCGGAGGCGGCGTCAGCGGTGCGAGCCCGGCTGCGGTCACCGGCAAATCGCCATTCGATACGGCGGGCAATTGTTCGGCCGGAAGTTTCAGATCCAGCACACGAACGTCGTCGCTATGCCCCGCATCGGCATACAGCCCGGCGCGAAAAGCACCGCCGTCCCAGAATACTTTCCCGATCAACAGACCGGCAGGAAGCAGCGCGCCATCGCCGGAGGTCACGATCTGCTGGCCTTCATGCAGATAGACACCCTGCGCCGAGCCTTCGAGAACCGGCGCCGCCGAATTGTCGCCGGCCATGATGGCCTGGACGTTTCCCGGCTGAATGGAAACCGGAATGCGGCTGTTAAGGTCGGTCAGCAGGATCACCCACGAAGTATGGTCACCGGCAAGGAAAATCCGGCCGATCATGCCGCGGTCATCGACCACCGCTGCCCCCGGTTTGATGTGCTCGCGGCGACCGGCATCGAGGATCATGGTATCGAGAAACGGCCGGCTCGCACGCCCGATGACATGCGCGGTGACGCTCGCAAGCTCGGGATCCGGAACCGCGTTCAGGAGCAGCCGGTACCGCTTCAGCCGTTGATCGAGAACCAAAGCTGCGTTCTGCCACTGCCGGAGCCGGGCATTCTCCTGCTTCAGCCGCAAATTTTCCTGATAGACGGAAAACACATTTCCGAGGCCGCCGACCCATTCGCCGACGGCGTGGAACGGCACGCGCACAACCTCAAGAACGGGAGCTGCGCGGTCGGACGCGAAAGCGCGAATGCGATCAAACAGGGTCGGCTGGACCCGTCCGAGTAGAACCAGAACCAGGGCGAGAACACCGCATATGGCGAGCGATAGCGGAGCGCCGCCGCGACCGCGCGCGAGTCTCAGGCTCCCATTCGGCATTCAGTCACCAATATGAGCGCGCATCCACCATTCAGAACGCCGTTGTCAGAACGTGGCGGTTTTCTTTGGCATTTTCGAGAACGCGGCCGGTTCCGAGTGCGACACAAGATAACGGATCATCCGCAATGCTGACCGGCAATCCCGTTTCTTCCCGAAGAACCCGATCGAGATCGGCGAGCAGTGCGCCACCGCCTGTCAACACGATGCCTTTATCGACAATATCCGCGGCGAGCTCCGGAGGGGTTGCTTCAAGCGCAACTTTAACGGCCTCGACG
>DASXXW010000231.1:0-2429 GCA_036502865.1 Rhizomicrobium sp.
CTCTCTACAAATCCGAGGCATGACCGCATCTCAGCCGCGAGCTGCTGCTGCGCGCCGTCGCATACCGCTTGCAGGAAGTCGCGCTCGATCGCGCAGGACGACACTGGCATCCACAGGATCGGGGACCTAGTGGGCAAATCGGTCGCGGTAAACCGGTCTGGGCTCGGCGAATTCCTGCTGGTCGCAGCGCTGGAAAAGCACAAGGTCGATCGCGCGAAGGTCAAGTTCGTCTATCTGAACCCGCCGGATGCGGCGCTGGCCTCGGGCAAGGTCGATGCGTGGTCGATGTGGAGCCCCAGCGTCGACATTGCCCGCCTCGAATACAAGGCGCACGACATCTTTCTCGAAGGCCGGGATCTCGATTTCCAGATAGATTTCAGCGCCTTCGTCGTTACTCGCGGGTTTGCCGATGCGAACCCAGAGCTGGTGCGGGCGGCGAATGCCGCCTATCAGGCCGAAGCCGCATGGGTCTCGCAGAATACCCGAGAAGCCGAGCTGATCGCGCAGCGCAGAGCCGGGTATAGCGACGAAATCCGCGACCAGTTTATTGCCAGAAAGCGGCAGTACCACATGTTCCCTGTCACCGATGCGGAGTTCGTGGCCGGCCTGCAAAAAGCCGCCGACTGGCTGACCACCCGCAAAAGTGCTCCCCGAAAACGTCACTGTCGCCGATCATCTCGCGCAGCTCTGAGGTCCACTATGAGCGGCCGGGGCAGATATCTGACCGACTGTGACCGTCTGTTGGGACGACAAACAGAAAATTAATTTATAAAACACCCCTTCAAGAACATTTCTTGCTCTATTTTGATCTGGAATAAGTACATTTTAACCTATGACAGTATGAAATCGTCCGTGCACAATAAATTATGATTTTATACGGAGTCGATGTATTTCGCCCCCAATTGGATACCTCAAAGGCGATCGGCTTTAAGAATGCCCGCGTCCACGCGTCGCTCCCGCCTGAGTTGGTACCGCTGGGAGTTGCCGACCTGGGGTGTCGCCGCCGCCGTCTACGGCGGCTTTTTGCTTGTAACCTGGAATTTTCAGACATTGCCGCTTTGGCTGGCGGCACCGTCGGCAGCGCTGCTCCTCGCGTGGCACGGCTCACTGCAGCATGAGACAATCCATGGTCATCCAACTCGGCTTAAATGCGTCAACACGGCGATCGGCGCGATGCCGTTGGCGCTATGGCTTCCATACTCCCTCTATCGAGAATCACATCTGCGCCACCATGCCGAAGCCAGCACCCTGACCCTTCCCGGACGCGATCCCGAATCGCATTATCTTACCGCAGGGGCGCGCAGTTCGATCGGACTGGTGGGCCATGCTGCGATGCAGTTGAACTGCACGCTCGCAGGGCGCCTCATGCTCGGCCCCGCAATCACGATGCTTCGACTGTGGGCCGGCGAGTTCCGCAGGCCGGTGGACGGCCGGCACGCCGGCGTGTGGTTGCGTCACGTCATCGGCGTCGTAGTCGTGCTCGGCTGGGTCGTCGGCGTGTGCGGCATTTCGCTACCGCTCTATCTCGGCACCATCGTCTACCCGAGCGTCTCTCTCGCGCTGTTGCGCTCCTTTGCCGAGCATCGCGCCGCACCCGATCCCGGGCATCGCACGGCGATCGTCGAGGCGCATCCCCTATGGGCTTTGCTGTTTCTCAATAACCAGCTTCATTTTGTGCATCATGAGAAGCCGCATCTGCCGTGGTACGACATGCAACGAGCCTGGCGCGAGATGAAATCGTCGGCCGAAATCGGACCCGGGCTGCTGTTTGC
The DNA here is from genome assembly GCA_036502865.1 of Rhizomicrobium sp. Lineage (GTDB taxonomy): Bacteria > Pseudomonadota > Alphaproteobacteria > Micropepsales > Micropepsaceae > Rhizomicrobium. The sequence goes on from DASXXW010000231.1 coordinate 1,773, forward strand.
CGGGGGATACCGCGAGATTGCTCGGAAATACCTGTTCCGGCCATTCATCGTGGTCGAGCACCCGGGATGGGAGGCAGAATGACACCTGTTGCCCCCTTCACGGAAGGGGGCCGTATTGCGGCGCTGCCGATGTACGACCTGCCCGGCCTCGAGGCGGCCAACAATGCATTGTGGCACGCCGTCGCCATCCGCCTGACTGCAAGCGGCATTGAAGGCGTGCCGCCGGAATTGTAGGCACGGTTCGCTCGCGCCTGTCCCGCGGCCGCGATGCTCTTCGCAAACTCTTGGATATGGACGAATGCCCTTCTGCGGCAGCTCTGCCTGAGGCAGCCTGATGCGCCATCGCCCCGGCACTGAGCCAGTGAATTCATTCGCCAATCGTCGGTACGGAGCTCACCGTACTACAAGAGAGGAAGTCGTTCCCGCGCCCCGTCCTGCTTCGGCTTCTTACCAATCCGATTTCCACGCTTGACCGCTTTCATGCCGTCTGGCGATGACAGCCATAGACAATCTCGACGAGCCACTCACCGGCCAAAAAGCAGCTGATCATTTTTCGGTCGCTGTGCCGAATGTCCAAGGCGGGCACGGCTAAGTGCACGTCTGATAATCGAATATATTCAGAAAAATAGGAGAATCTATCCCGGCGCCCGAAGGCCC
>DASXXW010000232.1:0-14051 GCA_036502865.1 Rhizomicrobium sp.
AAACGCCACGGATGTAAAGTGTCTCATTTTTTCTTCTTCCCCTTATTTGATTTGACAATCTTCCCTAACTTCTTGTCAAACTCTTTTAAGTCGGGGTTGCAGCCAAGCCGCTTGGCGACTGATTCAAAGTCGTCTTTGTGCGGGTTATTATCTTTGACAAACTCGGCCACTACTGCTCGATCTCGTGCAGGATGGCGGGCGTATCGGAAGACGGCCGCCAGCGAAATATTCCGGTGACCGTCACCTTGCCTTTGCCCGGAGCGGCGCGCCCGAAATCGGCCCCATGCCGTCCGTCGCCAGTCTCTACCCACGGGGTTGGAGAGTGTCTGCAGCCAGATCGGCCGGCCGCTATTCCCTGGGTTTGAACCAACTTCCCCTCATACCGCGCCGGGTGCTGAAGCAGTTCGCAAATAAGAACCCTGGTCACTTCACCGGCAATGGCCGGAAGCGCGGTAAGCGTCATTGCGATGATACCGATCAGTAATTTCATTCCGCCTTCTTAGATTCCAACTGCGCGCGCTTCTTTCAATCTTCTGCCGGTTTATTAGTTCGTCAATTCTCCCGAAACGACGCAAGTGGGATTGGTGGTGAATACGCCGCCCGGTTCCAATTGCAACGAGACGACCGGTGCATCGCCGCTACTTACGAAAAACAATGTAGCCGTGGACAGAAAATCATCATCTTCTGTACTGTTCTGCCACAACTGAACGCCCATCAGCGGAATATTGGCGGCTGGATTTCCGACCGTGGACAATTGCGGCGGCAGGATGAGGTAATCATTCTGGCCGTTTGACGTACTGCAGGAAACACGCTCCACGCGTAACTGCGCGGAGGCGCTGGGAAACGTAATGATACAGGCTGATGTATTCGCGCAGGACGTACCCGTCACCGATGCCTGATATGCCGTTTGAGATCTCGAAATATTTCCTGCCGACGCCGGGAAAGCGGGAACGCAGAAAAGAACGGCGCACGAGAGCCCTGCGATAGCGATTTTGATCACGATTGAACCCCCTCCAAAAGCGAAGAGGCTAAGACCGAAAAAAGCGGACTGGCAAGAAGACCGAGGCGAGAGAAGACTCGACACGTCGCGAATTTTGTTCCTATTCTGTTCTCCAGCAGGAGGAACCCGATGTACACAGTCGTTTCGCTGAAGGACGAGCTGATCCCGGCCGGCTCGGGCATGAAACTGGAGGAAGCCTGGACCCTGATGATGGTGCTGGCCGGCTGCGATTACGCCTTCGAGCGCGACACGGGCGGAGGCATGAACCTGCTCGTCTGGAACAGCGACGAGGCGCGGGCGAGCGGGATGCCCGAGCCGATGGATGACGGCCGGGACTGGCGCCTCTACAGCTCGTCCTTGCCCGACAATTCCCTTGCCCGGGTCGCGATCATGTCACGCTTTCTGGATGACGGGATGCCCGGAATTGTCGTCCAGACCGATGAGCAATTCGGTGCGGAGATGGCGCGGGCCGTGCTGATCGAGCGGGACTATCTGCGGAGATTTCCGTCCGGTTGACGGTCAAACCAAATTGGTTTACGTTGCTACCGCGCTCTTTGACAATAGAAACGGCAATGCGCTCGTGCGGAATTGCCCCCTCCGGCGCTTGCGCGCCACCTCCCCCGCTTCGCAGGGGAGGAACCGATTGATCCTCCTCCACGCGCAGCGTGGGGGAGGGGGACCGCGAAGCGGTGGAGGGGGCGTGTGCGCAGTGAGGGAGTCCGAAGCGCGAAACTTTTCCCTGGTGCAGGGAAAAAAGCAGGGAAAGCGACGCTGTTATGGCGCAAACGCCACAAGCCGAATCACGATCATCAGACGGCAGCGACGATCATGATCAGCCACATCGGGGGAAGCCACGCGAGGAGACAGAGGATGGCCAATACCAGCGCCACCTTCGGCCAACCCAACCAGCGCGCGATCTCGGGGATAAGGATTGAGGCCACGGCCATCGTAGCCGGCAGATAGACCCCCCACACAATATCGGAAGATGTGCCGTATCCGCGATGCCAGTTCGCGACTATGACGTCATAGCCACCCCAAGCCATCATCGCCCAGAGCAGACAAGCAATCACGCTGATTACCCGCATGGCGGCCCCAAAGTCAGGCAACTCCTCAGTATCACCAAAATAGCTTAAAGGGGGCGTGTGCGCGGGACTGCCCCCTCACCCCAACCCTCTCCCCCGCTTCGCGGTGGAGAGGGAGGAGCCGTCGTCATTCCCTCGCCCCCATCTTCTGGGGGAGAGGGCCAGGGTGAGGGGGCTTCGCCCAGTGAGGGAGTCCGAAGAGCGAAAGTTTTCCCTGGTGCAGGGAAAAAAGCAGGGAAAGCGAAACTCTGGTGGCCACGTTCAACGGCGGATCAATCCGCGAACGTGGAGCTAATTATAAATACTGCGGTGACGCGGATTACTCGCCGATCGCGATGTCGTAGTCCAGGTTTGTGGTGACCTTGTACTTCGCGCCGTGGTACTCGATCTTGCCGATCATAGTGGAAACGAAGCTGTCGGTCTTGCCTTCACCGTTCGGATTCGTGAGTTCGTAGGTGTTGCCATAGTAGGTGGATCCGCCATTGCTGCAACCACCCGAAAACGTCTCCGAATAAAAGCCCGCCTTCCCGTAGGTGGGTTTCTTCGTAATCCTGGTTTTCAACTTCGTGGGGCAATCCACATACGCATACATGGTCGCAAGCTTTACCTTTTTGTCGAGGTCCGACGCGGGAATTGAGCTTGAAAGACTGAGCGTAGAGGTCAAGTGCGTGCGGCCGGCGTGGTGGAACCTGGTCTTGCCGACCACATGGCCGCCATGCAGCATCGTAACGTGGAACGGCGGAACGTCCCCCGCCAAGGCAGGAGCGGTTGCCAGCGCGCAGAATGCTGCGCCGGCGAGCAATGTCTGGATGATCGCGTTCATTGAATCCCCCATAGAGAGTTGGCGGTATCCTACGCCTGAATACCGGTGGCTCCAAGGTGCCGGCGGCGGAACCATCCGCGAACGGAGCTAATCATATCGCAGCGCCCCCTCTGGCGCTGCCGCGCCACCTCCCCCGCTTCGCAGGGGAGGATCCAATTGATCCTCCTCCACGCGCAGCGTGGGGGAGGGGGACCGCCGAAGGCGGTGGAGGGGGCGCGCGCTAGCGAGGGAAACGAGGAACTAATTCGATTGCGGCGGCGGCGGGATCTGATCGGCCGGTGCGGACGGCGGCGTTGTCGTTGGTGCCGCGGCCGAGGGTGTTGCATCCGCGGGCGCAGCACCTGTTGCAGGCATGAGAGACGCAGGCGTGATCACGCGGACCTTGATGATCTTCACCGGCTGGGCTGGAAAAGCGCCCGGCATCGGGCCGCCGGGAGCGAGCTGCACGGCGGCGATCTTGTCCACCACATCCATGCCCGTCACCACATGGCCGAATACCGCATAACCGGTGGTGCCGTCGGCATCGTCGGGCTGACGGTCGAGGCGCAGATTGTCGGAGAGGTTGATGAAGAACTCCGCCGTGGCGCTCGCAGGTTCGCTCTCGCGCGCCATGGCGATGGTGCCGCGCACATTGCTGAGGCCGTTGCCGGCTTCGAGCGGAATGGGATCATGCGTCGGACGCGAATTGGTCGCCGAGTCGAAACTACCCGCCTGGATCACAAAGCCCGGCACCACGCGATAGACGAGCGTGCCGTCATAATGGCCTTCCGTCACATAGCGCAGGAAATTATCGACGGTCTTCGGCGCGCGCACATGATCGAGCTGGAGCGTGACGTCGCCAAGCGAGGTCTCGATCAAAATATCGGGCGCATCCGGCGTCTGTGCTGCGGCGGAGCCGGCGAAAGCAAACAGGAACGATCCGGCGACAAGGGCAGAAAACAGAGTTCGCATCACATCACACTCCCGGTATTGTTGACGGTCTATAGCGCAGATTTCATGTCAGCATCGCGAAAGTATCGGGCAGACAGACCGTGCATCCCTCGCCCAATGCGCCCAACTAATTCGCTGCCGTTGTTTCATTGACGGGCTTGGGCGACGGCGCCTGGGACAGCACATCCTTCACTTTCGCGGCAAGCTGTTTCAACCCGAACGGTTTTGCGAGGAAATGCAATTCCGCCGCGTTCTCGTCATTGCGGCGGAAGGCTTCTTCCGCATAGCCCGACATGAAGATCACCGCCATGTCGGGCCGCAAGCGCCGGACCGCGCGCACCAGCGTGGGACCGTCCATATTGGGCATCACCACGTCAGTGATCAGCAGATGAATTACAGCGGTGTGGCGGCGCACCAGTTCCAGCGCTTCCTCGCCACCCGAAGCCTCCAGAACATTGTAGCCGCGCAGCTTGAGCGCGCGCGCCGCGAAACTGCGGACGGCTTCCTCATCTTCCACCAGCAGGATCGTATCCTGGCCGGTGATGTCGCGCGGCGGAGGCGGCTCGGTGGCGGCGGGAATCAGCTCGCCCTGATAGCGGGGCAGATGAATACGAAACACCGTGCCGCGGCCGACTTCGCTTTCGACGCTGACGAAACCGCCGGTCTGGCGGATGATGCCATAGACCGTGGCGAGGCCGAGGCCCGTTCCCTGCCCGACCGGCTTGGTGGTGAAGAACGGATCGAAGATCTTTTCGACATTGTCTTTCGGGATGCCGATGCCGGTATCGCGCACTTCGATGCAGACATATTCGCCGGGCGCCATGACGCCGGACGCAAGCGGCGTGGCGCGCGTGATTGTTTCATTGCGCGTGGCGATCGTCACCGTGCCGCCTTTGGGCATGGCGTCGCGCGCATTGACAACGAGATTGATGAGCGCATTGGAGATTTGTGTTTCGTCGGCACGGACGGACCAGACATCGACGCCGTGGTCGAGTGTGAGTTCGATGCCTTCGCGCAACAGGCGGCGCAGGAGCTGCGCAAGTTCGCCGATCACCTGGCGCAACATCAGCACACGGGGCTGCAGCGTCTGCTTGCGCGAGAAGGCGAGCAGCTGACCGACAAGCGTGGCGGCGCGCAGCGCGTTCTGATGCACTTCATTGATTTCGCGGAAGGACGGATCACCTGCCGTATGCCGCATCAGCAGGAATTCGCAATTGCCGATGATGACCGTGAGAAGATTGTTGAAATCATGCGCCACGCCGCCGGCCAGCTGGCCCACGGCCTGCATTTTTTGCGACTGAGCAAATTTGGTTTCGAGCGCTTTCTGTTCGGAGACGTCGATCAAATAGAGCGCGAGCCCGTCGCTGCGCGCCAGCGGGCGAAGGTGGATTTCGGCGAGCCTGTCGGCCGACGCATGCAGGGTGAGAATCGTGCCGTTTTCCATTTCGGCGCGCGCCAAAGCTTCGTCGATGGCGGTGGTTTCGGATTGCGGCGCCAGATCGCGCAGAGGCCGGTCCTTGATCTCGCCGGCATTGGCGAAGAATTCGCGGAACGGTTTGTTTGCTTCGCGGATGGTGCCGTCGCGCTCGGCAATGGCAATGCCGATCGGCGCCTCCTGAAATAAAGCTGTGTGCCCTGCAAAAGCGACCGGGACTTTCTCCGGCACGGCCGCTGCCGCCGCGGCGGATTTTGGTGCGGCGATGCGCGGGGTGAACCACCAGCCGGTGCGGCCATCGGAAAGCGGACGCACAGCGCCCAGCATTTCGAAGCCGCCGGGAAGCTCGAACATCTCCTCATGCGACTGGCGCGTGCTCGCCCGGCGATTGAGGCGGTAGAGCATCGCGGCGGATGTCTCCCCGCCCAATGCAAGCTGCGCCGGCGGCGGCGCGTCGCGCTCGCGGCTACCCGCGATCTGGCGATAGGCGTCGTTGCAATGGACAATCGCGCCGTCGGAATTGGTCACCGCCCAGGCGATATTTGCGCGCGTCGCCGCTTCGGCAATGTGCCTGGCCTTGACGGCACCGATGCTTGCCCGCGGCCAGATCGCATAGAAGACGAGCGCCGCCATGGCGCCGAGACCCGTGACCAGCCCGACGCCGAGCCATCCGGCCTGGGCCGGCATCGCGATCACAAGTCCTGCAACCGCGACCGCAACAAGGAACAGCGCAAGCGCAACCCAGCGCCACGCTCCGCCCGGAAGCCCGTAGCTGTCATTATAGGATACGAGGCGGACGGCGGTCATAGGCGGACGCCGGTCTCCATCAATTCCCAATCCCTCGGCAGGTTAACCGCTTCGTCACCGTGTCGGAACATCTCCATCTTGCCCGATTCGGGCATGACGGCCAGATGCACGACTCGCGGCGCGCGACGCCTATCTCCGGCTAAAACGGTTACCGGGGTGCTAATGCGAGCAAAAAAATTTTCGGCAATATGTTTACCCGCGCAACCCGAGCCCTTCGGAAGATGTCCGCCAAACCCGGCCTCCCTGGCCCGTCCCGTTAACATGTGTCTATGGGATGGCCGCAGGCCGCGGCGCGCGCCTTCACCGGGCTTTTTGTCGGGACTCCGGCTTGCCGCCTTTGCTATGCGTGCTATCTAGCCGCGGTCGCGAAACGCGCGCATTCCCCTGGCAAAGGCAGATTCATGAAAGAGCTTACGCATTTCATCGGCGGACAACATGTCAAAGGCGGATCCGGGCGCTTCGGCGACGTATTCAATCCGGCGACAGGCGAAGTGCAGGCGAAGGCGCCCTTCGCGAGCCGCGCGGAAATGCGCAAAGCGGTCGAGTCGGCGCTCGCAGCTTTCCCGGAATGGTCGCGCGTCAATCCGCAACGCCGCGCGCGGGTGATGTTCAATTTCAAGGCGCTCGTCGAAAAGAATATGGACGAACTCGCGCATATGCTGTCGAGCGAGCACGGCAAGGTGATCGCGGATTCGAAAGGCGATATTCAGCGCGGCCTCGAAGTGATCGAATTCGCCTGCGGAATCCCGCATCTGATGAAAGGCGAATATACGGAAGGCGCGGGGCCCGGCATCGACATCTATTCGATGCGCCAGCCGCTGGGCGTCGTCGCCGGCATCACGCCGTTCAACTTCCCAGCCATGATCCCGATGTGGATGTTTGGTGTGGCGATCGCCTGCGGAAATACTTTCATCTGCAAGCCGAGCGAGAAAGATCCGAGCGTTCCGTTGCGCCTTGCCGAATTGTTCATGGAAGCCGGCGGACCGCCGGGCGTCCTCAACGTCGTCATCGGCGACAAAGAAGCGGTCGATTCGATCCTCGAAGATCCCGACATCCAGGCGGTGAGCTTCGTCGGTTCAACGACCATCGCCGAATATGTCTATTCGCACGGCACCGCGCACGGAAAGCGCGTGCAGGCGATGGGCGGCGCCAAGAACCACGCCATCATCATGCCGGATGCCGATCTCGATCACGTGACCAATGAGTTGATCGGCGCGGGCTATGGCTCCGCCGGCGAACGCTGCATGGCAATCTCCGTGGCCGTGCCCGTGACGGACAAAATCGCCGACGCCCTGGTGGAACGGCTGCGGCCGCGCGTGGAAAGCCTGAAGGTTTCGCTGCCGACCGATCCCGAAGCCGCCTATGGCCCGATGGTGACAGCCGAGCAGCGGCAAAAGGTTTTGTCTTACATCGATCTCGGCGTGAAGGAAGGCGCGGAGCTGGTCGTCGACGGCCGCGGCTTCAAGATGCAGGGTTATGAGAACGGGTATTTTCTTGGCGGCTCGCTGTTCGACCGCGTGATGCCGACGATGCGGACCTATCAGGAGGAAATTTTCGGGCCGGTGCTGCAGATTGCCCGCGCGCCCGATTTCGACGCCGCGATCGCTCTGCCGTCCAATCATCAATATGGCAATGGCGTTGCCATCTTCACGCGCGACGGCGATGCGGCGCGCGAATTTGCGAGCAAAGTGCGCGTCGGCATGGTCGGCATAAACATTCCGATTCCGGTTCCGCTCGCCTATCACACCTTCGGCGGCTGGAAGCGCTCTGCCTTCGGCGACGTCAACCAGCATGGCCCGGAAGGCGTGCGCTTTTTCACCCGTATCAAGACGGTCACGCAACGCTGGCCCAAAGGCGGCGTGCGCGAGAATCCCGATTTCAACATTCCCACCATGAAATAGAGAGACTGCCATGACGTCGATTGACACGACCGATACGCAACGCGCACTGGCGCGCGAATGGCTGGCAATGCGCATCATCGTCATCGGCGGATTTATCGTCGCGCTTCTGGCGGCGCTCTATTTCGGCGTGCTGTATCCCTATTACATCTTGCCGCACGAAGAACACACCAATTTCGTCAACCGGGTACAGCGTCTCCTCGGCGAAGAATCCGAGATCTGCAATCTCACGCTCAACGGCGCCAAGAATTTCGGCATCGTGCCACAATATGGACAGCTTGTTACGTCGAAGCTGGCACTCACCAAAGTGCAGGGACGCTACATCTGCATCGCGCACACCGCGGCCGAGAAATATCTGATGGTGGTCGATCTGCAGTGCCGCAATCTGAAAGATCCGCGCTGCGTGTCGATCTACAGCATCCTGCAGGCGGACGGCACGGTGCTCTACCAGCGGCAGAAGTAACGAAAGCCATCGATCGCTTTCAAATACGATCCGTCATCGCACCCATCAACGCCTTGGCCGGGCTGTAGTCCCGGCCATCCAAGAACACGGAATGTGCCGGGAAAAATTGTATTCATGGATCGCCGGGACAGGCCCGACGATGACGAATATGTTGATTGTTATATTTGCTTAGCGTTTCCGCGACCCTTAAGTCTTCACGCCGCCCAGCTTGCAGATGTACTTCCATTCCGTGTCGCGAACCGGCTGCACGGAAAGGCGTGACGCTTTCACCAGCACCATTTCCGCGAGTTTGGGGTCCTGTTTGACCTGCTGGAGTGTGACGGGCTTGGGCACATCTGCGACGGCTTTCACATCTACGAGACCGAAGCGTCCCTTTTCATCGGAGGGATCGGGCCGGTATTCGCCGATCACTTCCACAATACCGACGATGCTGCGCTCCTCGCCCGAATGATAGAAGAAGCCGCGCTCGCCTTTCTTCATCGCTTTCAGATTATTAGCCGCCTGAAAATTACGGACACCGCTCCAGGGTTCGCCTTTGGCGCCCTTCGCCTTTTGTTGCTCCCATGACCAGGATTCGGGTTCGGTCTTGAACAACCAATAGGCCATCTCAGAGCTCCGCCTTGCAGAAATTGGCTGTCGCCTTCCAAGGCTGCAGATCGGACTTCGCAAACAATCCCGCTTTGGCATAGGGATCGTTGGCCTGCCATTCCCGCGCTGCGGCGAGGTCTACCGCCTCGATGATCATCATGCTGCCGATCATATCGCCCTTTCCGTCAAGGAACGGACCGCCAAGCCTGATGGCACCTGTTTCCTTGGCATAGTCGAAATGCGCCGGCCGCGTCGCCATGCGCAAATCCAGCGAATCGGGTTTGTCGAACGCAGTAATTACAAACAGCATCTCTCACTCCATCCTGAAAGGTCGTGTCATTAGTCGAGGTACGGCGTCGGCGGCCGCAATTCCACCCGCCAATATATCCATCACCGCGTGCGCCACAGGCAGCTCGATGCCGAGACGGCCGGCGCGCGCGACAAGGGCGGGCGCGGTTTCCACGCCTTCCGCCAGCGGAGCGCCCGGCGCCCGCAATTCTGCAAGCGGCCGCCCGCGTCCGAGTTCGAGCCCGAAAGAGAAATTGCGCGAAATCGGGCTGGTCGCCGTCAGCACCAGATCGCCAAATCCGGAAAGCCCCATCAGCGTGTCGTTGCGCGCGCCTTCCGCCTCCGCGAAGCGGCACAATTCCGCAAAACTGCGCGCCAGCAGCGCCGCACGCGCACTTTCGCCGAGGCCGAGACCAATCACGATTCCGCAGGCGATGGCGTAGACATTCTTGGCCGCACCGCCGAGCGCCACGCCCAGGAGATCCTCGCTGGCATAGGGCCGGAATGTTGTGTGCCCGAGGCTCGCCTGAAGTCGCCGGGCGACAGGCGCGCGCGCCGCGATCGTCACCGCTGTCGGCAATCCCTGCACAACATCCCGTGCAAAAGACGGCCCGGAAAGAAGCGCGGGCTCTGCGTCCGGCACCGTCTCGAGCAGGACTTCCGTCATCAACCGGCCGGTGGCGTGTTCGATACCCTTGGCGCAAATTACAAGCGGCGTTCCCGACGCCGGTTTGAAACCTGTCAGCACCTCGCGCAGACGCTGCGCAGGCACGACCGCCAATATGGCATCGGCTTGCCCGATCACCTCGCGATCACGTGTCGTCAGCGCGCCATCGGGAAGCTCCGAGCCGTCGAGCGGATTTCGCGACCACAGATTTACGGCGCGGCCGGCGCGTATCGCGACATGGGCGAGCGCGATGCCCCAGGCTCCCCCGCCTAATATTCCGATGCGCCCATAGGCTTCCGAATGCTGTTCTGTTTCCGGCATGAAACGCTTGTAAGATCGCGATGACCGAACGGTTCGTTGATTATTCAGGAACCTCGCTCATATTGCCAAGGAAAGGTAGATGGTTCGGCGCCAGCCTGTCGGAGAAGGACGATATTTTACTAATGAGCCTGTTCAACCGCATCACTCCGATATTCGCGGCCCTTATGTCCTCGATCGTGCTTGCGGGAGAAGTTCCTGCGCCGGCGAGCGGCAATTTCGGCTCTAGGGAACGGGCGGAGCTCGAGCGCGTGAGCGAAACGCTCAATGCCATCCACACGCTTCAGGGCCGCTTCGCCCAGATCGGCCCTGAAGGCCAACTCGATCAGGGCCGCTTCTACATCGACAAGCCGGGCCGTATGCGCTTCGAATATGCGGCCCCCAATCCCACATTGATTGTCAGCGACGGACGCTGGGTCGCCGTCGAAAACCGAACCCTTCACACCACGGATCGCTATGCGCTGTGGACGACGCCGCTCAACCTCATTCTCGGCGACGATGTCGATCTGCGCGACAATTCCGACATTGTCGGCGTGGAGCAGGTGAACAACGAACTCGTGGTTCAAGCGCGCGCGCATAGCGGGCACACCAACGGCAACATCACGCTGGTCTTTTCCGAACCCGATCTGTCGCTCAAGCAATGGACGGTCCGTGACGCGCAGGGCCTGCTGACCACCGTTTCGATCAGCGATGTGAAGAAGGACCTCGCGATCGATCCGGGCCTGTTTACCATCGTCAATCAGGCCGATTCCGGGAAATAACCAGCCGGCTGGCCCCGCCTTGCCCGCCCCATTGGGGCCGTGCTAGGCCCAAGGCCGAAAGTCGGCTCGCATGTCCCCCCGTCCACCCATTGTTGGCATCCCGTGCGACCATCGCATGGTGGGACCGCATCCGTTTCACATGGTCGGCGAGAAATACATCACTGCCGTCCGGGACGGGGCCGGCGCCATGCCGCTACTCATTCCCGTCCTTCAAGACCCCATTCCCACTGCCGATCTGCTGGCGGCCTTTGACGGCTTTCTGTTCCCCGGTTCGCCCTCGAATGTCTCGCCCGCCCGCTATGACGGCTCAACGCCGCGCGAAGGCGTGTTGATGGACCATAATCGCGACGGGACCAGCCTCCCCCTGCTGCAGGCCGCAATCGCGGCGGGACTGCCCGTTCTTTGCGTCTGCCGGGGCTTTCAGGAATTGAACGTCGCGTTGGGCGGGACGCTGTTCCAGCATGTCGAGGAAGTGCCGGGCCGGCAGGATCATCGCGAAGACAAGAACGCGCCGCTCGAGACGCAATATGGGCCGGCACATGAAGTGACCGTGGCCGAAGACGGCTTGCTGGCGCGCATCACGCCTTTGCGCAATTTCTCCGTCAACTCTCTTCACGGGCAGGGGATCGACCGGCTGGCGCCGCCGCTGCACGCAGATGCGACAGCGCCCGACGGCACGATCGAGGCCGTTTCGATGCCCGAGGCAAAGGGTTTTCTCCTCGGCCTGCAATGGCATCCGGAATGGCGCTGGCGCGACAACGAAATTTCCCGAGCAATATTTTCTGCCTTTGGCGAAGCAGTACATGAAAGGGTCCGGCGATGAACCGGCATGTCGAAGAACAATTTGCAGACTGGCTGAAATCGAACCGCGTCGGCGAAGTGGAATGTCTCGTGCCCGACATGGCCGGGATTGCGCGCGGCAAGATCCTGCCGACAAACAAATTCCTGAACGGATTGCGCAACGATACGCTGCGGCTGCCGGTCTCGATCTTCGGTCAGATGGTGACGGGCGCGGATTCGGACACCGACATCCTCACCTATCAATCGCCGGACATGAACCTCATTCCCGATGTGGAAACATTGCGCATCGTACCCTGGTACAAGGAGCCGACAGCGCAGGTTGTTTGTGACTGCCAGCATCAGAGCGGAGAGATGGTGGAATTCACGCCGCGCAGCATTCTGAAGCGCGTGATGCGGCTCTATGAGGAGCGTGAGTGGCGGCCCGTCGTTGCGCCGGAACTGGAATTCTTCCTGGCGGCCAAGAACATCGATCCGGATTATCCGCTGCTGCCACCAGCCGGAAAGACGGGGCGTCCGCAAACCGGGCGCCAGGCCTATGGCATCGATGCGGTCAATGAATTCGATCCGCTGTTCGAAGACGTTTATGACTATTGCGAAGCACAGGAAATCGGGATCGACAGTTTGATCCATGAAGAGGGCGTGGCGCAGGTCGAAATCAATTTCAATCATGGCGATCCGATCGCACTCGCGGATCAGACATTCCTGTTCAAGCGCACCGTGCGGCAAGCGGCGCTACGACATGACATCTACGCGACTTTCATGGCCAAGCCGTATGAGCAGGAACCCGGCTCCGCCATGCACATCCATCAGAGTGTGGTTGACGCGCGACGCGGCAGAAGCCTGTTTGCTACCAAAAACGGCAAGGATACGCGGCTGTTCCTGGCGCATATTGCCGGCCTGCAGAAATATCTGCCCGGCGCCATGCCGCTGATCGCGCCATTCGTGAATTCCTATCGCCGGCTGGTGCGGTTTCTGTCTGCCCCGATCAACACGCATTGGGGTCACGAAAACCGGACGGTCGGATTGCGCGTGCCGGTCTCCGATGCGCAGAACCGCCGCGTCGAAAACCGCGTGCCGGGTGCCGACGCCAATCCCTATCTCGCCATCGCGGCATCATTGGTGTGCGGATATCTCGGCATGGTGGAAAATCTCGCGCCGACGAAGGCCATGGAAGGCAACGCCTATGAATCGACGCGGTATCAGCTGCCGCGGCATATCCTCGATGCGGTGGCGAAATTCCGTGCATCGGGCGATCTCCGCTCCGTGCTGGGTGAAACGTTTGTCGTCCTTTACAGCGACGTCAAAGTTTCGGAGCACGACGCCTATCAGCAAGTGATCAGCCCCTGGGAGCGCCAGCATCTGCTGCTGAACGTCTGACGGCGTGCGGGTGCGTTTCGCCCTCACCCGCTTCGCTGCTCTGTTTGTTCTGTTGCTGCTGACTGCGTGCGGATTTGAGGCACCGGCACCCAAACGCACGCCGCCACCGCAGCCACCTCCAATTCCCGTTTCGATGGTCTCGGCCACTCTGACAGTACCTGTCGGCGATATTCTGAAAATCCTGAATGCGCGCACGCAAAATCAGATCGCGGATATTCGCAATCAACCCGTCGCCTGCGTCATCGCAACTTGCGCCCTCGATCTCACAGCCTCGCGCACCGACGAAATTACGGGAATGGCCTACGGCAACGCGCTTTCGCTGACTGCGCCGATCGCCGTCCATGCACATATGGTGGTCAAGGGAGGCTTCTTTCGTACGAGCGCGCAAGGACAGGCGCTGGGCGTCGCCGAGGCGACAACACGTCTTCAGCTCGCACCCGATTGGCAAATAAAAGTCTTCACGCAGGGCACGATCAAACTGAGCGAAGGACAGCTGAAGCTCGGTCCCGTGAAAATGAATATCGCCGAATTGTGGAACCACAATGCGGCGCATCTGGCCGGGATGTTGTTTCACGCGTTCGACCGCGAAATTGCGGGACACGTGAAATCAGGCCCGCCGCGGAGCGGTTATGGGCGAAACTCGAAACGCCGATCCGTGTCGGCAAAAGACCGGAAGCCTGGTTGCTGCTTGAGCCGCAGCAGATTTTCGTGGCGCAACCCGCAGCAAATAACAACGACCTCATGCTGTCGCTCGCACTTGCCGTCCGGGCGCATATCGTACTTGCCGATTCGCCGCCACAAAACACATCGATG
>DASXXW010000233.1:0-44482 GCA_036502865.1 Rhizomicrobium sp.
ACCTCAAAACCAGGTTTCGCTTGAGAGCCGTGGAAGACGACCACGTCGATAGGCCAGGCGTGTAAGCGCAGCAATGCGTTGAGCTTACTGGTCCTAATCGCTCGATTGGCGCTTGATCGCCAGCACCAGTTCCATGCTTGGAAATGAGTCCAGGCGCGCGAAGTAACATTCGCGCAGATTGCAGATCTGATCCTAGATAATGAGTGTCTTGATTTTGTGTGCTTTGCCGACCTGGTGGTCCTAGCGGGGGAATTCCACCCGATCCCATTCCGAACTCGGCCGTTAAAGCCCCCAGCGCCCATGGTACTGCGGCTCAAGCCGCGGGAGAGTAGGTCGCTGCCAGGTCAGCAAAGCACGCAAATTCGGAACCCGCCTTTACAAAAACCGCATGTCGCGGGGTGGAGCAGTCCGGTAGCTCGTCAGGCTCATAACCTGAAGGTCCCAGGTTCAAATCCTGGCCCCGCAACCATTCCTCATCATGACACGCGGATGCGCTTTTTCCCGTAAAAAAGCCGAGATCGTATCAAAGTTGCCGGCGCGAATTACGTGCCCGCGAACCCGGTTGTCGCGAGCGCAACTCTATGCGAAGCAAGTGTCATGACGGACGACACGCTCAAGCAGGAGATGTCGAAATATCTCGGCCCCTTTGAAAAAGCATTGGCCGCCGAAGATTTCGACCTTGCCAATCGTATTTCGATGCTTGCCGCGGAACGTCTGCTGAAACGGAGCGGCGGAGCCGCCCGGGAGATACTCTGGAAGAAAATATTCTCCAAACTCAGGGCCGGGTACGTAACGCAGTATCAATGTCGCGATTTCGAGATCGTCGATTACAAGATGTATCCGCTTTTGCAGGGGTCTCCGCTGTTTCGTGGCCCGCAACCGGAAGCGGTCGATCTTGCCGCCGGCCGCTACATTACAGTCATGGGCGCCGCGCAGCTGTTCGGAAGGTTTCAACAAACCGGGCCGCATACGGCGATCGGAAACGCGCTTGGCCTGTCTGCTATCAACCTGTCCCTCGGTGGGGCGGGTCCCGAAACATTTTCCAGATATAAGTTCCTCAAAGTTGCAAACGGCGGACAGGCCGCGATCCTGCAAATTCTGTCGGGGCGCAGCATCGGTTGTGACGAATATCCCGGCGGACGCAGAACGGTTCGTCCGGGTGGGACGAGAAAAGTCGCGCGGCTCACCGTCCTGAAGGAGATCTGGGATCAATCGCCTGCCGAAGCCAAACGCCTGGTAGCAAAATGGCAGGCGCGCTACGTAAAGACGATGCTAGGTCTTATTCGCAGGATAAAAGTACCTGTGATACTTACCTGGATATCGTCGCGTACTCCCGATTCCTGGTCGATCGAGCGGATGAACAAGGACAAGGATTTTGGAGATTTTCCCCATCTCGTAGAACGGAGAATGCTCGACAAAATCGCGGCAAAGACTGCCGGCCTCATCGAAGTCTCTCATGATCCCGGTCTGCCGCATGGGTTCAACAGCTATCTGACCGGCAGGAAATGCCCGAGAGTGATGAAGAACGGATCGCTCTGTTGGGACAACGAATACTATCCCTCAAAAGAAGCCAGCGAGGCCATGGTTTCGCAGATCGTCGAGGCTTTGAAGAAGGTGGTGGTTATTCCGCCTCCGGTCATCGTTGACGAAGAAATACCTGCTCCGCCGCCCAAGAAGAAAACGAAAGCCCGTCGTCGCCTCCAAAAGCGCAAAACGCGCGTCCGCCTTCAGAGCGTCAATGGAACGGATCGGGGACCGGCGAAGCTAACCTGACATCGTCCGGGTGGACGATCGAACTTCGGCGTCGTTCACTTCTTTTGCTTCAGGGTTTTCCGCTTCTTTTTTCGCTTCCGGAGTTTCCGCGAACTGATTTTCCGCGCCCGCTCGGCAAACGCATACAGCGCGGTCTCTCCCTCATAGCGCCAGTGCAGCAAATTGTGCTCGGCGAGGAAAGCTTCGACGTCATCGGGATTGGAAAAGCGGCTTACGATGAATGACGGATTCTGCTTCTGTATTCTCGTATAATTTTTTACGTCGATCGACAATTGCGGGTCGGCGCCGATAAACGCGATGACTGCCGCCATCATCTGCGGGCTATTTATGTCCTCGTAGCTCATGACATAGAACGGCTGCGAGTTCGTTCTCAGCTTTTCCATCACATAGCGATAGAACGCCACATAGTGATCGTGGAAGGTAATGAAACGTTTGGGGTTGAAGACGACTTTCGGCTCAGCTTCGGGTTTTTGCGAACCGGATTTCAGCATGTACTCCCCGGTCTTGCTGGCCAGCAGAGTCGACGAAAAATTCGCCAGTATGTTCTTCCTGTAGAGGATTATTTTCTTGATGGAGCCGTCCTTGATCAGCGCATTCAATATCCCCGCATGCTGTCCCCGGAATATCTCGAAGCCCACATGGGGGCGTCCATAACCCGCTTTCAGCACGCGATCGAGAAAGGCTGCCGGATCTTTATCTCTCAGCGTCTCCAGTTCCTTCTTCACCTCCGGAATCTTGTCTTCCTTCGGCCATGAGAGCTGGATGTTGTTCGCCTTGAATATGTTCGCATTGCAAAAAATTTCGGGATGACCGTTCAGCGAGGTCATGAAATGCGTGGAGCCGGTTCGCGGCACGCCGATAATTACGAACGCCATCTCAAAAGTCCCATAATCCTATTTAATGAGTCGTCTATCTTGATCGGATGACTTTCACCTCCTGTTTTCTCTTTCGGGCAGGAAATATTGTCAAGCAAGCACAGCCCCAAGTCCCCGCTGTTCCGGGCCGGACTCGCAGGTTGTTTTCTGTCGCAAAGTGTACCGCTCACGGGTCGCGCTGCGCCACGAGAGGTTGGGCGAGTTAGTACGCGTCATCAGTCGACGGGCACGGCGATATGAGGCGGCTTTCTCAAATGATTGCGGAACACGTACCCGGCTCCAGGCGAATTGCTCAATGATCGGACAAGAGAGGCTTGGCGCCCCTCATGATCGGCGGTTGAACCAAATGCCGACTCGATATCAGCACCGGGAAACGCCAACCTAAGCAGCGGCGACTTTCATGGCTCCGCTTCTTGCAAGTGGCACTCGTCCGGAGCCGGCACTTTGCGCGGCGAATTGCAAATGCGCGGCATAGTCTGTACATCGGCCCGGTGCGCAGGTGAGGTTGCTCGGCGTTGTCTAGAAAACTGTATGTGCATGTGGGACCGCGGAAAACCGGAACATCCGCGATGCAGCAGGCATTGATCGATCACCGCAATCCCGTGGTTAATTTTCCAAAAGCCGGCCGGGGCGGCCCCGCCGAATTTCGCGGTCAACATGGACTTGTCTTCGCCCATTTTGGAGGCGTTCCCCGGGGCGGGGTCTCAAAAGCCGACGCTCCCCGATTGTTCGAGGAATTGCGGGTGGAGGTAGAGGAAAGCTCCAAGGATATTCTGATAAGTTCGGAAATGTTGGAGATGAAGAACGTCGGCTCGTTCATGGACGAGCTGCTGTCTCATCTGAAGATGCCGCTCGATATCGAGTTGTTATTCACCTGCCGGGAGCATTTCTCGCGCGCCGCATCGCTCTACAATAATCGTATTCGCACGCCAAACTCTCCGGAGCAGCGTAGCCCCGACGAGTTTCTGAACGGTCACGGTCATAAAATCTGTTACGCTCCGTTGGTCCAGAACTTGCGAAAAACCGGTCATCGCGTAACGGCGCTGAATTATCACCCGTCCGACGAATGGGTGAAACGGTTCTTCACACATATCGGTTTTGCGGAACAGGATATTCCGAGCAACAAGGCTGTGCTCATTGCATACAGCCCGAGAATGCTTATTGCGCTTCTGGCTGCCAAGAGAGTGGTGAAATCGCCCAAAAAAGTGTCTGCGTTGATAAAGCAGTTCGACAAACAAATGCCGCGAAGCCGCGAGCCCAGCCGATTTATATTTAGTCCGGAGGCCGCGCGACAGGCGGAAGAGCGTCATTATGCTGCGGACCGGAAGTTTCTGAAGGACGAATTCAACATCGACCTCACGCCGCCCGATTTGAGTACCCAGACGTGCGAATTCTTCATCAGCGACGAGGAACTCGGCCAAATCGCCGCTGCAGCTTCGAAGTTTGGAAGCCAGGGAAAGGCGCTGGTGGACTTCGCACGGCAGTATGTCGGAGGATAGGTCAATTCGAAGGCGGGTGCCGTTTCCGACAGTCTGACTGTGACGCACCTTCTCTTGCGGACAAAATCAATGCGAAAAAAACTGTCATCGGAAGTCGTAGAACAGTACCGCGTCGTGCAGCGAAAGATCGATGCGCAAAAGGCGGCAGGCGTATCGAACGAGCAGTTTTTGCGGACCAGCAATGTTCGCGTCGTTGTGGATCCCGACATCGAGAAATATTTCGATCAGGTCGTGGATCTGCTGAATAGCGCCAGCGATGTCGATTACACGAAACAGCGCCTCGCGACCGAGAAGGACATCGAAACCCTTCGAAAGGATTTGGGAGAGTTCGGCTTCCATGCCGGCTGCGTGTTCGCCAAGGACAATCACGGCGACTATGGGTTTGTCGGTTTTTATCTGCTGCACCACATCGCAAAGGTCAAGCGGCTGGTCCATTTTACGTTCTCTTGCCGGGCCATGCACATGGGCATCGAGCAGTACGTCTACGAGTTACTCGGGCGGCCCGAGATCAAGATTGCGGACCCGGTTAGTTACGGATTGCAGACGCACGAAAAGATCGACTGGATCAATCAGGAGGGAGGCGCGAGCGGGAGCGGTGTCGCGTCGAATCAGAATCTCGTCCTGCTCGGCGGATGCGACCTGTTGCAGCTCTCCTCCTACTGCAGCGTCAATCGGCAGGAATTTGTAAGCAAGGTGAAGGACGGCGTGAAGATCCGGTATGACGATCCGGGTTTCATACTGAACGACAGAGAGACTATCAAAGCATCGGCGGCTCTCCGGAAAATTCCTTTTTGGACGTATGAAGACGCCGCCAGTTTCGATGCGGCGGTCAAAGCGGCCGATATTATCATCTTATCTTTGTGGCCGGCGGCACGGGGCGATTATTTCCGGACGCACGATCAGCTGCTTCTGCACATAAACAAGCAAACCCAGAAGCAGATCAAGGATTACAAACCCGGCTGGTTGAAGAGGCAAGTTGTGGATTTGGATTACAAGCTGCCGGAGCGCCTCAAGCTGATCGCCGAATCATTGGACAAAGTGGGCGAAGTGTGCAGTCCCGAGGCCCGCATTTTCGTGCTCGGCTTCCACACGTTCGATAATGTGGAGGGGGATTTGCTCAAGCAGCGGACGGCATATAACGAAGCATGCCGGGATTATTGTGCGAATCGGGGTTCGAAGTTCGTATTTGTCGATGTGAACAAAATCGTTCCGCAGGAAACGCTCATAGATCAGGCGCATTTCACGCGTCTTGGGTATTTCGCGTTGGCCAAGTTCATCATGCAGGCCGTTTCGAATCCGGAAAAATCGGCAGCACTGCACGCCGCCTGAAGCGCCGCGTGACGGCAAAGGGGTCGCTATGGCCTATGGCGGGCGCTGCGTGCAGTTTTTCGTTCCGCTCCCGCGTTTCATGATAGATTTGATTGTGGCGCCGGGGCACAACCGTGTTCGGGACGTCGCGGCGGTGGGTGCGGGCGCCGCCGGGAAATCAAGGAAAGCTTCGATCGAGATGAATCGCGACGAAATTCGTGGAAAAATTCAGGAGTTGCTGCGGGATGTCATCGACGATGACACGATCGTCGTGACGGACGGCACAACTGCCGACGACGTCAAGGGCTGGGACAGCACCAATCACGTCAGGCTCATGATCGCGCTTGAATCGGCATTGAACATTCAATTCGATACCGATGAAATCATTGCGCCGGAAACCGTGGGCGAATTGATCACTCTGATTCAAAGCAAACTATAGCCGACACCGGCGGCAGGTATGAGCTTATGAATCCGCGAGCAAGACCGGCGATCTCCTCCCTTCCCTGGTTGCCGGAACCGCCTGACGATTTCGCGATCCAGTGCCGCGCGTGCGGCGATGCGACTTCTGCGGGCGCCGAGATTCAGCGTCTGGCGTCGTTTCGGCTTTCCGCCCAGCAGTCGTTGAAGCTGAGCCGCACGATCGCACGATGCCGCAACTCCGGTGCGAACCTTGAACCGCTTTCCGGCTTCCGGTTGGGCGTGCTCGCGAGTTCGACGTTCGATCTTCTGCTCGATTGCGTACCGGCGGCGGCGGCGCGCCACGGCGTGGCGGTGGAGGTGTTGGCCGCGCCTTACGACCAGGTTTTGCAGGAGGCGCTGAACGCCGGCTCCGAAATCAATACGGCCGGACTTGATGGCGTGCTTATCGCCGTGGACCACCGGTGGATGCATCTAGACCGTCCCGATTTCTCTGAATCTCCCGCCGCGCGCGTAAAATCGGCGGTCGGCAAACTGGGAATGGCGGTTGAGGCGTTACGCCGGCATGGCGGCGCACCTGCGATCCTGCAAACGATGCCCGTTCCCGCGCAGGCATTGTTCGGAAGCTACGAAAGGCGTGTGCGCGGAAGCGTGCGGTCCATGATCGAGGACGCCAATCGCCTGATCGTCGCGCTCGCCGAAGAAAGCGGCAGCTACCTGCTCGACGTTGCTGCTCTCGCCGAGCGCGTCGGAACGGAGTTCTGGTTCGATCCCGTGCAGTGGACGGCGTACAAGCTCCCATTCAGCGCGGACTGCTTCCCGATCTATGCAGACGTGCTGGGCCGCCTGCTGGGCGCCATTCGCGGCCGGGCGAGAAAGTGTTTGGTGCTGGATCTCGACAATACGCTGTGGGGCGGGGTCATCGGCGACGATGGCCTGGAAGGGATCGTCCTGGGGCAGGGTACCGCGCGCGGCGAATCTTTCCTGTCCGTCCAGGAATTGGCGGCGGATCTGCGCATGCGCGGCGTCGTGCTGGCCGTTTGTTCCAAGAACAATGACGAGGTGGCGCGCGGACCATTTCGCGATCACCCCGAAATGATTCTGCGCGAAGAGCACATCACCGTGTTTCAAGCGAACTGGATCGACAAGGCCAGCAATCTGGAAAGCATCGCGAAAACACTGAACATCGGCGTCGACGCATTGGTCCTGCTCGACGACAATCCGGCCGAGCGCGCCCAGGTTCGTGCCGCGCTGCCGATGGTCGCTGTGCCGGAGCTGCCCACCGATCCCGCCTGGTACGCATGGACGCTTCACGCAGCGGGGTATTTCGAAGCGGTCGGTTATTCCGCCGAGGACAGGTTGCGCGTCGATTCCTACGGCGCCAACGCGTTGCGCGCCGAAGTGATGGCGAAAGCCCGCGACCTCGGGGATTATTTGAGTTCCCTGGAAATGGTTTTGACCGTTTCGCCTTTCGATCGCACAGGGCGGCAACGGATCGCGCAACTCATCAACAAGAGCAATCAGTTCAATCTGACCACGCGGCGCTATACCGAAGGCGAGGTCGCGGCAATGGAGACGGATCCCGATCTTTTGACGCTGCAGGTCCGGCTCGAAGACAAGTTTGGAGATTTCGGGATGATTGGGGTGGTCATTTGTCGTCCCGATACCGGCAAGGGAGCGTGGGATATCGATACCTGGCTGATGAGTTGCAGGGTTCTCGGCCGCCGCATTGAGGAAGGCATGCTTGAGAAAGTCGTGGCCGAACTTTCGCGGCGGGGAGGTGCGAGTCTCAGAGGGCAGTACATTCCGACGGCGAAGAACGGAATGGTCAAAGACCATTACAGCAAGCTCGGATTTTCCCTTGTTTCCGAGGATGCCGAAGGTTGCAGATCGTTTGAATTGCCGCTGGCCGGTTTCGTGCGAGCCGATCTTCCCTTCCGGGTCGTCGATAATTATTCGGAGGCATCGGATTTGCGATGATTATCTGTCACTCCCGGAAATTCATTTTCATCCATATCCACAAGACAGGTGGGACGAGCGTGGAGCGGGCGCTGGATCCCCATCTGGCCTGGAACGACCTGATCCTTGGCGGGTCGGCCTTCGGAGAACGCATCCAGGCCGCCTATATGAAAAAATTCGGCCTCAACAAGCACAGCACGGTTGCCGAAATCGAGAAGGTCTGCGGAAGCGGAATTCTGGATGAATATTTTGTTTTTTCCGTCGTGCGAAACCCGCTTTCGCGGCTATGCTCGATGTACAATTTCGTCGGCTCGTCGCTGAAGAAATGGGCCGATGAGCAGGGGATCGATCTCAGGGAGATTCCCGAGCACACGACCCGCGAGGCGTTGCAGCAGAAGCCGGCCCTGAAATGGGTGTCTTCCAAAGTATTCCTGCGGTCGAAAGATTTTTCGGAGTTCATCCGGCATAAGCGTCTTTCGGAAGCTCCGGGCTTTCGCACACAGCTAAGTAGTCTGACGGGTCTCGACACTGAAACGCTGAAGTCCCGGTTTTTCCGCCTGGAGGATTATCCGGCCTGGGTCGAAGAGTTGAGCGAACGGCTTGGACTCCAACTGGAGTTACCCAAAGCGAACGAAAGCGGCGTGAAGTTTCAGCAGGACAGTGTCGTCAGTGCCGAAGACGCCGATTATATCAAATCGCTGTTCCGCGCCGATTACGAGGCGTTCGGCTATCCGGTCTAGCCGTTCAAATATTGGGCAAACACATCATGGGATAGGCGTTGCGGCAAGGTGTTCCGCAGTCTCTTTGTCCACGCCCACGAGTTCGCGCAGCATTTTCTCCGTGTAAGGCGTGATCTCGTGCTTCCGCGTCTCCAGAACATCCGAGAGGGCACCCGAAAAATTTGCGTAAGTGTCCGACTCTTTCCGCGTTGGAACGGGCACGGCCGCCGAGCCGCCTTTCAATGCAGCCGGATCGACATTGAGCCGTGTGCCGAGAGCGGAGACGACACTCTCCACCGACTCCTGTAACGACGTATAAGAAATCGCCGGCATGTGGAACGTTTGGGCGAGGTAAGCAAGTGTCAGTTTCTGGGCACGAAAACGAATATATTCGCTCCACGCGGCATCTTCGTTGAATTCGAGTTTATCCAGAATATCCTTGGTCGTATCGTCGAGTTGCTCGAAGAAGTGCCACTTCTTGATGCGCGCCGCGATATAATTGGAAATCACGGATTCATTCAGCGGCCGGTCCAGATAAACAAACTGAAAGCCGCGCTGCGCCATCCAGCCGATATTCTGTTCAATACGCTGTAACCGGCCATTGCAGGCTCGGATCAGGAAGGAGGATATCAGTTTGGTTCCGAAAACTCCGTTGCGCTGACCAAATCGCTCCAGCTCCTTAAAGGATTTCCTGAAAGGCAGTCTTCCGTCGGCAATTGCCGCCCCAAGCGGTTCTCTCAGATGTTCCTCGGGCATACCGAGACCGTGACGGTTCAGCACCGACACGAGATAGCGGCTTCCGCTGCGCGGTACGCATAACACGGCATATCTCTTGAGATTGCCGTCCGGATATTCGCGGGCAAGGCCGCCCGCTCCGCACAGGACCGCGGGAAGCACTTCGTTGAAAAGTCCATGGACCTTGATGCCGCCGCTCGCCGGAAAATCGTTTAAAAGCGCCTGCTCGCGCTCGGCGTCGTCGGCGGTAATGATATAATTCCAAATCCCGTCGACTTTAGGCGCGGGAGAGCCAACCTCTTCCGCCCACAAAGCCCGTGATTCCTGATCGGCTTCCGAGGCGCCGGACATGACGCGGTCCCGGACCCATTCGGGAGCAACGATGCGCGTACGGGGGCCGCGCATACGGAGAAACTTACAGATCCGCTCTGCTAATTCAGATGCGAATAGAGTTTTGAGGGCAGATCGCAAACGGAAACTTTCGTGTTGTCAGGTTAGGAAATCCGGGCACGGAGCGCGCACATCATTTCCGATCGGGACGCGCGGCCCGTGGAATCGAACGCAGGGCGTTCACTCCGCGGTGCGGCTGGCTGGAAGGGACGAAACATCGGCATTGCCCGTCGACTCATGCTTCAATTTTTTCCTCCGCGTCGAGCTGGGGGTGCTGGCCGAGCGACGCGACCCAGGAATTATCGGGCTCATAACCGAGCTGGATCAAGGCATCGGGAAACCGCTCGAGGAAATATGCCGCCAGAGACGCGTCGAAAGTCTTCGGCCACTGCCTTTGCGCCCCCGAGCGGATATGTCCCGACTGACTTCCCTGAAGAGCCCCGAACAGCGAGTTCGCCCAGAATATCTCCCGGCACGTTTCGTATTCCTTCGCTTCGAAACCGAAATGCGCGAGAATGCCCGAAATACGTTCCATCCCGGTGTCCGCGATCAAATCTTCGTATTTGCATTCCAGTGCATTCGACCTTGAATAATTCCAAGCCTGCATATCGCGGATAACCCGTCCCGATGTCCGCCCGATCTCGAACTGGTATCTCTCCCGGTCGTTTTGAAAGCGGTTCAGTTTTTCCTGATATGTATCGCCGCGCAGGCCTTTGCGGGGCTGATGTAACCAAACTTCCTTCGCCTTCCGGTGATAGTGCATGGCCGATATGATCACGTCGCGAGGATCGCGAATGATGTGCATGATGCGGCTGCGGGGATGATCCAATATGAAGGGGCAGCGCGAAAAATCGGAATGATCGTTGAACACGATCGCCGATGCGGGAAGGCGATCCGCATCGAGCGTGCGCTGCTTGCTGATATTGATAAAAGGAATGTCCAGCGCCGATGCGATCTCGCTAAATACGGTGCGCATCCAGACGCTGCCCGTCTTATGATGGGTAGCAACGAGCGCGTAGAACTGCAAAAAAACCTCCCGCTGGCGCACCCTCAAATGGCGCCGCTCCGGCTGCCGGCTCGGCATTCTCGGCGTTAGCCATTGCACGATTGGACGAAAAAACGCAATCCGATATACCGATGCGCGCGAACCTCAGTCAGCGCCGTTTGGCGTGGTAAACGAGCATCCCCAGATCCGGCCGGTGAACGGCGGAGGGCGGGTTAATTTTCCACCGATAGCAGCCAGGACTTCGGCTCTCGGACGCCGGTTGGAAGATCGTCGAGCGAACTGATTCTCAAACCGTGTTCGACCGAAAACGGCGCGGCGGGATAAACAAGGACCGTGCGGAAAAATTTCAAGCTTTCGGATGTGATCCAATCCGGCGGACGGGACTTCGCGCGGCACAATGGCGGTTGACGCCGTAGGGGCATTCGGGATTGCATGGTAAAGTGCAGCTAAGCGCGGTCCCGGATCGCGTAACTCCATCTTGCGTTGCTGGGAAAACCGTATGCGTTTCGTGATCATTTGCGCCGCCCGAACCGGGTCAAGCCATTTCGCGTCCTCGCTGGGCGGCCATCCCGACATATTCATGAACGGAAATATCTTCGATGCGGGTGCGCCCGACAGATTATATGTGTTCTGGCCCAAGGAGGATGCAAGCGACGAGGTCAGAAAAACACTGATAGATTTGAGGAAGAAAGACCCGATGGCTTTCTTCGACCGCGTGTGTTCCGCGAACTACGGCCGAACACATGTGGGATTCAAGATGTTTCAGGGAGAGAACGATGTCGTCCTCGATCGTCTGATTGCAGACACGGATATCCGGAAGATTATCCTCTTCAGACGGAATATATTGGCGAGTTTTTCTTCTGCACTGGTCGCCCGCGAAACAGGGAAATACGGACAGCGTGACGGCAAAATCCAGCGGAAAGATCCTCCCAAGGTCAAGTTCTCGCCGGAGAAGTTCGCAAGTTTCCACGACCGGTACATGTCCTTTTTTCAGGGGGTCATGGAAAAGGTGAGCAATGCCGGCCAGTACTATTTCCTGATGAACTATGAGGACGTAAACGATCCGAGGGTGCTGGCGGACATCGCGGCTTTCGTCGGCGCCGATCCGTCGAAGCCCTTTTCGCGGGAGCTTCAATACAAATCCCAGGCGAAGCAGAATTCGGCCAACATTCTGTCCCGTTTTTCCAATCCTCTGGTCGTGAAGGAATATCTCGCAGAACATGGATTGCGGCATTGGATGCATGAGGGCGAACTGGACATGGGGCGGAGGCTTTCCGTCAGCGAGCCGGAAGAAGGCGAGCCGGTTGACGAAGGCGATGGACATCAGCCTTCCGCAGCAATCGAACAACCATCGAATGTTTCAGGAACAAGTCCGGAATGACACGACGCTACGGCCTGACCTGAACGGGTTGTTCGTCAGCCGGAATATCCTGAAGCGTTGGCATAACGGACTTGAAGAGTGCCGTGTACATGTCGGGCCGATATTCTTTCGCCCATTACTTCGCCGAACAGCCCTAGAAAGTGCATTTTGGGTCGGCTAAGGTGCCCAGCCACAACATAAGTTGAAGGGAATGCATATGGCGCGTCGGCAGCTCGCCCCTACCGAATCGGCGACTTCGTCCACCGCGTCCAAGTTTGCGGCTGGGCAATCGGGCGCCCATGCGGGCAGCGCGGAAGGCGGAATCATCGGCATTCACGATGGGACGGTTGTGGGCTGGGCATGGAATCCGGAACAGCCTTACGAAACCGTCGATGTCGAATTCTACATTGAGGATATTCGCGTCGCCTCCGGTGCTGCCGACAAGTTCGATATCGAGCTCGCAAAGGCGCAGCGCGGTAATGGCATGCACCGGTTTGAAATCCGGCTGGATCGTCTACCGGCGAAATCGCCGCCCTTCGTCATTCGCGCCCTCGTTGCAGGAACGCGCGTGGAACTGCTCCCGTCGATTTCAATCGCGACGCTGGATGAAGCGGAGCGGCTGCTTTCGGGCCATGACTATGTCGGTGAGGTCAGTGGCGTAGCTAACGGCGCGGTGTGCGGCTGGGTACTCAATCGGCGCAATCCGCATGACGCGCCGCTTCTTACACTTCGCGATGGAGATACAGACGTCGTCACGCATGCGCCGAGCGAGCGGATTACGCGTGTTCTGGATTCCGGCGTGACGGTGACGGCGTTTCGCTTCGAATTGTCGTTGCCGCAAAACGTTCTTGACGGGAAGTTGCATGCGCTCACCGTGCTCGTCGGAGGACCCGAGGGGCGTGCTCTGGGAACGCCGGTTCTGTTCGGCGCATCGGACGTCACGTCCATCGCACGCGCACTGCTGACAGTATCGGAGCGCCTCGATCTGCTGGAACGGCGGCTCGAAAGCTACAAACCGGCTTGGGACGTCGCGCAACTTGAAAGGCGGGTAGCATCGAAGGTCGTCGAGCCGGTGGACATGCTGCTCAATGTTCATCGCGATTCGGTTGAACGCGAAATGGCCGTCGTTCAACGGCAGATTACGGAAATCATCCGTCACATTCCCGAAATCGATCTCGATTTCCTTGCGCCATCCGTTTCGGTACCGGCCATTGAAGATGTAGCGGTTCCTTCGCCTGCCGCTTTCGATCCCATCGATCGCAACAAGCCGCTTGTCGCGTTCGAACTTTCGACGCGGCCTCTGCTGGTACAGCCGCGCGGCGATGTGAGATGGATTTCCGCCGATGGCGAGGCCAGTCTCGCAGTGTACGGCGCTGGATCCGTCGAACTGGATGGACCGCTTGGCGACAGCGCCGATGTTGTCATCAAAGGAAGCGGCGCATCGGACACAGCCGAACTTGTTGCACTTATTGTTGGATATAATGGCCGGCCCATGAGCGGACGGTTCGACGTTTTCGACAATGGGCAATGGGCATTCACGGGGAGCGCGATCGAGGGGGGCGGTGGCATAGCGCCGGCTCGTCCCACGCTCACATTCGATTATCTGTCGGGGACCCATTCGACGGGCCGGCTCCGAATACACGATCTGTCCTTCTTTGCGCCGGGGCGTGGGCCTTCGCGCACCGGGGAGCAGGCACCCAACGCTGCGATATTGAACCTGGGCAGGGAAGCTTCCAGCGCCGGCTGGCATCCGGTGGAAGCCGGCAGATGGGGCGGTATTTGCTGGATGGGCGAGATGAGCGACGTTTCCGTCAACCTCCATCCCTCCGGGACGTATCGCATCGATATTCCGGAGATTCGGCCGCTCGTCGCCGAACTCATTCCAAAAATGCAGATATTTCTGGATGGGGAGCCGTTCGCCCTCGAAATTTCGCCGATGGCAAAGGACTCATCCGCCTACATGGTGCAAGGGCGTTGCGTGATCCGTAGCGGTTCGCAGGAAATGCATACGTTGCGGATCAGTTTCCCGGGAGAAGACGTCAAATCTCCCATGGAACTGGGCCTCAATCCGGATTTGCGTCCTCTTTCGATTGCCGTGCGCTGCATCATGCTCAGTGCCGAGGCGTGACCATGATGCGGGTTTTCTGAACGGATCTGCGCGGGCTCAGACGGATTGCGATGAACACTGAATCCCTTTTTGGCGTCTCTTGCGCGCGAGCGGCCCGAATATTTGCTGCCGTACTCGATGCGGGCCCAACAGGAACAATTCTGTCGATCGATGTCGGCGGATCATTTTTCGATCGTCTGGCCTGGGGCGCAGCAATCGCGTTCGGCTGCGAGTTTTCGTCCTTTCCTTCGCTTCTGCGCCATCGGTCGCGTTTGTGGGATTACAAATACCCGATCAAACCGGTGGATGTGGCGCGCGAACCTATTTTGTTCGGGCGATGCGACGGATGGATGCAAAGCTTCGACGAAGCGGGACTATCGAGAAGCTACGCACTCGATTTCGGGAAAGTCGCGGTGCGGAGCATCGATGCCTGGACGGCGACCCGTTCTCCCATTCGCGCAATTCATTTCGGCGACGCGCAGCTAATCACCGACCACATTCGCAGTGCCGAGGCAACGCTTATACGCGAACGCCCTCTCGTCACGCTGTATCCGCCCACGGACGCGTCGTCTGCGGCCGAAGTCCTGTCACTGCTGGAAGGGATGGGATTTAGGGTCTTCGATCTTGGGGGGCAGCCGGTGACCAGGGCAACCGGCTCTTCGTCGACGGATTTGGGATGGATCGCACTGGTTCGCGACATGTGGGATGCTCTCCCTGCGGATATTTTTTCGGGAGCAGATGCCACCGCGCAGTCGCCATGGGCGGGCGAACAAACAGAAATCCTCGGCGTTCCGCTTCGTCAAAGGCGCAGCGGAGAGATCTTCGGGCTGGGCAGGATTGCGCCCCCGCAATTGGCCCGCACAGTATCCGCCGCGGAAGTTGTCTGTATGAATGATTGTTATCCCGTCGAAACGGATGGCAAAAGCAGCTGGCGATGGCTCGGTCCGCAAGCCCGTTCCCGCATCGGCATTCCGTGCGTATTTCCCGGTACGTATCGTTTCGATATTTCGGTGATCAGTTGCCGGACTCCGGGTGGTATCGCGGGATGTCGCGTGCTTGTCGGAGGGCGTGAGGTCGTCACGGCCGTGGAAGGTGAGGAAAGAGGCAAGCTCTCTTTTGTCGGCCGGCTCGATGCCGCCGGTTATGCGGGCTATACCGAGATCGATTTCGTCAATCGCGGCGCCCCGCCGCCGGCGGGCTCGGATTCGCGCACGCTCCGGATCAATCTGGGCGCCATTGAAATTGCGCCATGTCACTGACGTCGAAAGAAACAGCCCGGACTCCCATGAACGTGCTCGTATTCACGCCGACACCGACGCATCCCCCGATACAGGGTAATCGCCAGCGCGTTTTCGACATGTGCCGGGCGATGCAAAGCATGGGCGCCGATATAACCCTCTTTCATTATGCAACGGAGGGGGTAAGTCCGTCGGCGACCCGTCAGATGCGCGAGGCATGGGGAGATTTGGAACTTATTTTTCCCAGCGGTTTCACACATCGGCGAAGTTTCGTGGATTGCTTCGGCATCGACGACTGGTTCGACGACAGGATTTTGGCGACTGCCGAAAAACTGGTGGAGTCGAAATCGTTTGATGTTTGTCTGGTGAATTACGCCTGGTATTCGAAGCTCTTCGAGGTATTACCGCGCGAAATCGTGCGCGTTATCGACGCGCATGATGTTTTCGGAGGGAGGGCGCAGTATTTCGCCGATATCGGCCTCGATCCGGAATGGTTTCATACATCCATAGAACAGGAATCGTTGGGACTGAACCGCTCCGATTTCGTTCTTGCCATCCAGGATGAGGAAGCCAAGATCTTGCGCGCGCGGACCGAGGCGCCGGTTCATTCCGTGGGATTTCTCGACACCGATCAGTTTCTGCCGCCGCGAAAGCGGGCGCCCGCCGAGCGCCTTGTGGTTGGGTATATCGGCAGTGGAAATCCCTTCAATGTCGCCTCCATGCGCGTGTTCGCGGAGGACATGAAATTGAGGCCCGAGTTACATGCCCGTATGGAGGTCCGTGTAGCCGGCAAGGTATGCGCTGCCTTCGAACGGCTTTCTCATCCCTTCACGCTGGTGGGCGTCGTCGATTCCATCACGGATTTTTATCGCTCCGTCGATGTCGTCATTAATCCGATGCGCGGCGGCACGGGTCTGAAAATCAAGTCGCAGGAGGCTTTGAGTTTCGGCAAGCCATTCGTCGCCAGCGCCGATGCGATGACCGGAATCCACAGTATGCATCCCGGACATCGGCTCGACGATAACGCGGCAATCCTCGATCGCCTGCTAGAACTCGCCGCCGATCCACAGATGCTGGCGGCGGAATCGGAAATATCGCGCGCGACATTTACCGCGCATCGCAAGGCGCAGGCGCAGGCGTTTCTCGTCTTCTGGTCCAACGTCGTCGACGCGGTGAATGCGCGGCGGTCGCAAACGGTGGCGCGATGAGCCCCAATTCGGCAAGCAGAACAGCGCGCACGGCGCGGCCGCCGTTGGTCATCTTCTCCCCCTATCCGCCATCCGCCAATGGCATCGCCGATTATGTCGGCGAACTGATGCCGCATCACAGGGCAGAATTTGACGTCACACTCGTCATCGCCGATGACGCTGCCATGCCGGAAGAGGGTAACGATGTTCCCCGTATCCTGCTGGCATCGGAGTTCCGCAAGCATCGCGGGTTCTTCGAGAATGCTCCAAAATTATATCATGTCGGCAATAATCCCGACCATTGCTACATGCTGGATCTGCTGGCGCGCGATCCCGGTATCGTCGTACTGCACGATTACAACCTCAATTACATGCATGAGGTGGCCACGCAGGGATGGAAACAACGCGACGGCTATTGGTCTGCGCTTGAGCTGGAATACGGCGTGCTCGGCAGCGAAGCCGTCCGCCAGCGTTTCGAGCGGAGGGATCGCGGCCAGTTTGCGACCTATGAGCTTCCGCTCAACGGCGATGTACTCGAAGCCGCGACAGGCGTGATCGTGCATTCGCGCTATGTCCAGTACAAGGTCGCGGCGCGGGTTCCACGAAAGCCTGTGTGGTACGTTCCGCATCATCTTTCGTCGGCCGTGTACCACTACGGACAGATCACGAAAGCGGAAGCGCGACGGCAACTGGGCCTCGCAGAAAACGAAATCATTATAACCGCGCCGGGGTTCATTACTTACGCCAAGCGGGTTCCGATGCTGCTGGCGGCGCTTTCCACGCTTCGCGCGCGACTTCCTTCATTCCGGCTGGTGCTGGCCGGCGAACGCTGCCCCGACCAGTACGACGTGGATTCCGATATCGCGAACGCGGGATTGAAAAACTACGCCACCTGCACGGGATA
This sequence comes from Rhizomicrobium sp., assembly GCA_036502865.1. Lineage (GTDB taxonomy): Bacteria > Pseudomonadota > Alphaproteobacteria > Micropepsales > Micropepsaceae > Rhizomicrobium. The sequence goes on from DASXXW010000233.1 coordinate 17,478, forward strand.
TCTCGACGAAGAACAATTCTTTCTGCATCTGGCCGCCTGCGATGTGGTTGCAAATCTGCGCCATCCCACGGGCGGCGAAATGTCGGGCACGCTCATCCGCGCTTTGGGAATGGGCCTGCCGGCCATTGTGTTCGATATCGGTCCCATGGGCGAGTTGCCACATAGCGTGGTGCGGAAAGTTCCGTGGGACGGCGACACGCACGCTGCATTGACCGCGGCATTATACGAACTGATTTTGGACAAAACCCGCCGCGAAGAACTGGGTGCACGAGCTGCGGCCTATACGCGCGAAACGCACGCCATCGACAAGATCGCCGGGCGGTATTCGGAGATCATCCGTTCGGGCGGCGAATATGTGCGTCCGGCAGAAATCGAACCGGTCAGGGAGAATTTCCCGCACCCGAAAGTCCTCGCCGATCGCATTCGGAATATGTCGGTTGGCCCACAGCCCACCGGCAGCCTTCGGCCCGACGGACGGCTGTGGTGGCAATGTGCAAAGGCGCCGCTCGGGCAGTCCGGGCGACGCGCGCTGATACTTGCTGCGCATTCAAGGCAGACAGCCGAGTTTTTCGCGGGCGCATTTGGATGGCGTAGCGAAGACATCACCGCCATGACGGTGGAGGATTTCGTTGGACCGACGCTACGCAACGCACAAGGCGATCCCATTCCCCAGGGCGCGTTCACGTTTGCGCTTGTCGTCACGGGCGTGGAGATGGCGGAGATCTCCGCGGCAACATTGCTGCGCCGTCTCAACGCGGCGCTACGCCGTGGCGGAAACCTGACCTTCGAATTGTCGTGCGGTCTGGATCACGAATATGACGAGTCTCCGCTCGCGGATTCCCGAATGGTAGACCGGCTCACAGAGGCAGGGTTTGCCGAAGCCGCGCGCGTGCCGCGCCGCGACGGAATCTTCGCCGAAGCCGTGCCGGTTTCACCGAACGAATCCGAGGCGCGGCGTTACACGTGTTTTACCGCACGCAAGGCCAGCTCCGTTTCATACTGGCGATTCATGATCGAATTCGATGGCACGCCGCAGCATTTCGGCGGACGTATCGCCTAACGGAATGTTGTTCAGCGGCCGTCGCTGCCTGTCAGAGCTTCCGTAGCGTCGTCCGCCTGCTCGCGCTCGAAATCCCGGGAATGGTCGGCCGCCATCAGCGCCCGAATTTGTGCCGCGTTCTTGATGTAGGAGAAAATATCCTCCTGCAGCAACTTCTGCAGTTTGGGCTTGTTGTCGAAGGCGTTGCCGACATTCAAGAATCTGGCGATTTCGGCCGTCAGTTTTTCAGAGAATTCCGTGCCCGCTTCGTCGACGAACATGTCTTCGTAGAAAATCCGCCGATATTGCGGCAGGCCGCGGAAATGCCGTTCCACGGCAGCGTAGGCTGCGCGCGTTGCCTTCACGTCTTCCGTCAGCCTCACGGGATTGATGTGGACTTTTGCGGTCTGTTTTTCGCCCGGCTGCAGCGCGTTGCTATGATAGATGCTGCTCTGGATCGCTACCTGGTTCGAGATGTTGAGCTTGAACGGATCGCGGCGGTGAATATCGAGCACCTTCCATTTGCGTTCCCGCACCAGGAAATAAAAACGCGGGAGCTGACCCAGCCGCAACCAGGGCTCGCAGATCAAATGCGCCTGATCGTATTTGACGTCGAGGACAACGACCTTGCATTTGGGATTTTTTTGCAGCGCGGCCGTCCGGCAGGATTCGATATAGTCGAGAAATATCCGGTTGGTGTTGCTTGGAAGGACGGCGCTGGGATTGCCGACAAGTGCCTTTTGCAGAAAGGCAAAATAGGAAAGCGGGTTGGCCTCGTTAAAAATCTCGCCCAGGCTGACCAGCTTGGGATGGGTCTGTATCATCTTGCCGAAAACTGTGGTGCCGCTGCGCGGGCGGGCAATAAGAAAGCACAGCTTGGGCTTCTCGACCGGAGCCTGCAAAGTGATGACATTCTCGGAAGCAGCGGGATCCACTGAATTCAGCTCATGCGAAATGGCAAATGTATCTTTCTTCGTTCGAATCGTTTTGCAAGAAAATCATACTCAATCATGTAAATCGAGCAACAGTGTTGCCATAAGCGCGCACCGCACGCAGTCATCTTATTTCAACCATAACGGTCATGGCGCTACAGCCATCCGCTCGACCCGTTTGACAAGCTGTTCCTTATATCTGGACCAGCCGGTATCCTCGCGGTTGATCGGCGCCGCCTGGGCCAGAAGCTCGAGATTGGACCCGTTTCGCGCAAAATCGGCGTAGGACTCGCAAACGGACAATCGGCCGTCCCGTTGCACAATGAGACGCGGAAACTGTGCATTCGAAACATGCAGACAGGGTGCGGAGAAGATCATTGCGATTGCGTCGCAAATGGCGAGCGAGCGCGCATCGGCGCCGACGGCAAGAAATACGGCGGGACGTGGGCACGCACGCAACCGCTCAAAGAAATCTGCTTCGAAAGCCCCGCCCGGTGAGGCCGCCAGAGTTACGACGCCGCTAGGTTGAAAGCCCGCCATGCGGTCCGTCAGCAATTGGAGCCCGGCTCTGTCGTCGTCTTCGGGTCCGCACAGAATAACAATCGTTCCCTCCGGACGGGCAGCTTTCCAGCCATCCAGAAAGCGCGGCCGGTAGCGCAAAGCCGTCATGGATAGCAGAAGTCCGTTGCTGCTTCCGTCGAATGCCGGCCAGTAGTCGGGCGTGGGCACAGCAGTATTCTGCGCCGCAATCTTGCTCAGTGCCGCACGCCACGTATCGAGCGTCACGTATTTGCATCGCTCGGCGGCAGCCTGACAGAGCAGGGGTGCCACCTTGCCGCCGACCGAAATAATGATCTCCGAAATCGTGTATCGGCGCTCCAGCTCGTCCCAGGCCGCAAAGGCGGTGTCGAGATTCACGCTTGGCTCGCCCATCGAAACCACTTCGACCTCGGCGAGTTCGGGTCGCGGCGCGCCGGGCTTCCGATCGCCCAGATAGCCGACGATGGTTGTCGCAGATCCCGAACAGAGCTGGCACCATTGTGCCGGCCGTTCGACTTGTACATTGCCCTCTTCGAACAATGGCTGATCGGTGAGGAACAGAATTGTAGGCAGGAAGCGCGAAACGGCGACAGCTAATTTTCGATAGCCCTGTTCCATGCGGCGCCGCGCGAGCGACGCGGTGATACGGCTCCTCTTCTCCAGCTCGGCAAGCCGCTCCCTGTCGTGCGCCAGAACGACCAGCGCGCGGCAGACCGACTTGAAGGAATCGAGCCAGTGAAATTCGTCGACCGGCGGAAAGCCGTCGAACGGATCCGCCATCGCCACCACGGCCTTGCCGAAGGCAAGCGCCTCGCCGGTCTTGATCTTGAGCCCCGTCGAAAGCGTCATCGGCACCACGACGGCATCGAGGCTGTCATAGAACTCTTCGAGGCTTTCGACCCGGCCGAGCAGATTGACCTGCGGATGGTTCGATTCGAGGTGATGACAAACATCGCCGGCCACATCGAGCACGATAGGTGAGGCGGTGATCGCGGGATTGCTTTCGAACTCGAGAAGAAAGTCCCGCATGTTGGCGACGTTGACGACATTCAGCGCGCCGATGAATCCCACGCGGAGCGGTTTTTCCTGAGTATTTTGTCCGACAGGCGGGCGCATCTCCTGATCGAGCCAGAACGGCACGGAAATCACTTCGCGTTCCGTCAGGCTGCCATAGAAGTCCGCTTCGCTCTCCTTGATCGCGATCACGATATCGCTGCGGTCGAGCGCGATCTTCTCTTCGCGTTCGGTGGTGTAAAAAGATTCGATGCGCGCGCCGAGCGTGATCAGAAGTTCTTTGCGCCCGGCGAAACGGTCATGCGTCTCCAGCACTTTGACGGTCCTGCTGGGCGCATACTCGAAAGCCTTCGACATGAACACGTAGTTGATGACGAACACGTCGAAATGTTCGCGCGCGAAAAGCCATGATAGATGCGTCCCGATGGTAGGATCCCACCATTCGTCGATCGTATGATGCTGGCCGATGGCCGGGCTTTGCAAAGGCAATGGCCGCGAGGATGGAATGATCTGGAAACTGTCCCATTCCTTGCGCATGTCGCGTGCGGCGCTCTGCACGCGCGCCATCCAGTCGGGCTCCATCGGGTAAAGCAGGAAATGAATTTCATAGCCCTGCTGACGGAGGAATTCGCAGGTCTGATAGACCCGCCGGCGATTGCCGAAATCCTGCGGATGGGAAGCGACGGGAGAGAGAATCAGCGCTTTACGGGGCGCGCGCTGCAGAACCTTCATCGTGCTGCCGTGCTTCCGCTGCGAGGCACGAGCGTCAGTGCATAAAATACAGCGCTCAATGTACGATGGTCGGCCGATTGCGGATCGAGCTTGCTCGGTACGAAATGGATGGGGAGATAGAAAGTGAGCACGGCCAGATCCGATATGGCTTTTGCCGGAATCGTACCAACGACATGGTAGCTGGGGTTAGCAAAGCTGACCGGTATCTCAACGTAATCTGCGAAAACACGCAACGTCGCAATATTTACGTGGTCGTTTCCGCGCAGATCCAGTTCGAAATCCCATTCGATGTTCCGGTCGATCTTCAGCCGCAGTTCGAAGAAATCTCCGCGGCCCGTCCAGCGATAGGGCCGCCCGGCTCCGTCGGTCTCCCGGAAGTGAAAGCCGGCGGCGAAAGGCGAAACCGAATCCGCGTCGACGACAATCGTTTCCGGTGGGGCCCGGTCGGCGTCATTATTGACGAAAAGCGCGTGCGTCAGGTCGCCAAGCCGCCGGCCCTGATCGGCCACTACCCGCTCGATGAGCCCCACGCGGAAGCTCAGCTCCTCTTCAGTGCTTGAATTCTGCATATGCCCGAACCTGTTCAGATAGGGGAAGTTGTCCCCTCGGTGCTCCCTCGCCTTAGATTTGAAAATCCCGCCCCACCAATCAAGCCGCTAATGCGCTCGCACGACGCTTAGTCACCGGAAAATGTGAGTGCCGGACGGGCAATCGGCCGCAGCCCGCCGGGCGAACCATAATGAGCATTGCTGCAATGGGGCCTGACTTCCGCGTAAGTCAAGCCCCGACGGAGCTATGCGCCTTTCTCCCGCCACACTGTCATTTTTCTGTCGCATGAAGCGGGTAACGGCTCGGACGCCGGGGGGCACCACCATGTCAGGAGGGATGCATGGGTAAGAGGTTTTTAGCGGCACTCGCCGTAATTGCGGCAGCCGCAGCGTCGCCAGCCGGCGCCGCATCGCTGAACGGGGCAGGCGGTACGGCCATCTATCCCGTCCTGTCCGTATGGGCACAACACTACAATCAGAAAACCGGCACGGCGGTGAACTATCAGTCCATCGGCTCCGGCGGCGGCATCAAGCAGATCGAAGCCAAGACGGTGGATTTCGCCAATTCCGACAAGCCGTTGATGCATGACGACCTGGCGAAGAACGGTTTGGTCCAGTTTCCGGTCGTCGTTATCTCCATAGTCCCGGTCGTGAACCTGCCGGGCATCAAGCCGGGCCAGCTCACAATCGACGGGCCGACGCTTGCAAATATCTATCTCGGCAAGATCACCAAGTGGAACGATGCGGCGCTGAAGGCGCTCAATCCCGGCGTCAATCTTCCGGATACGGCCATCGTCGTCGTGCATCGCTCCGACGGTTCGGGCACGACGTTCAATTTTACAAATTACCTCCAGAAGGTCAGCCCGGACTGGAAGAGCAATGTGGGCTCCGACACCTCGGTCGCATGGCCGACGGGCCTTGGCGGCAAAGGCAATGAAGGCGTTGCCGGCGACGTGAAACAAACAGCCGGTGCCATCGGCTATGTCGAATATGCCTACGCCATGCAGAACAATATGACTTATACGGCGATGAAGAATGCGGCGGGGCAGCGCGTGGCGCCGTCCATGGGCGCATTCCAGGCCGCGGCGAGCGATGCCGATTTCAGCCATGTGCAGGATTTCTATCTGATCCTGACCAACCAGCCCGGCGCGCAGAGCTGGCCGATCACGGCGGCGACCTACATTCTCATGCGCAAGGATTATCCCGCCGACAAAAGCAGCGAGATCCTGAAATTCCTCGACTGGGCGCTCCATGACGGCGAAGCGGATTCACGGAAGCTTGACTATGTTCCGTTTCCTCCGGCCATCGTGAAACAGATCGAGTCATCCTGGACGGCGAGCTTCGGCGCTTCAGTCTGGAAGTAGTCAAACGTTAGCATTCTGTTTCGGTTGATATAATAACCGAAAAGGTCTATCGTCATCTCCGTCTTTGATGGAGATGACGATGCCGCGCGCGCGAAACAAAATCGAACCCCGCGAAGAAGTACAAAGCCCGAAACGGGCAGTTCCGGTTCGCAAGCGGCGGAAATCGCTGCGGCAACATTTCTGCGATGGGCTCGCAGCGGCGGTGAAGGCCGAGCCCGAGGCATTCAAAGCCACCAGACCGCGAACGATGATGGGGCTGATGGTCCGCGAGCTGGTGGGCGCCGCAGCCAATGCTCGCTGCGATGCGATCAAACTGGTGTTCGCCTATCTGGATCAGGCCGAGAACGAACGCATCGAAGCGGAAGCGCAGGAGGCCGGTGACGATTCCCGGGAAGAATTCGAGTCCGACTCGCCGGCGCCGCGCTGGGATTGGGACGAAGACGGCGGTTGGGACTCCTCGGAGAAGCCCAATCCCCAAGAAGATACCGAACGCGAAGCGCGGACGGAAAAGATGCGGGGGGCGCTCCTGCAGAAATTCATCCGTGTCGCGGATGCCGAGCGTGAGAATGAGGAGCGGGCGGCCCGGCTTGCAGCAGAACGCGGAGAGGCTGCGCCATCCGCACCATTCCCGGGGAATTATTCGCCCTCTTCACAAAGCAATGGCTCCGGCAGCGTCCGCATCGGCGGCAAGCTCGTGGAGAGTTAGCTAGCGGCTTGCGATCAGCCTGATTTGTCATCCCCGCGGAAAGCGGGGACCCAGATCGCTGCCCGCGCCGGAGAGATTACATCGCTGGGTTCCCGCTTGCGCGGGAATGACATGCTCAAGCCACCTCCCCTGCGCTACGCGCGGGGAGGAAAGGCCGGGCGCATGGGGAGGAGTCCGAAGGGCGAATGTTTTCCCTGGTGCAGGGAAAAAAGCAGGGAAAGCGAATCTGAATCCGTCAGGTCCTGCCTTTCCTCCTCTGCGAATCGGGGGAGGTGCCCGGCAGCGGCGGAGGGGGATTGCCCCGGGGAGGAAAGCTAGACACGCCGCCGCTTGACGGAGCGGCGGCCCGCGTCGATATCTGCCCGCCGTCCCTTGTTCTTGCCGCTAGGCCCGCAATGCTCAACCGCCAGAAACTCTCTCTTCATGTGCCCGTCCCGCTCGCGCGGCCGGGCGAGCAACCCGATTTCAGCCGGATCGAAATCCCCGAAGCGGGCGAAGTGAAACGTCCGGATGCCGGCGTCGCCGCGCATGAGATCTCCGATCTCGCCTATACGCTGATCCGCGTGCTTGACGACAAGGGCCGCGCGACCGGGCCTTGGAATCCGCGACTCGATGCCGAAACACTCCGCCGCGGCCTCAAACACATGGTGCTCGTCCGCGCCTATGACGACCGCATGTTCCGCGCCCAGCGCCAGGGCAAGACGTCGTTCTACATGAAGTGTACCGGCGAGGAGGCGATCGCCATCGCCCAGGCCATGGCGCTCGACCGCGGCGATATGTGTTTTCCGACGTACCGTCAGCAGGGGCTTCTCATCGCGCGCGGGTACCCGCTCGTCGACATGATGAACCAGGTCTATTCCAACGAACGCGATCCGCTCAAAGGCCGCCAGCTGCCGATCATGTATTCGAGCCGCGACTATGGCTTCTTCACCATCTCGGGAAATCTCGCCACGCAGTTCGACCAGGCAGTCGGCTGGGCCATGGCGTCCGCCTACAAGGGCGACGACCGCATCGCGGCGGCATGGATCGGCGAAGGCTCGACCGCGGAAGGCGATTTCCACTCCGCGCTGACCTTTGCCGCGGTCTATCGCGCGCCGGTGATCCTCAACATCGTCAACAATCAATGGGCGATATCGAGCTTCCAGGGCATCGCGGGCGGCGAGCAAACAACGTTCGCCGCGCGCGCCATCGGCTACGGTCTGCCGGGCCTGCGCGTCGATGGTAATGACTTCCTTGCCGTATTCGCGGCCACGCAATGGGCGGCGGAACGCGCCCGCGCCAATCTCGGCGCGACCGTCATCGAACTATTCACCTATCGCGCCGAAGGCCATTCGACGAGCGACGATCCTTCCGTTTATCGCCCTGCCGAGGAAGGCAAATGCTGGCCGCTCGGCGATCCGTTGGCGCGGCTGAAGAAACATCTCATCTCGCTCGGCGAATGGAGCGAGGAGCAACATGGCGAAGCCGAGAAGGAAGCCGTCGAACAGGTGCGTGCCGCCAATGCGGAAGCCAGCGCATCCGGCACGCTCGGCGAAGGCAAGATCGCAAGCGTGAAGACGATGTTCGAGGATGTGTACAAAGATATGCCGCCGCACCTCCTGCGCCAGCGCCAGCAGATGGGAGTCTGAACCATGGCGCGGATGAACATGATCCAGGCGCTCAACTCCGCCATGGATGTGATGCTCGGCAAAGACCCCAATGTGCTCGTCTATGGCGAGGATGTCGGTTATTTCGGCGGCGTGTTCCGCGCCACGGCCGGATTGCAGAAGAAATATGGCGTCACCCGCTGTTTCGATGCGCCGATCGGCGAGGGCGGCATCGTGGCGACGGCGATCGGCATGGGCGCCTATGGCTTGCGGCCCGTCGTCGAAATCCAGTTTGCCGATTACATCTATCCGGCCTTCGACCAGATCGTCTCCGAAGCGGCGCGGCTGCGCTATCGCTCTGCCGGCGACTTCACCGCGCCGATCACCATCCGCACGCCCTATGGCGGCGGCATTTTCGGCGGCCAGACGCACAGCCAGAGCCCGGAAGCTTTGTTTGCTCATGTCGCGGGACTGAAGACAATTATTCCGTCGTCGCCCTATGACGCCAAAGGATTGCTCATTAGTTCCATCGAAGACGACGATCCGGTGATCTTCCTCGAACCCAAACGTATCTATAACGGGCCGTTCGACGGCCATCACGACCGGCCCGTCTCGCCCTGGTCGCAGCATCCGGCAGGCGAAGTGCCGGAAGAGTATTATACCATTCCGCTCGGCAAGGCTGCCGTTGTGCGCGAGGGCAGCGATCTCACCATCCTCGCCTATGGGACGATGGTGCATGTCGGCGTCGCTGCCGCCAATGAAAGCGGCATCGATGCGGAAGTGATCGATCTGCGCAGCATCGTGCCGCTCGATCTCGAAACCATCGTGCAATCGGTCGAGAAGACCGGACGCTGTGTCATCGTGCATGAGGCGACGCAGACCGCAGGCTACGGCGGCGAGCTCGCGGCGCTGGTGCAGGAACATTGTTTCTATCACCTCGAAGCGCCGATCGCGCGCGTGGCCGGCTGGGACACGCCCTATCCGCATGCGTTCGAATGGCATTATTTTCCCGGCCCGGCCCGCGTCATCGACGCGATGCGCAAGACGATGGGAGGCTGAAATGGGACGCTACGTCTTCAAACTGCCGGATGTGGGCGAAGGCACCGCCGAGGCCGAGATCGTCGCCTGGCATGTGAAAGTCGGCGACAAGATTTCCGAAGACCAGCATCTTGTCGATGTGATGACCGACAAGGCGACGGTCGAGATGACATCGCCGGTCACCGGTGTTGTTGTTGCGCTGAACGGTACGCCGGGCGAGATGGCCACGGTCGGCGCGGCGTTGGTCGAACTCGAAGTCGAAGGCGCGGGCAACGCGCCGGTTGGCGGTGTAGCAGCGTCTCCCCCTCACCCCAGCCCTCTCCCCCAAGAGGGGAGGGGGAGTGAAGTGACACCTCCAGAGAAGCCAACAAACAAACAAGAAAATTCCCTCGCCCCCAAGGGGGGAGAAGGTAAGGGTGAGGGGGTAAAACCCTCAAAACCTGCGCAGACGCCGGCTTTCACGACACGTACACCTGGAACGAAACCGCTTGCTTCTCCGGCCGTGCGGCGGCGCGCCGAAGAACTCGGAATCCAACTGCAATTCGTACCCGGCAGCGGGCCTGCGGGCCGAATCGAACATTCCGATCTTGATAATTACCTCGCCTCCGGCGGCAAGACTGCGGTGGCGGGCGGTGGCGGTTACGCGAAGCGCGAGGGCGTCGAAGAGATCAAGGTGATCGGTCTCCGCCGCAAGATCGCGGAGAAGATGCAGGAGGCCAAGCGCCGCATTCCGCATTTCGCCTATGTCGAAGAGATCGACATGACAGAGCTGGAAGATCTGCGGGCGCATCTGAACGCCAAACGCAAATCCGATCAGCCCAAGCTCACATTGCTTCCGTTCCTGATGCGTGGGCTGGCAAAGTTGCTGCCGTCCTATCCGCAGATCAATGCGCGTTACGACGACGATGCGGGCGTGGTGCATCGCCATGCCGGCGTTCACATCGGCATCGCCACGCAGACGGCGAACGGACTGATCGTGCCCGTAGTGCGCCATGCCGAAGCGCTCGATGTCTGGCAGGCTGCGACCGAGGTGGCGCGGATCGCGGCATTGACGCGTGAAGGCAAGGCGTCGCGCGAAGATCTGTCGGGCTCCACCATTACCATCACCAGCCTCGGCGCGCTGGGCGGCGTGGTGACAACGCCGGTGATCAATCATCCCGAAGTGGCCATCATCGGGCCCAATGCGATCGTGCAGCGGCCGGTGGTGCGCGACGGTCTGATCGTGGTGCGCAAGATGATGAACCTGTCGTCGTCTTTCGATCACCGCGTGGTCGATGGTTATGACGCCGCCGAGTTCATCCAGAAGCTGAAAGGCTTGCTGGAGCATCCGGCGACATTATTTATGGGTTGATACAAGTTTGCTGATGAACATCTCGCGATTTGGACGCTGTTCCTTTACCTCCCCCTTGCGGGGTCGAAAAACGCGTCCGCGCGCATTATCTCCCAATCGGCAAGGAACAAGCGTTTTTTGGGTGGGGGCGCAGTTGCGACGACGTGACCCCCACCCGAAATTGGCTACGCTTCGCTTGCAAATTTCGACCTCCCCGCAAGGGAAGGTGCATCGCGAATTTGTTAGGTCGGAAAAGCGGTTCGAAGTATGACTGATAAAATCACAACCAAAGTTCTCATCATCGGCGGCGGGCCGGGCGGCTATGTGGCGGCGATCCGCGCCGGTCAGCTGGGGCTCGACACCACGCTGGTCGAAGGCGACCGGCTGGGCGGCACCTGTCTGATCCGTGGCTGCATTCCTTCCAAGGCCGTGATTCATGTGGCGGGCGAATTCGAAACCATGCATCGCGCGCATGGAAAAGGCCGGCACGGCATCAGCCTCGCATCGCCGCCATCGCTCGACATGCCGGAGCTGGTGCGCTGGAAGGAAGGCATCGTCAACAAACTCAGCAATGGCGTTGCTGCGCTCTGCAAGCGCGCGAAAGTGCGCGTGTTGGCCGGGCAGGCGCGGTTCACCGACGCCAAAACCTGCATCGTGGAAGGCAAGGACAACGCAACCATTACTGCCGAGCATGTCATTCTGGCCAATGGCTCGGTCTCGACCGAATTGCCATTTCTGCCTTTCGGTGGACCGGTTATTTCTTCCAGCGAAGCTCTGTCGCTCGATACATTGCCGAAAAAGCTGGTAGTGGTTGGTGCAGGTTATATCGGACTCGAACTCGGAATCGCGCTGCGCAAACTCGGTTCGGAGGTTACCGTCGTCGAAGCACTGGATCGTATCATGCCCGGTTTCGATGCCGAGCTTGCCGCGCCGGTGAAGAAATGGCTCGAACGCAACGGTGTCACCCTCCATCTCGGTGCAAAGGCCAAAGGTCTTGTGAAAGATGGAGACGGCCACGCGCTTGCCGTCGAAACCAAAGATAGCAAAGCGGAAAATCTCCGCGCCGATAAAATACTCGTCACGGTCGGCCGCAAACCGCGTACCGAAGGTTGGGGCCTCGAGACGATGGGCGTCGATATGGATGGGCGCTTCGTACGCGTCGACGATCAGTGCCGCACGTCGATGAAGAATGTCTGGGCTATCGGCGATCTGGTCGGCGAGCCTTTGCTGGCGCACAAGGCGATGTCACAAGGCGAGATGGTGGCCGAGATCATCGCCGGCCATAAACGGCGCTTCGATCCGGTGGCGATCGCGGCTGTTTGTTTCACCGAGCCGGAGATTGTCACTGCGGGACTCGCGCCGGGAGACAAGGCCCTCGAAAATATCGACGTGATCAGCCAGATGTTTCCTTTCGCCGCCAATGGCCGCGCGCTTTCGATGGATGCAGGCGACGAAGGCGGCTTCGTGCGCGTGCTGGCGCGGCGCGACGATCATCGCATCCTCGGCATCCAGGCCGTGGGCGCGCATGTTTCGGAGCTTGCCGGCGAATTCGCGCTGGCGCTTGAAATGGGCGCGCTGCTGGAAGACATCGCGGGCACCATCCATGTCCATCCCACGCTCGGCGAAGCTTTCCACGAAACGGCGCTCCGCACGCTCGGCCACGCGCTGCATATTTGATGCGAACTCAGCCTCCCCTTGAGGGAGGGTGAAAGTTGCCAAGTTATGACTAACTTTCCCGATGGCCAGGATTTGCCGCAGCGCTATTGGGCGATTGCGACCATCGTGCTCGGCGTGTCCATGTCGGTGCTGGACAGTGCCATCGCCAATGTGGCGCTGCCCACCATCGCAGGCGATCTGCATACCAACGCCGCATTCTCGATCTGGGTGGTGAATGCGTATCAGCTTGCGATCACCATCTCGCTCCTGCCGCTCGCCGCGTTCGGCGATGTCATCGGCTACCGCCGTGTGTATCTGGCGGGTCTCACGCTTTTTACATTCGCGTCGCTGGCGTGCGCGCTGTCGCACACGCTGACTTTGCTCGCATTGTCGCGCGTGCTGCAGGGCTTCGGTGCCGCGGGGATCATGAGCGTCAACACGGCGTTGATCCGTTTCATCTATCCGCAACGCATGCTGGGCCGCGGCATCGGCATCAACGCGGTTGTCGTCGCCATATCCTCAGCCGCCGGACCAACCATTGCCAGCGCCATTCTCTCGATTGCACATTGGCCGTGGTTGTTCGCCGTCAATGTTCCGCTCGGAATCGCCGCCGTCGCAATCGGTTCGCGTGCGTTGCCGAAGACGCCGCGCGCCACCCACGGTTTCGATCTTGCCGGCGCTGCGCTCAGCGCGCTCGCATTCGGATTTCTCATCGGCGGAATCGATGCCAGCGGTCATAATCAGCACGCCATATTGATTGCTGCCGAGTTTGCGGTCGCTATGAGTTGCGGTTTTCTGCTTGTCTGGCGCGAAAGAGGGCGGCCGGCGCCGCTCTTTCCGGTCGATCTTCTGCGCAATCCCGTCTTCGCGCTGTCGGTCGGCACATCCATCTGTTCGTTCATCGCACAGATGCTGACCTTCGTTTCGTTGCCGTTCCACCTGCAACAACAATTCGGCTATTCGGCGGTCGAAACCGGATTGCTGATCACGCCCTGGCCGCTTGCCATTGCGTTCGCTGCACCGATTGCAGGCCGGCTCGCCGACAAATATCCGGCAGGATTGCTGGGCGGCATTGGCCTTCTGATTTTCACGGCGGGTCTGTTGGCGCTCGCGCTTCTGCCGCTTCACCCGAATTATGGAGACATCGTCTGGCGGATGGTGCTGTGCGGTCTGGGATTCGGATTCTTCCAGTCGCCAAACAATCGCGCACTTCTATCCTCGGCGCCGCGTCACCGCAGTGGCGGCGCGAGTGGAATGCTCGGCACCGGGCGCCTGTTGGGGCAGACAATCGGTGCAGCTCTGGTCGCCATGCTGTTCGGGCAAATTCCCGCACAGGCGACAAACTATGCGCTTTTCATTGCCGCGGGATTTGCGTTCGCAGCCGCCTGTGTGAGTTCGCTGCGGCTGCTGCAGAATTCGCCGGCGCCGGGATGATCAGTTGGAGAGTTTGTCCCTGCGCCGGTATGATGGGGACATAACCCTGCTCAATTTTTGACGTGCGTTCTACCTGGGTTTCCGCAACACCATGAAGTGATCGTCGCCGCGCCCGGATGCATCCCAATTATTGTTCCGAAAGACATCTTCCCATTTCTTTTGAAGGTTGCGACTTAGATGGAAAAATGAGTGGTGTGTTGTACGGTGCAGGATCTCCAGTTTGCAGAAAATTTCTGCCAGCTCATCCGCCGTATATTCACGCTCGTGCGCGCGAAAGACCATAGGGGCCTTTTGCTCCACCAAGAGCTCCAGCGCTCTGGCAGAGCAAGGGTTGGGGGTCGTGAGGATTACCAATCCTCCCGGAGCGAGAACCCTTTCAATTTCGGACGCGTAGCAGCTGACACCCGTACCGCGAAATAGTACAACTTCGTCAAATTGTGTTTCTGTTTTATCCTTCAGATGTTCGATGACTTCCAGGGAAAGCAAAATATCGACCGAATTGTCCTCGGCATCGATCGAATAACGCAGATCGCTCTTCGTTCGTTGACATTTAAAGCCCTTGGTTTCGAGAAATCGCGCGATATCGCAAAACCCGCCTGTCTCCAGAACGCGTCTGCCGGGGGCATCGTCAAGATATGGCAACATTGCAAGAAATGTTTGACAGTACCTCACGTAGTGAGCCGGAAGGCCCTGCCGTTCTTCCAGAAATTCGACGAACTCTTTGTAGAGTGCAGGTGCGTCTGAAGGATCTACCTCATCCGTGCGTATCGCTTTGAGGTATAGCCATTTTTCTTTGGACACTATAGCCATTGGAATCCACTTTCCTGGAAACCGCGAGAGGGGAAGTTCGATACGTACACAGGGGGCGGCCCGCCTCAGCGGCGAAGCACGCCGTACACGCTTCGCATTTGCAAAGCATCCATCTCATGGATAATGCCATTCCTGCAGGAGCGATAGCGCATGCCGCGCTGATTGGAAGGGCGCGAGGCCACCTTCGCGCCCATGCCGAAGGTACCGCCCAGGCCCTTTTCCTGCCAGACGACGATGCAATATCGCAGATCTTGAGAGGCTCCCGCCCGTCCACGCCGGAACCCGTATTCCCGATAACGAGCTAGGGAGTGCCTTTCGCCGGCAGCGCCGGGGTGATCAGTTGGACGGTTCGTCCTTGCGCCGTTTGATACCAAGTCCTTCGGCAGCGCCGGGAGCCAGCCGGTCAAGCTCTTCCAGGATGACCTTTGCGGCATCGCCTTCCGGCTGCTGATGACCGGCCGGCAATGTATTCTCGCCTTCCAGAATGGCGATCAGCGATTTGCGCGCGCGCGCGACGCGGCTCTTCACCGTGCCGACTGCGCAACGACAGATCGCAGCCGCGTCTTCATAGGAGAAGCCGCCCGCGCCAACGAGAATCAGTGCTTCGCGTTGTTCATCCGAGAGCTGGGACAGAGCGCGCGCCGTATCCGACAATTCCGCGGCCCATGATTGTTCGGCACCTGCTCCGGGAATGCGTTCCGCCGCATCCTGGTCCCATGGCGCCTGACGCCAGGCGCGCCGGCGATCGGAATAAAACTGGTTGCGCAGGATCGTGAACAGCCACGCTTTCAGATTTGTGCCGGGCGCAAACATGTTGCGCGCCTGCCAGGCTTTCACCAATGTTTCCTGTGCCAGATCGTCTGCAGTTTCCTGGTTGCCGCAAAGCGAGCGCGCAAATGCACGCAGGAACGGAATCAGGTCGAGCAGATCGGCTTTGAACTGCGCGTCGTTGTCCACCTTGCTATCAACCTTTGTGCGCGTAGCGGGGCCCGGTTCGGATAGGGGAGTAGTCACGACTCTTTCTTCCCCCCTTCGCTTCCCGTCTCGTCGATTTTATGAAGCAGGTTGAGAAACTCGTCGGGTACGGGTTCTTTGGCCACATTGTCATACATGCGCCGCAACTCGCGCCCGATCGCACGCTGGCGCGCACGAATGAGACGACCGTTCTCGAGGTCCGATTTCTGATCTTTGCTCACGGAATCGATATTCCAACCCCGCCTTTGAGTCGCGGTTGCCAATGTCTGCCACTCCAGCGATTGCAGTCACAACAAGACAAGCGACCCGCCGCCTTCTCCGGTACCGCCTGGTTCACAAACGTGCCGGGCTGAACTTGGTTCCGGTTAATGTGGAACTCTTTAAGCTTGCATTCGTTCTTTGTTGCAGCGTTGCTGTGGTCGAAGGAGCCTTGCCAATGAATGTTACCCACGCACTTGCGCCGCATTTACCTTACCTTCGCCGCTATGCCCGCGCGCTGACTGGGTCGCAAAGCAGCGGCGATGCCTATGTCCGTGCAGCGCTCACGGCATTATTGTCCGGCGAGCATGTGCTGGAGACGGATCTGTCGCCGCGTGTAGCGCTGTACCGGCTGTTCCACCAGATCTGGGCAAGCCCGGCTGCGCATTTCGATGCGGGTGTGCCGCCGCCGGCGGAAGACAACACCAATCCCGAAGGTCGTCTCTTGGCGCTTTCCGCATCGCGCCGCGCGGCTCTGTTGCTGACCGCCGTGGAATCCTTCAGCCTCGACGAGGCCGGCGCGATTCTAGGCGAGACGTCGGAAGAGGTGGAGAAGGCCATCGTCGAGGCCCAGCGCGCCATCGAGACAGAACTGGTCTCGCGCGTACTGATCATCGAAGACGAGCCGATCATCGCGCTCGACCTTGAGAATCTGGTCGCCGAATTGGGTCACGAGGTCGTCGGCACGGCGGCCACGCGCGATGCGGCGGTCAAGCTCGCCCATTCGGCGCGTCCCGGGTTAATCCTGGCCGACATCAATCTCGGCGAGGGCGGCTCCGGCATCGATGCCGTCAGCGAGATCCTGGACAGTTTCGACATTCCGGTGATTTTCGTGACGGCCTATCCCGAAAAACTCCTCACCGGCGAACGGCCCGAACCCACCTATCTCATCGCCAAACCCTTCCTGCCGGAAACGGTGCAGGCGACCGTCGGGCAGGCGCTTTTCTTCCATCCGATCAAGCGCAAAGCCGCCTGAGACTTTCAGGAACCGTCAAAGGGTCCGGCACGTTGGGGAAGCGGAGCAGCATATAAGGAATTGTTATGGGCATTTTCCGACGCAACACGAAAAGTCAGGTGAACAGGCTTACGGCGCAGCTGGAAGAGCTGCAGTCGGAGTTGAGCAATTTGCGCAAAGACGCGCGGCATCTGAGCGACGGGATTTCCCGGACGGCCGGTGTGGCGGTGGACACGGCGGAAGCGGCCTATCAGGGCGTCGGCAAATGGACGTCCGATAATGTCGACACGGTCAGCGACTGGAGCCGCGAGCAGCCGATGGCCGCTTTGTTGGTCACGCTGGGTCTCGGCGCAGTTCTTGGTGCATTGTTCTTTAGACGTTAATCCAACTTTTGTTTCAAATTTTCGGAACGCCGGGTTCCAACCGGCGTTGAATTCTTGCGCCGACTTTGGAGATAACAAATGCTTCGCTGGGCTCTTATTTTTCTTCTTTTCGCCATTGTGGCGGGTGCTTTGGGTTTCTTCGCGCTCGCGGGCCTGGCGGCGATGATCGCCAAGGTTCTCCTCGTTGTTTTCCTCATTTTGTTGCTGGTCAGCCTGTTTTCCGGCGCCATGCGCGGCCGTCCGCCTGCCTGAAAACATCCGCGCCCCAAAATTTTTTCGGATTTTTTTTCGGACGCCTGCTGGTTGGTATTCTCGTATAAGAGCGAATCGTCTTTCCGCTTCAATGCCTTAGCGCGCCGGAAGTAATTTTCGCTTTTCTCAAAAAAAATTTGGAACCGGTTGTAGGTGGGCACGTTCTATTCTGCGAGCGGACGTCCGATCCGGTACGCCCCAGCCCCTTCGACACCCCGCTTCGGGTGTCCGCTCCCTCCGACCTCCTCCCCAAAAAATCCAGATAACGCAGTCGCGGTGAAGGCATGTTCGGGCTTCGCGCGCAGGAACCGCCGTTCCGGGGTTTCGTTCACTGTTGGTGGATAGTGGACCGGACCAATGAGCGCTGAGGAGCGAAGAGCCTACGCAACGAATGCCGAAAGGGTCGACACGGAGCACCGCACGGAGTTGCGGCCCACCGAGTCGCGCCAGGCTGTTACAGGTGTAGGCCTGCGCTACGTACTGATTGTTGGATTGGCGCTTGTCGTGATCGCCTTCGCGATCATCTATTTCCTAAATTTTTAATCGTCAGTCCTTGGCGCGTTCGACATAGGAACCGTCTTCCGTCAACACAACGACGCGCGTCCCGGTGACGATATGCGTGGGCACCATCGTTCGCACGCCATTGGATAATGTTGCGGGCTTGAACGAGCCGGACGCCGTTTGCCCTTTCACCACAGGCTCGGTGTCGGTGATCTCGAGCGTCACGCGCGCCGGTAGTTCGATAGAGACCGGTGTACCGTTGAATGTCGACAGTCGGACTTCCATGTTTTCAAGCAGATAGGGCGCAGCCTCTCCCAGTATGCTCTCCGACACGGAGACCTGGTCGAAGGTCTCCGGGTCCATGAAGATGTAATGGTCTCCGTCATGGTAGAGATAGGTGTGGGGCCGCTGGTCGATGAAAGCTTTTTCCAGCGTGTCGGTCGTCTTGTAGCGCTCATTGACCTTCACCCCGTCACCGATGCGGCGCATTTCGAGCTGGGTCACGGGCGTGCCCTTGCCGGGATGAATATTCTCGGCCGTGAGAACGACATAGAGCTTGCCGTCCTTCTCAATCACATTGCCCTTGCGAACATTGCTTGCAATAACCGAAACCACCGACCGACCTCATGCGCGTGACGCGCGGGGTCTTAGCAGCCGCCCCAGGCGGGGCCAAGGGGCGATGCCGTCCGAACCCTGGTGGAATCCGCGCCGGCATGCCGACCGGCGGCCAAGCCTGCTCGCGCGGAGCCGTATCCGATCGGCACTCCGGCAGCATTTCGAGACGGCCGGCTTCACAGAAGTCGAATGCGGCGCCCTGCAGCGATCTCCCGGAAATGAGGCCCACTTGCACGCTTTCGCGACCGAGCGGATCGCGCCGGGCGGGTCGGGCGAGACGCTCTATCTGCACACCTCGCCGGAATTCGCCTGCAAGAAACTTCTTGCGGCCGGCGAGCGGCGCATCTTCGAATTCGCCCGCGTGTTCCGGAACCGCGAGCGTGGGCCGCTGCATGCGCCGGAATTCACCATGCTGGAATGGTACCGCGCCGGCGAGGGGTACGACCGCGTCATGGCCGATTGCATCGAGATCCTGCGTCTCGCCGCGAACACCGTTCCAACGCGTGTCCTTTCGTTTCGCGGCCATACCTGCGATCCCTTTCTCGAGCCGGAGCGATTGACGGTTGCGGAGGCGTTCGCGCGCTACGCCGGGATCGATCTCCTGTCGACGCTCTCCGGTGTGGGTGAGGGCGACAGGGACCGTCTCGCATCTCTTGCCGGCATGGAGGCCGGAAACGACAGCTGGTCCGATCTGTTCAGCAAATTACTTGTTGCGCGCGTCGAGCCGAAGCTCGGCATGGAGCGGCCGACAGTGCTGCTCGAATATCCGCGTTGCGAGGCGGCACTGGCCCGCGCAACACCGCATGACGCGCGCGTTGCGGAGCGTTTTGAATTGTATGCCTGCGGCGTCGAACTCGCCAATGGCTTCGGCGAACTCACGGATGCCGTGGAGCAACGCCGCCGTTTCGAAGCGGAAATGGCGGAGAAGGCGCGCGTCTATGGCGAGCGCTATCCGATCGATGAAGATTTTCTGGCAGCGATTTCGCAGATGCCGGAAGCCGGCGGTGTGGCATTGGGCTTCGATCGTCTGGTGATGCTCGCGCTCGGCGCGCCGCGCATCGACGATGTCATCTGGACGCCGCAGCTCGAATAGTAGAAAGCGACGCGGGAGAGATGTGATCTCTCCCGCGCTGTACCAAATTACTGTTGTGGAGGCGGCGGATTCTGGTCGGGGGGTGGCCCGCCTTCACCCGGCGGCGGCCCTTCCGATCCCGGCGGTGGATATCCACCCTGCATGTCCTGCTGCCGCTCCTGTTTGCGGAGCAGCTTCCGGCACTTGTGCGGATGGTTGTTACACCATTCGGCGCTGTAGCCGGCCGGCACGCCCGGCGGTGGGCCGGACTCATAGCCTTGCTCGCCCGGAGGCGGACCATAATTCTGGCCTTGCGGGGGCGGCCCGTAATTCTGCCCCTGCGGAGGTGGACCCTGTTCCGCACCGGGAGGTGCGCCATAGGATTGGCCCGGCGGCGGGCCATATTCGCCCTGCGGCGGCGGACCCTGCTCGGCACCGGGTGGCGGCCCGTATTCCGCGCCGGGCGGAGGACCGTAGTCGGGGGGCGGCGGCGGATAGCAGCCACCCAGCGTTACGGCCGCTCCAAGAAGGGCCGCTGATACCAATAACAGACGCATGATCTTTTCCTCAAAAAAGAAGAGGCGCCCTTCCTCGGGAACTTTAGGGCGAGGGATATCCCGCGCGCAACCTCGGAATGATAACGTGCGCCGCCCGAAATCAGCCGCAATGGGCTGCATTGATTTTGAGCAAGGGAGGCTGGTGCCGAGATGCGCTGGTGGCCTAGCACCGAATTCCGATTCCGGATCCCCGCAGCGAGTGGCTCCCGTGCGATCATTATTTCCTGTTCTGCTCGTCGCTTTCGCGGCTTGTTTCGTCTCGGCGGCGGCCGCGCCTGCATTCGATCCTCAGCCCTGGCTCGCCGATCTCGACCAGACCCGGCAGGTTCTACTCACCAAATATGCCAACATCGAATGGGCGGTGGATCAGCGCGAAGCAAATCTTCCCGCGTTGTTTGCCGACACGCGCATGCGCCTCGCGCACGCGCAAAGCGAAAGCGATGCAAGGGCGGCCTTCGATCGCCTCGCGCGCAAGATCGGCGACGAGCATCTGGCATTCGTCTGGCCCAAACAACCAACCGGCGCCAAAGCCACGCCGGATCGTTGCGCGGCGCTAGGATATGATGCGCGGACGCGCGGCCCGCTGCTTGCTGCCGATGCGGCCGGCTATCGGCCGCTCGACACGCCGCAATCCGGCGAATTTCCGGCGGGCACGCTTATCAGCGGCGGCACTACGGTCGGCATTATCAAGATCGGCGTGTTCATGCCGCAGGGTTTTCCGGATTTGTGCAACGCCGCGCTCGCAGCGCTAGCGGTTCCGGCAGATAAGCCTTGCGATGATGCCTGCAGCGATCGCGTGGATGATTGGGTGTCGGCGCGTCTCACCACCGATCTCGCGGCGCAATTGCGCGCGATCGAAAAAACAGGCGCAAATAGTCTGGTCGTCGATATTGCCGGCAATGGCGGCGGCACCGAATGGTCCGAGGCCGTGGCGCGCATGCTTTCGCCGATCCGGCTGCGCTCCGAAGAGCTGCGCTTCGTACGCGGCGAGCATTGGGCGAAGAGATTTTCGGAGGATGGAAAGAGCCTGCGCGAGTTCGAGAGCAAAGCGTTCGGCGCGGACCGCAAGTTATTACATAGTCTCGCGGGTGAAGTCGACGCGCGCCGGACGGAGGCGCTTGCGTCCTGCGATGTGACCGCGCTGTGGCAAGGCACACAGCCTTCCTGCGCCTGGCTCGGCAAAGGTTTCTATGGTTCGGGAATGCTCGCGGCGGCGGATCCCGCAACGCTTCGCGGCAAACCCTGGGCGTCGCTGTTGTTCTCGCCGATGGAATTTCCTTACGAAGAAGGTGTCTGGCGCGGGCCCCTGATCGTGCTGATCGATAGCGGTGTCGGCTCGGCTGCTTCGGAGTTCGCAGCGGTGCTGCAGGACAACAAGGCGGCGCTCATCATGGGGGCGCCGTCCGGCGGCGGTTGCGGCCACACCGATGGCGGCACGCCCACCGCGCTGACGAACAGCAAGGCCGAACTGGTAGTGCCGGATTGCGCGCGGTTTCGCGCCGACGGTACAAACGAAGCGATGGGCATCGAGCCGGATGTGCTGGTGGGTTTCACGCCCGCCGACGGCCCGCATCTGATGGCCAGGCGATTTCTCGAAAAACTGCCCGAAGCACTCGACCGCGCGCGGAGCTTTAAGTACAAATCAGAGACGATGAAATAACTTCATCCGTAGACGCGGATTTTCGCGGCTTCAGTTTCAGGCCGCCCGCAAGGCAGCCGCCACCGCTTCGGGATTCCTTGCAATGACCTTGAGGTAGGCCTTGGCCGCAGCGTCAGGTTCCTTGCGGCCCTGCTCCCAATCGCGCAGCGTGCCGAGCGGAATCTGGAACTGCTCCGCGAAATCTTCCTGCGACATCCGCAATGCACGGCGGATTATACGTACTTGCGGTATTCTCTGCATTCGCGCTTCGCGTTCGGCAGTCAATGGCTGGGCGTCAGGGTCGCGAAGAGCCGCGGCATGACGTTCTTCGTCGGACATCGCGTCAAAGCGCGC
This sequence comes from Rhizomicrobium sp., assembly GCA_036502865.1. GTDB lineage: Bacteria > Pseudomonadota > Alphaproteobacteria > Micropepsales > Micropepsaceae > Rhizomicrobium. The sequence goes on from DASXXW010000233.1 coordinate 39,768, forward strand.
CCACTCGTCTTTAGCGACTTTCTTGGTGGTATCGGCGCCGCTCATTCGGTTCCGCACCCCTGGCGGAGATCAATCGAATGCGTGAAGCCCTGAGGGTGTACGCCACGAACAACAAGCGCGTTTCTGCCATCCCGACAATGGCGAATCGCTCCTCTCCGTAATTCTCGCTTGTATCCAGCCATCCAAGAGCCAATGGGTCGTCGAAGATCTTCCGCGCGGCTACGAAAGAGACAGCGTGCTCCGCCAGATTTCTCGCGGCCTTCGCATCGTCCCATTCGAACTCGTCGTCGACCATACTACTGCTAAGCCGTAGAAATGCAAGATCGGTCCGCTGACCGGATTACGGCCTGTATGACGCGTTGAGTTTTTCGAGTGTCGCTGCACCGGGACAGAGTTCCTTTTCGCCCAGGCCGTTCAGCGGCGCCGCCACCGTATTCAGATGCGCATGGATGTCGCTCGGCGCGGGATCGATATAGAGCAGCCCGGTCACGATTTCGCCCGCGGCGTGGCGTTCCTGCAGATAGCGCATTGCGGTCACGCGGTCATGCGGATCGTAGTCGGCATGCAGCTTGGCGAGTTTGAGCACCGAGCCGTCATGCTGGGTCACCGTCTCGACCGTGCCCGGTTCGTAATCGACCGAGATCGTTTCGCGCGGCGTGATGAAATCGAGCCGGTTCACCGCATCATTGTGCTCGCGCACATAGTCGAAGCTTTTGGTCGAGCCCGCATGGTTGTTGAACTGCACGCAGGGACTGATGACATCGAGGATGGCTCCGCCCTTGTGCGACATGGCGCCTTTGAGCAGCGGCACAAGCTGTTTGCGGTCGCCGGAGAAGCTGCGGGCTACATAGGTCGCGCCGAGCAATAAAGCGAGACCGACAAGGTCGATCGGCGAATCCGTGTTGAGGCCGCCGGTCTTGCTCTTCGAGCCGCGATCCGCCGTCGCCGAGAACTGGCCCTTTGTGAGCCCGTACACGCCGTTGTTCTCGCAGATATAGACCATGTTGATTCCGCGCCGAACGCAATGCGCGAACTGGCCGAGCCCGATGGAGGCGGAATCGCCGTCTCCGGAAACGCCCAGATAGATGAGATCGCGATTGGCCAGATTGGCGCCGGTCAGCACTGACGGCATGCGGCCATGCACGGCGTTGAAGCCGTGGCTGTTACCTAACAGATAGTCCGGCGTTTTCGACGAACAGCCGATGCCCGACATTTTCGCCACGCGATGTGGTTCGATATCGAGTTCGAAACAGGCCTGGATGAGCGCGGCGCTGATGGAATCATGTCCGCAGCCGGCGCACAGCGTTGAGATCGAGCCTTCATAGTCGCGATGCGTGAAGCCGAGCGCGTTGGTCGGAAGGCCGGGATGGCGGAGTTTGGGTTTGGCGATATAGGTCATTCTGCGGCGTGCTTTCGTGATTCCATGTTTATCCGCTCGGCGATGGCGCCGATGATGAAGCGCGCAGTGATCGGCGTGCCGTCATAATGCAGGACGGAAATGAAACGCGCCGGATCGATGGCGCATTCATTGACGATCAGTTTCAGCAATTGCGCATCGCGGTTCTGTTCGACCACGAACACCTGCTCATGCGCGTCGATAAAGGCCGACACGTCCTCGGAGAACGGGAAAGCGCGCACGCGCAGCGTATCGAGATGCAGGCCCTGCGCCTCCAGCGCTGCAAGCGCTTCGTCCATCGCGATGGAGGTCGAGCCGTAATAGATCACGCCGAAGCGCGCTTTCTCTTTGGCCGCGTGCAGCACCGGCTTAGGCAGCAGCGTCTTTGCCGTTTCCAGTTTGCGCAACAGCCGCTGCATGTTGTCGACATATATCGTGCCGTCCTCGCTATATTTCGCGTAGCGGTCGTGGCTCGAGCCGCGCGTGAAATAGGCGCCTTTGGTCGGATGCGTGCCGGGAAGCGTGCGATAGCCGATCGCGTCGCCATCGACATCGAGATAGCGGGCAAACAGTTTTCCGGCGTCGAGTTCTTCGGCCGAAATCAGCTTGCCGCGATCGTAATGCCGCTTGTCATCCCAGTTGAGCGGTTCGCACAACCAGTCATTCATGCCGATATCGAGATCGAGCATCACGAAGATCGGGGTCTGCAGACGCTCCGCAAGATCGAACGACAAGGCCGCGAATTCGAAGGCCTCGGTCGGATCCTGCGGGAAGATCATGACATGTTTGGTGTCGCCATGGCTCGCATAGGCGCAGAGCAGGAGATCGGATTGCTGCGTGCGTGTCGGCATGCCGGTCGAGGGACTGCCGCGCTGGATGTCGAAAATCACGGCCGGAATTTCGGCATAATAGGCGAGGCCGAAAAATTCCTGCATCAATGAAATGCCGGGGCCCGACGTGGCTGTAAAGGCGCGCGCGCCGTTCCAGCTCGCGCCGATCACCATGCCGATGGCGGCGATTTCGTCTTCCGCCTGCACGATGGCGAATTTGTTCTGTTTGGTCTCGGGATCGACGCGCAGCTTTCGGCAATGCTTGTCGAAGGCTTCCGCCACCGAGGTCGACGGCGTGATCGGATACCATGCCGCAACCGTAGCACCACCATAGACGCAACCAAGTGCGGCCGCGTCATTGCCGGCGATGAAGATGCGGTTGCCCACGCCGTCGGCGCTTTCGATCTTCAGCGCGCAGGCGCCGGCGAGATGTTCGGCGGCGTAATCATAACCAAGGCGGAAAGCCTGCACGTTCGGCGCAATCAGCTTGTCCTTGCCCTTGAACTGCGCGGCGATGGCGCCTTCGACGACGGCAGGCTCGATGCCCAGCAGTGACGCGAGCGCGCCGACATACAGAATATTCTTGAACAATTGGCGCTGCCGCGCTTCCGAATAGGTGCGATTGCAGATTTCGGTGAGCGGGATCGGGATGACATTGATGTCTTCGCGGAATTTCGATGCCGGCAGCGGCTTGGTCGAATCGTAGAGCAGATAACCGCCGGGCTCGACGCTCGCCACATCCTTGTCCCAGGTCTGCGGGTTCATCGCCACCATCAGGTCCACGCCGCCGCGGCGGCCGAGCCAACCCGCTGCAGAGATACGCACTTCGTACCAGGTCGGAAGGCCCTGGATGTTGGATGGGAAAATATTACGCGTGCCGACGGGCACGCCTTTGCGCAGCACGCATTTGGCGAACAACTCATTCGCGCTCGCCGAACCCGAGCCGTTCACATTGGCGAATTTGACGACGAAATCATTGGTCGAAACGAGAGGCGAAGGCATGTGTTACTGCCCCCTCCGTCTCGCTACGCTGTCGCGTAGCTCGACACCTCCCCTGCTCGCGCAGGGGAGGAAATCTATCGAAGCGCGTCTTTCATTTTCCTCCCCGGCGAAGCGGGGGAGGTGCTGAGCACGGCGAAGCTGCGCAGCAGCGGAGCAAAGCGAAGCGGAGGGGGCGAGGCGCCCAGACAAACAATGCATCAATCGGCCTGTGGAGATTCGTAGTAGAATTTCTGCATGTCCCACGCGCCGGTGGGGCAGCGCTCGGCGCACAGCCCGCAATGCAGGCACACATCTTCGTCCTTGGCCATGATCCGGCCGGTCTTGAGAATGTCCGAGATATACAGATCCTGTGTCGTGTTCGGCGCGGGCGCGGTCAGATGGTGCCGCAGTTCTGCCTCGGGCTCATTCGGCGTGAAGGTGATGCAATCCATCGGGCAGATATCGACGCAGGCATCGCATTCGATACAGAGCTTCGTTTCGAACACCGTTTCGGCGTCGCAATTCAGGCAGCGCTGCGCTTCGAGATAAGCAAGTTGGGTATCGAAGCCGAGTTCGACCTCCACCTTCACATTGCGCAGAGTAATTTCTTTCGGCGCGTGCGGCACCTTGTAGCGCAGATCGTTGGAGATATCGTTGTCATAGCTCCACTCATGGATGCCCATCTTCTGGCTCATGAGATTGACAAGCGGCGGCGGACGCAGATTCACATCCTCGCCGCTGCACAACAGATCAATTGAAATCGCCGCATCGTGCCCATGCGCCACAGCCCAGATGATATTCTTCGGGCCGAAAGCGGAATCCCCCCCGAAGAACACTTTGGGGTTGGTCGATTGCATGGTCTTCTGATCGACCTTGGGCATATCCCAGCGGTCGAATTCGAGACCGATATCGCGCTCGATCCAGGGGAACGCATTTTCCTGCCCGACCGCGACCAGCACGTCGTCGCATTCCATCGTGATATCGGGCTCGCCGGTGGACACGAGATTGCGGCGTCCCTTTTCGTCGCGCTCCGCCTTCACCTTCTCGAACAGAACGCCGGTCAGCTTTCCGTTCGCATGAAGGAATTCCTTGGGCACGAGGAAATTATGAATGGGAATGCCTTCGCCCATCGCGTCGTCTTTTTCCCAGGGCGAGGCTTTCATTTCCTCGAAGCCCGAGCGCACGACCACATGGACTTCCTCGCCGCCCAGCCGGCGCGAGGTGCGGCAGCAATCCATGGCGGTGTTGCCGCCGCCCAGCACGATCACGCGGCGGCCGATCTTCTCCGTATGGCCGAAAGAGACGCTGGCGAGCCAGTCTATGCCGATATGGATATGCGCAGCCGCCTCTTTACGGCCGGGAAGGTCAAGGTCGCGCCCGCGCGGCGCGCCGCTTCCGACGAAAATGGCGTCGTAACCTTCTGCGAGAAGCGCCTTCATACTGTCGATGCGGCGCTCGGCGATAAAAGAGGCGCCGCCGTTAAGGATGTAACCAACTTCTTCGTCGAT
>DASXXW010000234.1:0-6183 GCA_036502865.1 Rhizomicrobium sp.
TCCCGCTTCGCAGGGGAGGAGCCGGCTAACACATCAGAACGGGCCTTTGGCGTAGACGCAGATCTTGTTGCCGGTCGGATCGCGCATGTAACAGCCGTAGAACGTCGTCGACTCCGCGGGCCTCGGGCCGGGGCCGCCTTCATCCGTGCCGCCATTTGCAAGCGCCGCTTCATAGGCTTTGTGTACGGAGTCTTTGGACGGCGCCACGAACGCGATCATCGTGCCGTTACCAACCGTCGCGGGCTTTCCGTCGTGTGGCGGGCAGATATAAAGGCCGTGGCCGTCGGCGCCTTGCGGGCCATAGCCGATCCAGCCGCCCTCTTTGAACTTCCGCTCATTGCCGATGGCCCCCATCACGGCGTCGTAGAACACGCCGGATTTATCGACATCCAACGCACCAATCGTGGCGTAACCGATCATGAATTCCTCCTCCATTTGGCGTTCGCACAATCTAATCGAATTCATGAACATATCAAGAACAAAGCGCAGCACGGAGGCATTGAAATTGTGCTAGGTTATCTGTGCCCGGTCGCGTGAGCGGGACCTGGAAGGGGAAACAAACATGACATTGTCGAAGCCGAAGATGCGCGCGGGCGCGTCGATGCTGGCGCTTGTGGTTGCCGTCGCGATTGCGCCTGCCGCAGCCGAACAAGTCACAAGCTTTGATATTCCGGGATCTACTGCCACCTCCGCCGAAGGTGTCGCGGCCGACGGCACAATCGTTGGCTATTACCGCGACCAGGCCGGTGCGGCGCATGGTTTCCTGCGCGCTTCCGATGGCACGGTCACCAGTTTTGATCCGAAAGGTTCGACCGGCACATTCCCCTTCGCCATCAACGGCAAAGGCGCGACTGCCGGATTGTATTTCGACGGCAAAGACCGCCAGCATGGTTTTGTGCGGACCGCCGAGGGAAAGTTCGAAACATTCGATCCCAAGGGAGCGTTCGATACGCAGCCTTACAGCATCAGCGACAATGGATCGGTCACCGGTATCTGGCAGGATTCCAGTCTCGTGATGCATGGCTTTGTGCGGACGGCGGATGGAACAATCACCAGTTTCGATCCCGACGGCGCCATCTTCACCGAAGCTTTCGGCATCAATGCCGACGGCACGATCGCCGGCCTGTATGACGACAGCAACCATCTGACTCACAGCTTCGTCCGTACCGCCGATGGAACGTTCACGAGTTTCGACGTCCCGGGTGCAAGTTACACCGATGCCTTTGCTATCAATAACAAAGGTGCGGTGACGGGTGTGTATTTCGAGGGCGCGAGCTTTTACGGCTTTGTACGATCTGCGGATGGTAAGATCAGGAAATTCGGCAAATGGGGATATCCCACCGAACCCCACGCTATCAGCGATGCCGGCAACATCGCCGGATTCTACAATAACGGGCTGAAAAATCGCGGGTTCTTCCGGGACGCTTCAGGACGAGTCGCGACGTTCTCGCCGCTGAAGTCCAGGGACACCGAACCGCGGGCCGTGAACGACTCGGGAATCGTTGCGGGTTATTATTCCGACCGCAAAAGCCGTATCCACGGGTTCATCCGCACGCCTTAGTCATTTCGCGCTAATTATCTGGAAACGGCTCCTCCTCCACGCACAGCGTGGGGGGCGATAGCGACAGCGTATTCGCGGACCGCGAAGCGGTGGAGGGGACGGCCGCCTGTACAATGCTCGCAAGTACACTCTGCATTCTTTCGCCGTTCAGAATATCCGCGGCCAAGACTCGAACGATTCCGACATTGTTTGTACTCAGCCAGTGATCGCGCCGCCGATCGTGTTCGGACTGACATTCCCGTGAGTGTACGGCACCGTCTACTTCAACGGCGAGCCGTGCCGACGCACAAAAGAAATCGAGAATATACGGACCAACCGGATGCTGGCGCCGGAAGCGCAAGCCCGGCAGCTGGCCGTTTCGGATTGCATTCCATAGTAATACTTCAGGAAGCGTCATCTTTCGACGCAAACTACGGGCGCGTTTCATGGTTAGGATCGGTGCACGCACTGTCCCCCTCCACCGCCTTCGGCGGTCCCCCTCCCCCGCTTCGCAGGGGAGGAGCCGGCTAGCTGACAGACACCTACCAAATAACTGGAATGAAGCAAGAACAAATATATAGAGGCAGCCTTGCTCCCGATGCTTCGATCACCCCATCGCGGCGAGCAGGTTTGCATCCACCTTGTCGAGGAAGCCTTCGGTCGTCAGCCATTTCTGATCCGGGCCGACAAGCAATGCGAGGTCTTTGGTCATGAACCCGGCTTCGACGGTGTCGATGCAAACGCGTTCGAGCGTATGTGCAAAACGGTCGAGCGTGGCGTTGTTGTCGAGCTTGGCGCGATGCGCGAGCCCGCGCGTCCACGCAAAGATCGAGGCGATGGAATTGGTCGAAGTCGGATGGCCTTTCTGATGCTCGCGATAATGCCGCGTCACCGTGCCATGCGCGGCTTCCGCTTCCACCGTCTTGCCGTCGGGCGTCATCAGCACGCTGGTCATTAGTCCGAGCGAACCGAAACCCTGCGCCACCGTGTCGGATTGCACGTCGCCGTCGTAATTCTTGCACGCCCAGACATAGCCGCCTTCCCATTTGAGCGCGGAGGCCACCATGTCGTCGATCAGGCGATGCTCGTAAGTGAGACCCGCCGCCTTGAACCTGGCCGCAAATTCGGCGTCGAAAATCTCCTGGAACAGATCCTTGAAGCGGCCGTCATAGGCTTTGAGGATCGTATTCTTGGTCGAGAGATAAAGCGGATAGTTGCGGCCGAGCGCATAGTTCATCGAGGCGCGGGCGAAATCGCGGATCGAATCGTCCAGATTGTACATTGCGAGCGCCACGCCGGAGCCCGGCGCCTTGAACACTTCTTTCTCGATCACCGTGCCGTCCTCGCCGACGAATTTGATGGTGAGCGCGCCCTTGCCGGGAAAGCGGAAATCCGTGGCGCGATATTGGTCGCCGAAAGCATGGCGGCCGATGATGATCGGCTTGGTCCAGCCGGGCACGAGGCGCGGCACGTTCTTGCAGATGATCGGCTCGCGGAAGATGACACCGCCCAGAATATTGCGGATGGTGCCGTTGGGCGATTTCCACATCTCCTTGAGGTGGAATTCCTTCACCCGGGCTTCATCGGGCGTGATGGTGGCGCATTTCACGCCCACGCCTGCGCGCTTGATCGCTTCCGCCGCGTCGATGGTCACCTGGTCGTTGGTCGCGTCGCGATGCTCGATGCCGAGGTCGAAATATTGGAGCTCGATGTCGAGATAGGGCAGGATCAATTTCTGCTTGATGAGGTCCCAGATGATTCGCGTCATTTCGTCCCCATCGAGTTCGACGACGGGACCGGCAACCTTGATCTTGTCCATGAAGTACCTCGGAGAAAGCGAAAGCGGCGGACGCTATAGCGGGAGCGCGGCGATGCCGTCAAAGAGCCCCGCCGCATTGATCCTCCCCCGCACAGCGGGGGAGGTGGCGCGAGCGGAGCGATGCGACGAAGGGGGCGAGTCTCGCGCGTCGAGCCCCCTCCACCGCTTCGCGGTCCCCCTCCCCCATGCTTCGCATGGAGGAGGATCAAGAGTGCAATGATCGCACCCGCCATCATCCTTTCCCGCCCGCAGCTGGGCGAAAATATCGGCGCGGCGGCGCGGGCTATGGCGAATTTCGGATTATCCGATCTGCGTCTGGCCGCGCCGCGTTCTGCGTGGCCCAATCAGAAAGCGACGGCGATGGCGGCGGGCGCGGTGGCGCTCGTCGAATCCGCGCAGGTGTTTTCCGACGTGCGCGATGCGCTTGCAGACCTCAATCTCATTCTCGCGACGACCGCGCGCGACCGCGGCATTGCCCGCGAAGTGCTGACGCCGGCCGAAGCCGCAAAACGCCTTCGCGCTGCCGCCGCGCGCGGCGAGAAGACCGGCATCCTGTTCGGCAATGAGCGCGCCGGTCTCGACAATGAGGAGATTTCCTTCTGCGATGCGGCGGTTACGATCCCGACCGCAGAATTCGCGTCCATCAATCTCGCGCAGGCCGTGCTGATCCTGAGCTATGAATGGTTTCGCGCCGCCGATGTGACACAGCCCGCCCGTCTCGAACGCGGGCCCCTGCAGCGAAAGCCTGCGCGCGCCGAACTGATCGCGATGTTCGAGCATCTCGAGAAGGAATTGCTCGACAGCGGCTTTCTTTATCCGCCGGACAAGGTGGACGGCATGCGCCGCACCATCCGCGCCACGCTCCATCGCGCGCAGCTCACCTATCAGGAAACCCAGACGTTGCGCGGCATGATCGTGGCGCTGACCAAGGGCAAGCACCGGGTTCGCAAACCGGAATGATCCGGGAAGCTTTGCGCCCGGCTCCGGGATTGCTATATCGGGGCGGGAGAACGGCGGCGGACGTGACGCTCGCCAACCCGGTCAGGTCCGGAAGGAAGCAGCCGTAACGAATCCGCCGCGGGTCGCCGTCGTTCTTCCACTTTCAACAAAAGCGTGAATCGTCACCCATGGCGTGAATTTTATCGCGCGGGCTTGCTATAACCCTCGACGATGAGCGACGAACCCACATTCGGCTTCGCGTCCGAGCCGGCGAAGGCGGAAGCCTATCGCGTGCTGGCGCGCAAATACCGGCCGCAGGATTTCACCGGACTGATCGGCCAGGAAGCGCTGGTGCGCACGCTGAAAAATGCGTTCGCCACGGGCCGCATCGCGCACGCTTTCATGCTCACGGGCGTACGCGGCGTCGGCAAGACCACGACTGCGCGCATCATCGCCCGCGCGCTCAATTGCATAGGGCCCGACGGCACGCGCAAAGCGCCGACCATCCAGCCCTGCGGCGTATGCGAGCCGTGCATCGCCATTGCCGAATCCCGCCATCTCGATGTGCAGGAGATGGACGGCGCTTCGAACAATGGCGTCGAAGAGGTGCGCCAGATCATCGACAGCGTGCGCTATGCGCCGGCCAGCGCGCGCTACAAGGTCTATATCATCGACGAAGTGCATATGCTGTCGAAAGCGGCGTTCAATGCGCTGTTGAAAACGCTCGAAGAGCCGCCGGCGCATGTCGAATTCATTTTCGCCACGACGGAGATCCGCAAAGTCCCCGTCACCATTCTCTCGCGCTGCCAGCGCTTCGATCTGCGCCGCATAGAAACGGGCGAGCTTGCGTCGCATCTCGCGAATATCGCCGCGCAGGAAAAGGTGGAGATCGAACCGCAGGCCCTGGCGCTGATCGCGCGCGCCGCGGAAGGTTCGGTGCGTGATGCGCTGTCGCTACTCGATCAGGCGATCGCGCATGAGAGTGGCCACGCCATCGGTGCTGAAAGCGTGCGCGGCATGCTGGGGCTCGCCGATCGCGGCCGCATTCTCGATTTGTTTGAAAAAACCATGCGCGGTGAGATCGGGGCGGCGCTTGCCGATCTCAACGAGATTTACGATGGCGGCGCCGATCCTTTGGTCGTGATGCAGGATCTGCTCGAGATTGTACATTTCCTCACGCGTCTGAAAGTGGCGCCCGCGGCGCAAGGCTATTTCGATGGCGGCTCGGGTGAGGCGAAGCGCGCGGCGGCGATGGCGGCGGAGCTTCCGGTTTCTGCGCTGACGCGTGCCTGGCAAATGTTGTTGAAAGGTCTGTTCGAAGTTCGCGATGCGGCGCGGCCGATCGCGGCGGCCGAAATGGCGTTGATACGGCTCGCCTATGCAGCAGATCTTCCGCCTACGGACAAATTGGTGCGCGATGTGCTGGATCGCGGTGTTACATCGCCGGCAGCGCCGCCGGCACCGCGCATGTCTGCACCATCCGGCAATGTCACATCCGCCATTGCGGCCAATCCGTCCGCACGTGCAATGCCGCGCGCCGAACTCGCGCCGTCCGCACAGCCCGCTCCTGAAACCATGGCGATTCGTTCGCTTGCCGAGCTGGCATCGCTGGCGGAGGCGAAAGGCGCCGTGGTGCTCAAGGTGCAGATCGAAAACAACATCCATCTGGTGCGCCTGGAGCCGGGGCAGATCGAGTTTCGCCCCACGGCCAGCGCGCCGCGCACGCTTGCGGGCGATCTGGCGCAGAAGCTCAAGGAATGGACCGGCACGCGCTGGGTCGTGACGCTGGCGCGGGAAGGCGGCGAGCCCACTTTGGCGGAGCAGCGCAAATCGGCCCATGCACAGAAGCTCGAACAGGTGGCGCAATCGCCCATGGTGCGCGCGG
>DASXXW010000235.1:0-3098 GCA_036502865.1 Rhizomicrobium sp.
GATCCGATAAAGATCTCGCGCCTGAAGATCGTCAATCAATCGGGTCGCATGCGCCGCCTTTCCGTCACCGCCTTTGTGGAATGGGTGCTCGGATCCAGCAGAAGCGTCACTGCGCCCTTCATCGTGACCGAGATCGACTCACAGACAGGCGCAATGTTCGCGACAAATCCTTGGAGCGACCAGTTTGGCGACCGCGTCGCGTTTGCCGATCTCAACGGCCAGCAGACCGCGTGGACCGCGGACCGCAGCGAATTCATAGGCCGCGATGGCGGCCTCGATCGTCCCGCAGCATTGGCTTCCGCCGCGACGCTCTCCAAACGGGTCGGCGCCGGTCTCGATCCCTGTGCGGCATTGCAGACTTTCGTTACGCTTGGTCCGTTCGGCTCCGCGGAAATCGTATTCTTTCTCGGGGAAGCGGCGAGCCGGGCGGAGGCCCAGGCAGTGCTCACCAAATACCGGCATGCCCGACTTGACGATGTATTGTCTGCAGTCACCCGGCAATGGGATCAAATACTCGGCGCGGTGCAGGTAAAAACCCCCGACCGCGCGCTCGATATTCTTTTGAACCGCTGGCTTCTCTATCAAACACTTTCCTGCCGCGTCTGGGCCCGAGCCGGGTTCTACCAGACGAGCGGAGCTTACGGATTCCGCGACCAGTTGCAGGATACGATGGCGCTGTGCGTGTCGCGCCCCGACGTCGCCCGCGCGCAATTGCTTCGCGCCGCCGCACGCCAATTCGTGGAAGGCGATGTGCAACACTGGTGGCTGGCGGAATCAGGGCGCGGCATCCGCACCCGAATTTCCGATGATCGCTGCTGGCTCGCCTATGCCGTGACACACTATGTAAATGTCACCGGAGACATGGCCGTACTCGACGAGGTAATTCCTTTTCTTGAAGGTCCCGTTCTCGGCGAGGGGCAGCGCGACTCGTTCTTCCAGCCCGGGATTTCAAAAAAGTGCGCCACGCTGTTTGAGCATTGCGCACTCGCTCTCGACCGCAGCCTGGCGATCGGTGCGCACGGGTTGCCGCTGATGGGAACCGGCGACTGGAACGATGGCATGGACCGCGTCGGCGAAGACGGGAAAGGCGAAAGCGTCTGGCTCGGCTGGTTTCTTTACGCGACGCTCATGTCGTTCTCGCGTCTGGCCGATATTCGCGAAAACACGGAGCGCGCGACGGAGTGGCGCCAGTTTGCCGCCACTCTGAAGGATTCGATCAACCGGCAGGCCTGGGACGGCGACTGGTACTGCCGTGCATGGTTCGACGATGGCGCGCCGCTCGGATCCGTTGCCAATAATGAATGCCGTATCGACGCAATCGCACAGTCCTGGTCGGTCATCTCGCGCGCCGGCGAGCCGGCACGCGCTGCCCGTGCCATGGCGGCACTGGACAAATATCTCGTTCGCCGCGACGAGAAGCTGCTGCTGCTGCTGGCGCCGCCCTTCGACAATCCGGCGCACGATCCCGGATATATCAAGGGCTATCCGCCCGGCATTCGCGAGAATGGCGGGCAGTACACCCATGGCGCCCTGTGGGCTGCGATGGCTTGGGCGCAACTCGGAGATGGCGACCGCGCAGGCGAGCTCCTGTCGATGCTCAATCCGATCAACCATGCCGATAGTCCGACCGGCGTTCATCGCTACAGAGTTGAGCCCTACGTGATCTGCGCTGATATCTATTCGATTCCGCCACATGTGGGTCGCGGCGGATGGACCTGGTACACGGGATCTGCGGCCTGGATGTATCGCGTTGCTCTGGAATGGGTTCTCGGGTTTCGCGTGAACGGCTCCTGTCTCACGCTGGACCCCTGTATTCCCCGAAACTGGCCGGGGTTTGAAATAACTTTCCGTTACCGGTCCGCGCGCTATGCGATCATCGTGGAAAATCCGCTCAATGTCTGTCGTGGCGTCCTGGCCGTCAAGCTCGACGGGGAAGTGATGACCGGCACAAGGAAGCTACTTATTCCGTTGCTGGACGACGGAGCGGAGCATCGCATTCAGATGATCCTGGGATGAGAACGGATTGACAATGGCTGCAACGATTAGTCCGGCGGCGGGAAAACCGGCAACCCCGGAAATGCTCGTCAATGTGCCGCGGCTCATTACCGCCTATTATTCCTGCGTGCCCGACATCGCCGAGCCGTCGCAAAGGATTGCCTTCGGTACATCGGGGCACCGCGGCTCCGCATTCACCGCTTCATTCAACGAGGCTCATATTCTCGCCGTCTGCCAGGCCGTTTGCGACTATCGGCGTGGCGCAGGCATCGACGGTCCGCTCTTTCTGGGTATGGATACCCACGCACTTTCCGAACCTGCTTTTGCGAGCGCGCTTGAAGTGCTCGCCGCCAATCACGTCGAAACAATGATCGACGCGCGGCGTGGCTACACGCCAACGCCCGTAATCTCTCATGCAATTCTTTCCTACAATCGTGGTCGCACCGGCGGTTTCGCGGACGGCATCGTCATAACGCCCTCGCACAATCCGCCAGACGAAGGCGGGTTCAAATATAATCCGCCGAGTGGGGGCCCCGCCGACATCGAGATTACCGACGCAATCCAGAAATCGGGCAATGAATACCTCGCTGCCAAACTGGCGAATGTGCGGCGCATTCCGTTCGAGCGCGCGCTCAGGCAGGCATCCGTCCATGCCCGGGATTACGTCACTCCCTACGTGGACGATCTCGCCAATGTCGTCGATATGGATGCCATCCGCGCTGCCGGTGTGAAAATTGGAATCGATCCTCTCGGCGGCGCCGCAGTCCATTATTGGCAGCCGATCATCGAGCGTTACCGGATCGCAGCCACCGTCGTAAATACGACCGTCGATCCAACGTTTCGTTTCATGAGCGTCGATTGGGATGGAAAGATCCGCATGGATTGTTCGTCCCCCTACGCGATGGCGCGTCTGATTGCGATGCGCGGCCAGTTCGACATTGCGTTTGCCAATGATACGGATGCCGACCGCCACGGTATTGTGTGTCCGTCCAGCGGACTGATGAATCCGAACTATTACCTCGTTGCCGCCGTTGCGCATCTGCACGCAAAGCGACCCCAATGGCCGCGCGGTAGTGCAGTGGGAAAGACCGTTGTCTCCAGCG
>DASXXW010000236.1:0-2687 GCA_036502865.1 Rhizomicrobium sp.
ACCGGCACGCTGCCGAATTCGGCGAGTTCCTCCAGTTCGCGTTGCTCAAAGACGCGCGCAACGATGCCGTGCACCCAGCGTGAAAGGTTCCTGGCCACATCAGGAATCGACTCGCGCTCTCCGAGCCGCGAAACAGTCTGGTCCAGAAAAATCGATGTTCCGCCCAGGCTGCGCATGCCAACCTCGAAAGTCACGCGCGTGCGCAGCGACGGCTTCTCTAGAATTACCGCCAGGAATCGGCCCGCCAGTGCCGAGCTGTAGTGACCCGGCCGCGCCTTGACATCGGCGGAGAGCTGAAAGAGATCCTGAATGCGGGTCGCGTTCCACTCCGTGCCGGTCAGAAGGTCGGCAGAAACAGTAACGGCTATGGGCATGGTGGTCATCGGTTTTCAGCGGGAAGCCGCCAAGGCGCCCCGATCGTTCCTTTCAGCGAGTTCCGCCGCAACGGAACTGGGCCGCTTGGTCTTCGTCAGGACGTGCCTGAATCGCTGCGCGAATTCGCGCACTTGGCGTTCAGTCACGATAAACGGAGGCAAGAGCCGCAACACGCGTTCGTGGGTGCAATTGATAATCAATCCCTCGCGGAACGCAGTCTCCGCATAGGGTTTGCCTTCCACGGCAAGCTCAATTCCGCAGATCAATCCTTCGCCCCGCACCTCGCGAATGAAGTCGACGTCCGCGGCGATTCGCGTCAGTTCCGCGCGCAGTTGCGATCCGCGCTCGCGAACATTTTCGAGCAAATTGTCGTCTTCGACGACCGACAGAAACTCCAGCGCGACCGCGCATGCCAGCGGTCCGCCCCCGAATGTAGAGCCGTGCAGACCCGGCGAGAAGGATTCCGCAAAACTTTCACGAGCCAGAATGGCTCCCAACGGAAGCCCACCGGCCAGCGGCTTGGCAATAACGACGATATCCGGTAAGCCCGTGTGGCGTTGATAAGCAAAGGCACGGCCCGTGCGGCCCAGGCCAGACTGGATTTCATCCGCGATCAGCGCCGCACCGTAATGGCTGGCCAGATCCCGGGCGCGCGTCCAAAAAGGCGTGCTAACCGGAAAGATGCCGCCTTCGCCCTGAATTGGTTCGATAACGATGGCGCAGACGGAGTCGTCGAATTTGGCTTCAAGGTCGGCGACATCGTTAAACCGCACGAACTCAACGCCGGGCACCAATGGAGCAAACGGCTCCCGATATTTCGAGGGATGCGTTATGGAAAGCGCGCCGAAGGTCCGGCCATGAAAGGAATTCTCGAGCGCCAGGATGCGAGTCTTGCCCTCTGTGCCGCGCTTATGGGCGGCAAGCCGTGCCAGCTTGATCGCGCCCTCAATCGCTTCCGTGCCGCTATTGGTAAAAAAGACCCGCTCTAGACCGGACCATTCCGCGAGCTTTCGCGCCAACGGGCCTTGATACAGGTGATGAAACAAATTAGAGAGGTGCACGGCGCGCGCGGATTCGCGACGAATAACGCGGCTCAGCCTCGGATGGGAATACCCCAACGCATTAACGGCCAAGCCGCCAAGGAAATCGAGATACTTACGCCCGCGATGATCGTAAAGATAGCAGCCGCGGCCCCGCACAAAGACCACAGGGGGGCGCCGGTACGTGTTCATCAGATACCGTCCCGCCAGGCGAATGGCCTGTTCAGCGGAAACGTTCTGCTTCGCGGCTTTGGACTTGCGTTGTTTCAACGGCTGACTCCGGCAGTTGCGGAATAGCTGGACGTGACCCGCGTCCCCGGGCCCCTCAGTCCACTGGCAACGGACAGCAAGCCGGTTTCGCTCGCGCCGCCCACGATGCGCACTTGTTTCACCCCGGCCGCAAGCGCCCGCTTGCAGGCCTCCAATTTTAGTATCATGCCGCCGGAGACTTTGTTTTGCCGAATGAGATCTTCCACGTCGCTGGAGGACACGGCTTTGATTACCTTTGATCCATCCAGAACGCCGGCGACGTCGGTCATATAGATAAGCCGGTCGGCATGGATATATTCGGCGCAGGCGGCCGCCATATGGTCCGCATTGATGTTGTAAAGTTCGCCGTCGGCGCCCAATCCGAGGCAGGATGCTACCGGAACGATTCCGGCTCGCCACAATGATTCGAGGAATTCAACATTGACGCCCGTCAGATAGCCGACAAAGCCGAGCGCGCCGACCACCTCATCGTGTTGCATCGGCTCAGCAAGGAAGCAGCTCGAGTCCGAAGCACACAGGCCGATAGCGGGCTGCCCAGCGGCAGAGATCGCGCCGGCCATCCGCTTATTCAATAAGCCGCCCATAACCATAACCGCCACGTCGCGCGCATCGCGATCGGTGACCCGCAGGCCGTTGACAAACCGGCTCTCGATGCCCATACGCTTAAGAGTGGCAGTGAAAATCTTTCCGCCACCATGCACGACCAGCAGCTCGTGTCCCTGATGGGCAAGTTGCGCAATCTGTCTGCCCAGTGAGCGAAGCGCTTCTGAATCGTCCAGCAAAGCCCCTGCAATCTTCACGACTATTCTCATTGCAGACCCGTCGCCTCCTCGAAGCCCATCATTGCGTTCATGTTCTGTACAGCCTGGCCCGCGGCGCCCTTGCCGAGATTATCGAGACAGCTCACCACGACCAGGCGCTGCCCTTGCGAATCCAGAGCGAAACCGATGTCACAGAAATTCGTGTGTGCGACGTGCTGGAGCTCCGGCAGGCGTCCTGCCG
>DASXXW010000237.1:0-11936 GCA_036502865.1 Rhizomicrobium sp.
CGCTTTATGGGTCTTGAGCCGAGGAGGGTCAAGGAAACCGGCGCCGCCGGAATGGGATATAGCTATTCTCCGGAGTCGTTCACGGCGCGGAGGGTGAAATGATCTGGAAGCTTGGTGTTGCGGTGATCGCGTCGGGCATCCTGGCAAGTTTCACCGATTGGCTTTTTATGGGCGTGCTCTTTCACGACGCCTATCATCGCTATCCGGAGATCTGGTGGCCGGGTTTGCACGTGAAGGCTGCCGATTCCCGCGCCATCGCCATCTCGAGCGGGCTTTCTTTCATCACCATGGCCGCCATGATCGGGCTGATCGATTTGGCCGGCGTTCGTTCCATCGAAGGCGCGCTGATCGTGGCGGTCCTCGCCTGGGCGGCCGGTCCGCTCGTGATGCAAGTAACAAACGGTTTCTGGATCAAGACCGACCCGCGCATCACATTCGCGCACAGCCTGGGCTATCTCGCGCGGTTCCTGTTGGCCGGCCTCGCCGCCGGAATTGCGCTCAGATGAGTGATTATTTGCATGCGTGAGTGGTCGAACGTCTCACGAACGCGAACGTCCTGATTGGCCGCGACGGAATGCGCGCAGCTGTCGCTGACCTGCCCAATTGTAGTTGGGACGCTCGGGGTTGTCGGCGAGACAGGCTCACGGAAGCATAGATAAGTGCTGCTTTCTGTGGACAATATGAGGTTTCCCCTAGCAGGGCTTGTATCGAGCGATCTTATTGCTACGATATTTAGGTCCCACGAGGAAACGGGAATGAGCTGGACAGATGACAGGATTGAACAGCTAAAGTCGTTATGGACCGAGGGTTTATCGGCCAGCCATATCGCCAAGGTCATGGGCGGCATCAGCCGCAATGCCGTGATCGGCAAGGTGCACAGGCTGGGGCTCGCGGGCCGGGCCAGCCCGCCGCGCGGCGAACGTATCCGCCTCTCGACGACGGCACGCCAGTCGATGCGGGTCCATATTCCTCAGCCGCCTATCGTGGAAGAGGAGCCCGTCATTCTCGACGACGGCAATTTCGCTACCGTGCTGACCATCAATGATCGCATGTGCCGTTGGCCGATCGGCGATCCGGCGGAGAATGAGTTTCATTTCTGCGGCCGCAATCCGAAGGGCGGCTCACCCTATTGCGAGGCTCATTCGCGCAAGGCCTATCAGCCGCAGCAGATGCGTCCGGAAAAGCGCCGCCTCGCGGGTTGAAATCCTCAGTGCGCTGGTAAACGGAGCGGCCGCGAGTTCATCGCGGCCGTTTCCACGCCATCAAACAACTAATTCGCTGTTGCGGCCTGTGCGGATTGCGGATTCGTAGACGCCCCGGCATCGCCAAGGTGGGTTTTCATTCCCTTGTCGATGTTGTCTTTCTGGACTGAAATCGTCGTTGCTCCGAGATCCGCCGCATATAATGCCTTGAGATAGGCTAGGTCGCTTTCGGTCAGCGCTTGGGGCTTCGGCCTTGCGCCGCAATCCTGCGCCAGCAGATCGAATATGCTGGGGAGTTCGTTACAATCATCCAGCGAGCGCGGCTCAGACAGCGCGAGCATCGCAATATAGTCCGCGATCGGTCCGATCTCGCTTCCGCCAACCTTGTTGATGTCGGCAACGATCAGGACATTCACGATTGTGCTGATGCGGCGCATCGGAATTTTGCTGCCGAGTATGGTTGCCTCGGGCGGCCGGCGATAGGCGCTGTCGAGAACCGGCATTTTATCGCCGGCATCCTTCGCAGTGCCATCCGTGCCGTAGCTCTTGACGGGCTCGATGGAGTTCTCGTCATAACGCGTGCCTGTGACGTACCACCCCTGGATCGGGCGCGTTATTTCCAGGAGTGATGGCTTCTCATGGACGTAATGCATGCCCAGAATTGCGCCATGGGTTTTCCCATCGAGCGACCGGACTAACTCCTCGGGCTTGTCGGTGAACAGGATTTCTACATTCGGCTTGCACGTTCCGGTCTTGTTGGTTCGCGCGCCGATATTTGACGCCACGGCCACAACCCGCGCCGTGACGAAATCGTCGTAGGCCGGAGGCAATCCGACTGTAAACGGACAGATGGGCCCGACATCGTCGCGCATATATTGTCCGGTCTTGCGGTTCGGCGCGGCATGAAGCTGGACGAATTGCGAGACGACAGCGTCGATGCTCTGCGCCGGTTTATGGCCCGTCACGATGACCTTTTCGGCAGGGCCTGCCGCGAGCGGCGGTGGATTTGCTGTCTGCGCAGCGGCGCCCGAAGCAAGAATAAGAAGTGCTGCAGGGATTGCATGCAAACGCAGGAGAGCGAGGCACCCGGTCATAGCGGCCGACGGTAACAAATTATCCGCCGAAAGCCAGAGGCGCGTGTCGCGAACGCTCTGCTGGCGTCCGGTCCGGCAGGCCGCTAATATAGGTTATTCGCCCGGGAGGAAGCCATGAAAGCTCTGATCGCATCGGCCTTTGTCGCAGCCGCGCTGTTCGCGTCCCTCGGCAATGCCTATGCCTGTAAATCCGGCTGTCATTGCCACCATCATCACCGTCACACAGTGCACAGCGGCACACACTGAAGATCGCCGCAGCTACGTTCCGGCAGGTCAGTTCACGAACGTATCGTCGAGCGCATAACCGGCCGAGCGAACGGTGCGGATAGGGTCCTTTTCGTTCTGCACATTCAGCGCTTTGCGCAGCCGACCGACATGCACGTCCACCGTGCGTGCTTCGACATAAACATCAGAACCCCAGATCGCATCGAGCAATTGCTCGCGGCTGAAGACGCGGCCGGGATGCTGGATCAGATGATCGAGTAATTTGAATTCCGTGGGACCCAGATGCACGTCATGTCCGGCGCGGCGCACGCGATGGGCGGCGCGATCCATTTCGATATCGCCGACGCGCACAATATCTTCCGCGAGGCTCGGCCGGATGCGGCGCATCACGGCGCGCAGCCTGGCGAGCAGTTCCGTCATCGAAAACGGTTTGACGATATAATCATCTGCGCCCGTATCGAGTCCGCGGATGCGATCGGTTTCTTCGCCGCGCGCGGTGAGCATCACGATGGGCACGTTGCGCGTTTCCTGGCGGCCGCGCAGCCGGCGGCAGACTTCGATGCCTGAGAGCTGCGGCAGCATCCAGTCCAGCAGCACGAGATCCGGCTGATGTTCATTGGCGACCAGCAGTGCTTCCTCGCCGTTCAGCGCTTCGAGAACACGATACCCCTCGCGTTCGAGATTATAACGCAGGAGGGTTATGAGCGCGCCTTCGTCTTCGGCGACGAGTACCGTGGGTTTCAGCATCAGGTCTTCCGGTCAAAGGGAACGGTTGTTGAGGATGTAACGTCGGCTTTGGGCCGCTCGTTCGCCAGATGCCCGCCGCTCACCATGTGATAGACGGTCTCGGCGATGTTGGTTGCGTGGTCGCCGCAACGCTCGATGTTCTTGGCAACAAACAGAAGATGCGTGCACAGGCTGATCGTGCGCGGATCTTCCATCATGTAGGTCAGCAATTCTCGGAACAGACTATTGTAGATCTCGTCGATCTCATTGTCCTGCCGCCACACGGCTTCGGCGCCGGCGGCATCGCGGTCGGAATAGGAGTCGAGAACGAGCTTCAGCTGGGCGAGCGTCACACGGCCCATGCGGGCAAGACTCGTCGTCAGCCGGATCGGCGGCTCGCGGTTAAGCACCAGCGCGCGCTTGGCGATGTTCTTTGCAAGATCGCCCACGCGTTCGAGTTCGCTGGCGATCTTGATGGCCGCGAGCGTGTCGCGCAGATCGATCGCCATGGGCTGGCGCAGCGCCAGAACCTTGATCGCCTGGTCTTCAATGAATTGCTGGAGCTGGTCGATGCGCGGATCGCCGGCAATCGCCGCTTCCGCCAAAGACATGTCGCGCTTGCCGATCGATTCGATCGCATCGGCAAACTGCGCTTCGGCCAGCCCGCCCATCTGGGCAAGACTTGTTGCCAGCGCCTCGAGCTGATCCCCGAATGCCTTGACCGTATGTTCGCTCATATCCGCTTTCATGACGTCGGTGTCCGCGCAAATCTTCTGCTCGAACAGATGCCTGCCTAACGAGCCAGCGGCAAGTCTGTGTGACAGTTTAGCGTCAATTTCGTGACATCGCAGGCTCCAGCGCAAATTGCTGAAGTGCCGGCAAAAGCACGGTAAAGGTGCTGCCTTCGCCGTCTTTGCTGTCGATCAGCAGCCTACCGTGGTGGCGATTCACGATATGCTTGACGATGGCGAGGCCGAGCCCGGTGCCGCCGCGTTCGCGGCTGCGGCGGACATCCACGCGGTAGAAGCGCTCCGTGAGTCGGGGGATGGCTTCGCGGGGGATGCCCTCCCCATCATCCTTCACGGCGATCGACACGAAAAAATCCGCGCTGTGGCGGCCGGGGGGAGCGACCGGGCCCGTCGCCGTCGCCAGCGTCACCCAGACATGGCCGCCGGGCCGGCCATATTTGATCGCGTTGTGCATCAAATTCTGAAAGAGCTGGATCAGCTCGTCACGGTCTCCGATGATTGTCGGCAGGCCGTTGGTGTCGGAAACGGACAACGACATGTTGTCGAGACGTGCAAGGCCCTGAAGTGCCGCGGCGGCATCCTGCACCACGCTTTGAATATCGACCTCATCCTGAGGTGGTACGTGTTCGTTCTGCTCGATGCGGGTGAGGGACAGCAGGTCGTCGATCAGCCGGCGCATTCGACCGGCCTCGACGCTCATAATGTCGAGAAATTTCTCGCGCGCCTCCTCATCGTCCCTGGCGTGACCTTTGAGCGTGTCGATGAAACCGGACACGGCGGCGAGCGGCGTGCGCAATTCGTGGCTGGCATTGGCGACGAAATCGGCGCGGGCTTCTTCGGCTCTCAGCGGCGCGGTGACATCGTGCAACAAAATCGCCGTCACGCGCGGCATGTGATCCGTGCGCGTTACATAGGCCTGATAATGCTGTTCCACGGGCACGCGCACGGAAAAGCCGACGGAGGCCGGATCGCCCGTCGCGGCGGTGCGCTCAATCGCTTCGAGCAGGGCCGGCGTTCGCAGCACGGCGGACACATGTTTGTTCTGTGTATCCGTCCCGATCAGCGCGACCATGGCGTTGTTGGACAGGAGGACCCGGTTGGTATCGTCGAGCAGCATGATCGGATCGGGCAACCGCTCGAGGATTTCGCGTGCGCGCGGCGGCAGGGCCGTGCCCAGATTTTCCGCGCCCTGGGCATTGGGGTCTTCACGTTCCTCACGCTTTTGTGCACCGACAAGCATCGCGATGGCGGCAACGAAGAGGCAGATGCCCAATAGCAGCTTGGGACCATAGTCGGACGGCAGAACAAGCACCCCCGCGCCGAGAAGAAGGCCGGCGCAAAGCCACCAAAGGCCCTTTCTCACCGCCAGACGTTCGACCAGGGAAGGCGCCATATACTCTGTCACCGGACACGCGCCCGCAATCATATACGGGATTCGCCACCATGCGCCCGATTCATCAAAACTTCATGTCAGTTTCGATGATCCGTGGACGGATAATCCAGCTTTCCACGGCACCGCCCGAGGCTAAGGCGTGCGAATGAAGCCGTGATCGATGCCATTGCCGTCGGTGTATTGGCCGACGATCGCCCCGCTATCGTTGATGTTCCAGGGCTCCGTCGAGGTAGAATTCGGCGGATCGAACTGTTTGATCTTGCCCTTCGAGGTCCGCTGAAATCCGTGCAGGGCCGAGTTCGGGTAATCGAACCCGGTCGTCGTTCCCTTGTCGTTGATGCCATAGACCTCGGTTGCGTCCGAACCTTTGGGATCGAAGGTCTGGATGGTCCCGTCTGCCGCGCGCACGAAGCCGCTGACCGTCTCGCCATGTACATAGAAGCCCGCGATCGCGCCTTTGCCGTTGATCGCGAAGGGATAGGTGTCGGCGGAACCGGGCACGTCGAAGCTTGTGATCGTCCCCTTGGAGTCGCGCAGGAATCCATGACTTGCACCGCTTGAGTCCGTGAAATATCCCGCCACGGCGCCTTTGGCATTGATGCCGTTTGATTGGGTATCGATCGAGTTTTTCGGGTCGAACACAATCGTCGTCCCGTCGCTCGCGCGCACGAAACCATGCGCAGCAAAGAGGCTGTCGACGTAATAGCCGGTGACCGATCCGCCGTCATTGACACCCAGAACCTGCGTGTCGGTACTTCCCTTCGGATCGATGCGGGTGATTTTTCCGCTGCTGCTCCTCAGGAAACCATGCGTGACGCCCTTGCTGTCATTATAATAACCGGCGACTGCGCCACTCGTGTTGATGCTTACGGCGCTGGTGTCCGTCGACCCTTTCGGATCGAAACTTGTGATGGTTCCGTCTGCCGTGCGGACAAAGCCGTGATTGATGGCGCTTTCATCCGTGTATTGCCCGGTGACCGACCCGCCGGCGTTGATGGCGATGGAATAGGTGTCGGCGGCGCCGCTTACATCGATGGTCGTGAATGTAGCGCTCGCTGCTGCCGGACCGGTCCCCGCAGCGAATGACAATAACGCTGTAAGCATGGCAGCAGCATTATGAAGCCCGCGCCGCGCGCTCGCGTCCGCCAATTCGTTTTCAAATTTTAACATACTATCCCCTTGGTTGCGGGCCGTCGTACGCCCCGCTCTTGCAGTTGAACTGATAATCACCGAACCCGCATGAAGCTGAAAATACTCTATTACAGATATTCGGAAGCTGGAACGGTTGTTTTGGCCGATCAGATTTTGGTGACGTCGAGGATGGCCTGGGCGAAGTCGTGCGGCGCTTCCTGCGGCAGGTTGTGTCCAATGCCTCCAGTGATAACCCGGTTCGCGTAACGCCCCGAGAATTTCGCGGCATAGGCGGCAGGCTCCGGATGCGGCGCTCCATTCGCGTCGCCTTCCATGGTGATACTGGGCACGGCGATGACGGGGGCAGTGGCGAGCTTTTTTTCCAGCGCATCGCATTTCGCTTCGCCTTTGGCGAGGTCGAGACGCCAGCGGTAATTATGGATGACGATGGCGACGTGATCGGGATTCTCGAACGATGCCGCGCTACGATCGAACGTCGCATCGTCGAAATTCCACTGCGGAGATGCGAGTTTCCAGATGAGTTTCGCGAAATCGTGCCGGTATTTGTCGTAGCCGGCCCGGCCCCGTTCCGTCGCGAAATAGAACTGATACCACCATTGCAGTTCGGCGGCCGGCGGCAAAGGTGCTTTGCCGGATTCCTGGTTGCCGATCAGATAACCGCTGACGGAAACAATGCCGGCGCAACGCTCCGGCCAGAGCGCGGCAATAATATTGGCCGTTCGCGCGCCCCAGTCGAATCCTCCGATGATGGGTTTCTCGATCTTGAGGGCATTCATCAATGCGATGATATCGAGTGCAACGACCGATTGCTGGCCGTTTCGCATCGTGTCCGCCGAGAGGAATCGGGTCGAGCCATAGCCGCGCAGATAAGGCACGATTACGCGATAACCCTGCGCCGCGAGCAAAGGCGCGACATCCACAAAGCTGTAAATGTCGTAGGGCCAACCATGCAGAAGCACCACGGCGGGACCGTTCGCAGGGCCGGCCTCGGCATAACCGACGCTCAGATCGCCGGCATGGATTTGTTTCAACGCGGCGAAAGATGTGTGTCCGCCGGTTTTGGACTTGGGCCGTGAAATTTTTTTCGCCGTGCCTGGTTCGGCGCTTGCAAGGGTCATCATGCCGAGTTGGCCGGCGGCGATACCCAGCGCGGCCGTACCAAAAAAGCTTCGGCGATCGGGCCTATTTTCATCCGACATTTCTTGATCCCTCCAAGTAGTACCGAGCGGTTTGCACTCCGCCTATCGCAGCGAGTGGAACGAGGCGCGCATCTCCGACACGAACAGTTCGGGCTGTTCCCATGCAGCGAAGTGACCGCCTTTCGGGAGCCTGTTGTAGTGGATGAGCTTGGGATACGCCTTCTCCGCCCAACTCTGCGGAGCCTGGTAGATCTCGTCGGGAAATGCGCTGACGGCGACCGGAATCTTGACGCCCCTCACATCGAAGAAACCTCCTCCCGTCGAAATCTGCGCAGTGTCCCAATAGAGGCGCGCCGATGAAATGGCGGTGTTTGTGAGCCAGTAAAGTGTGACGTTGTCGAGAATATCGTCGCGCGTAAGACCTTCGGTCTCCCCGTCGAAAACGCGGGTAATCATCAGATAGCTGCGGATGTCATGATCGAGCATCCATGCGGCAAGCCCGACCGGCGAATCCGCGATGCCGTAAAGTGTCTGCGGGCGGTTCGACATCTCCTGGGCATAGGCGAGTCCGTGCCTCTGGAAATCATCGAGTTGATCCCACGCCTTTTTTTCATCGGGCGTGAAGGCATGGGGCGGAGGGGCTCCTGCCGCAATTGCCTTGGAAATATCGGGCGGCACCGTGGCCGCCATGTTGGTATTGATGCCCAGCAATCCCGGGGGCTGCTGCAGCGCCATCACCTCCGAAACCGCATTCCCCCAGTCGCCGCCCTGCGCCACATAGCGTGTGTAGCCCAAGCGCTGCATCAGCGTCGCCCAGGCGCGGGCGATGCTGACGGGAGTCCAGCCCGGCGCCGTCGGCTTCGCCGAAAAACCGTGACCCGGCAGCGATGGAATGACGAGATGAAATGCGTCGGCTTCGCTGCCGCCATGCGCCGTAGGATTGGTCAGCGGCTCGATGATTTTCATCTGCTCGATGATCGAGCCGGGCCAGCCATGCGTGACGATCATCGGCAATGCGTGTTCGTGCTTGGAACGGACGTGAATGAAATGAATGTCGAGCCCGTCGATCTCCGTGACGAAATTGGGCACCGCATTCAGTTTCGCTTCGCATTTGCGCCAGTCATGTTCCGTCGACCAGTAATGGGCGAGCTTATGAAGAGTCGCGAGCTGAACGCCTTGAGTCGCATCCTTGACGGTTTCGCGGTCGGGCCATCTCGTCAGCTTTACGCGCCGGCGCAAATCGCCGAGTTCCCCATCCGAAAAGTTCACATGAAACGGACGAATGGCGGTGTTGGCGGTCATGCCGCGCTCCTCTTTTTGTGGTGATCCGTTTTGTGTGGCTGATAAGGCCTGCATAGGCAGGAAAGACGCCGCCATGCCGGCAGCGCCGAGTTTGATGCCTTCGCGGCGGTTGAGTTGTCCGCGCGCGGCCTCGTTTGGATTGTGGGGTTCATCCGTCATGGGGGCTGTCTCCCTGATTTGGTAGGAATCGGCGTGACGCACGAAACACTGCCGGCTGCTCAAACGCGCAGCCGCTTACCCGGGACGAATTTTCACTACGCAGATGTCGTCGACATCTGGAACAAGCAAATGTTTATCTCACATGATCGGTATTATTAATAGCGGTTTCTTTCTCACCGGATCAAACACGGAACATGCATTTTAGCAGACAGCATGTCTGTTGCGGGATTACTGTCACCGAAATGTAAAGTTCACCTGTGTTGCGGCCAGGCGAGAGGTTCGACACGGGGAATGATGATCCCCCAGGCGATCACGCCCATAAGCGTGAAACCGCAGGCGATCGCGAACGCCCATAAGAAATCCCCCGTGCGGTCGACGACGTAGCCGGTAATCAGCGGACCTATCGCACCCGAGATATTGCCGATGCAGTTCTGAATGCTCATCCATTTGCCGGAGGCGTGCGGACCCGCGAGCGACTGGCCGATAGCGTAGACATTCGCCGTTCCCGGGCCGAAGAAAACGCCCGCGAGCAACAGGCTTACGATGCAAACATTCGTGCCGCCCACGGCGCAGCCAAGCATCATGGTCGCTACACCGATCTGGCTCGTGACCATCAATGTTTTGCGCACGCGGTTCGCACTTGCACCGCGGCGCATCCAGAAGTCGGACACCCAGCCGCAGACCTGCGTGCTGGCTGCGAAGATGAGATAGACCACGCCCGCCAGCGTTGCCATTTCAGGGACAGTGAAGCCGCGCGACTTAACGAGATAAAGCGGCAGCCAGGTAATCACGAAATAGAATGCATAATTGCTGCTGAAATGGCCGATGCAGGCGCCCCAGAGCTCGCGGCAGGCGAGAAGAGACAGGTATGACGGTACATTCGCAGGGCCGTCATCGTCGGTACGGCGCCCGGCATCGCGCGCAACGTTCAGCCAGGGGACAAGCCACAGAAGGGAGGCAAGGCCAAAGAGAAGAAAGATGACGCGCCAGCCGAGATACGCCATCAGCATGCCGCCTACGAATGTTCCAAAAGCCGGGCCGAGCGCGAGGCCTGTCGCGACCGCTCCGTTTGCCACGCCAAGCTGGTGCAAGGGCAAATGCCGGGCGATCAGTTTGGAGGCACACGGAAAAGCTGCGCTTTCGCCGATGCCAAGAACGAGGCGCAAGGTAATGAGAACTGCGAAGCCCGTCGCTAGGCCCGACAGTGCCGTGGCGGCCGACCAAATCGCAAGTCCGATTGCGAGCGTGCGATAGGCATTGATCCGCTCGGCCAGCCAACCGGCGAGAAGCTGGCTTGGGATGTAGGTCCAGAAAAACGCCGAGAACAGAAACCCGAGCTGCGATGCCGTGAGATGCAACTCGTCTTTCATCAGCGGCGCTGCGGTTGCGAGATTGCCGCGGTCTACGTAGTTGATGAAGACGGCAATCGCGAGAAGTGTTACAACGCCCGCGCCCATGCCGGCGCGCGGTGGCGCGATGGATTCAGCCACGACCGTCATGATTTGCCCCGAGCCGCATGCAACCGATACCCCGGGGCACGGTGGCCCCGATTCGTGCGCCTGTCCAGCCGAAGGATGAAGAATATGACCATCGCCCCCGACCATCTGATACTTGCGGTGAATGATCGTCGCCGCAGCCTCATTTTTTATGAGGAAATCGTCGGCTTTCGGCATGAAGGCGAAGACGGGCCGTTCTCCATGCTTCGGGTCTCGCCGGATTTCATGATCCAGCTCGCGGCCTGGGGTACGTCAGGTGGCGAGCATCTGGCCTTTGCCATGACGAAGCCGGAGTTCGACGCGATCTTCGCGCGGCTCAAGATGGCAGGGATCGACTATGGAGACCGTTTCGACTCGGTCGGTAATATGAAAGGACCGGGAGACGAAACAGGCGCGCGCGGAATGGGCAAGACTATCTACTTCTTCGACCCCGACAGGCATCTGCTCGAGATC
Source organism: Rhizomicrobium sp. (assembly GCA_036502865.1). Classification (GTDB taxonomy): domain Bacteria; phylum Pseudomonadota; class Alphaproteobacteria; order Micropepsales; family Micropepsaceae; genus Rhizomicrobium. The sequence continues at coordinate 11,091 of DASXXW010000237.1, forward strand.
CGGCATTACGAGCGGGAATGACAGCGGCGATGTTTTGATATTCGCGATGTTATCCGGCGGCCGAGGTTCTGGCAGCCTCGCGAACGGCAGGCACAAGGCGCAACAGGCCGATATAGGATGTTGCGCATACCAATATGACGCTCATCCATCCGAACGGGAACTGAATCGCCTGCAATGCTCTGGAAGCCGCTAGAATCGCGGCCAGTTTCGAATTGTTCTCTTTCATGCTGCCGATCGACTCGATCACTACGTTCTCGCCCTGCAAGAGGGCCATGTTCCAGAAGAAGCAAATCAGATAGACGACACCCACAGCCACGACGAGGTAAGGGAAAAATCTTGCGTATACGGCCGGCTGCCAGAATGCCAGAACGGTGATCGCGGCAAGCGCCAATCCAATGATCGCTATCGTGAGCGGTATGCCGGCGACGGCCATTCTCTGCCCTCCCAAGAATCACAATCGAGACTATCCCGATGCCTGGGTTCCACCAAGCCTGTCCCTCGGGGTGAATCGTGGAGAGAGGCATATGCGAGCGGGAGCGGCTGCACTCCTGCGGGAAGTTGCAGGATCGTCGCCGGCTAATTATTTCGCCGCTGCGCTCACAAACTGGGCAACGAGGCCGGCAAACACATCGGGGTGCTCCATATAGAGCATATGTCCGGCGTCGGTGACGACGATGCGTTTTGCGTTCGGCATCAGTGCCTCGGCCGCGCCGGCCTGGGCGTGATTGTCCGCAATGTCGTATTCGCCGACCAGGATCAGCGTCGGTGCGGTGATGGTTGCGAGCAACGGCCGGGCAGGTGGGGCAGGGATGGCCGGATCGGCATGCGCCATATCCTGCGGATTTG
>DASXXW010000238.1:0-2830 GCA_036502865.1 Rhizomicrobium sp.
CGTCAATCTGCTCGGCTCCTATGGCTATGAAACATTGGCTACGCCCAGCGGACGTCCCAGTTTCCCGCAGGAAACATTGCTCTCTCATCCTGTGAATGCCGGCGTTCAGCTGACGCAGAATATCTATCGCGGCGGGCGCACAGCGGCGGAAATCAGCAAAGCCAAATCGCTGGTGCGCGCGGGCGTTGCACAACTAACACTGGCCGAAGAGGGCGTGCTGCTCGACGCCGTCACCGCTTACATGAATCTCGTGCGGGACGACGCCACGATGCATTACCGGCAGGACAATGTCGGCGCGCTGCAGAAACAACTCGATGCCGCGCAGGAAGAATTCAAGGTCGGCGAGTTGACGCGAACCGATGTGGCACAAAGCCGCGCGCGTCTCGCCGATGCACAGGCCGATCTCGTCAATGCGCAGGGTGAACTGGGAGTCAGCCGCTCGAATTTCGAGCATGTAATAGGCCGTCCCGCCGAAACATTGGAGCAGCATCCCGGGTTCCCCAAACTACCGACGAGCGAAGACCAGGCTGTTGCGATCGGGCTGCATGAAAACCCGGCCATCGTTGCAGCTCTCCAAAGCGAGAAGGCTGCGGATTATGCAGTCACGGACGCGATCGGCGCGCTGCTGCCCAGCGTCAGCGTGAATGCCCAATATCAGTACACGCAGGACTCCCTGGAATCGACCGAGGGCACGGGCGTGCAGCATGTAACATCGGTGATCGGGCAGGTGACCATTCCGATCTATCAAGGCGGTGCGGAAGACTCCGCGGTGCGGCAGGCCAAGGATCAACGCGAGCAGGCGCAGATCGAGATAGCCGACGTTCAGCGCCAGACCGTGGCCGCGACGCAAACGGCATGGCAGGCTTATACCGTTGCGAAAGGGTCCATTGCCTCGGATGAAATTGCTGTCAAAGCAAATGAAGAAGCATTCGATGGCGTGCAGGCGGAGCAGCAGGTCGGATCACGAACCGTACTCGATGTATTGAACGCGCAGCAGGAACTTCTCAACGCGCAGATCGCGCTGGTTTCGGCCCAGCGCGATGCGGAAGTGGCATCCTATCAACTGCTCAGCGCCATCGGCTGGCTGACGGCGAAAAAACTCGCATTGCCGGCGCAAATCTATGACCCGAAGCAGAATTACAAAGACAATGCCAAGCGATGGTTCGGCTTCGGAGATTAAATGCTTGTACCGACACGGTAATGCTTGGGTTCGTTAACCCCGTCTTTCCTTCTTTCGGCAATTAATCTACTGTTTTCCAAGCGCATTCGCGCCCCGGGCGGAGCATCATATGGCCAATTCGCAGCACGAGCCTACCATGGAAGAAATTCTGGCATCGATCCGCAAAATCATTTCAGACGATGCGACTTCGCAGCCGGAACCGCAGCAGGTTCCCCTGCCGGTGCGTGCCGTGGCGGGATCGGAGGTGCTCGATTTGACCCATGAAATTGGCGACCCGCCGGCCTTTGCCGCAGATCACTCTCCCGCACCGGATGCACCACATGCTCCGGAGCACGCAGCCGTAGCGGATGCGGCGCCGGAAACGGTCTCGCATTCCAACGACCCTGCGCCGGAGCCCGGCGCGCCTTTGCATTCCGACGACGGCCTTTTCTCCGAAAAATCACGCCAGGCGCTGAGCGATGCGTTGGCGGGGCTGCATCCCGCTGCGCCGGAAACGCCGGCTGCGCAACCGCATACAGAAACACCGGCCTTCTCCGGCCCGGACTCCTCCACGATCGAATCCGTGTTCTCGCGCGCCGTGAAAGAGGCGTTCGATCCGGTGCTGCGGAAATGGCTCGCTGACAATTCCGAAACGCTGACGGATCATCTGAAGCCGCTGGTCCGCGACTGGCTCGACGAGAATTTTCCGGCCCTTCTGGAAGACGCGATCCGCGACGAACTCGCCCGCGCCGCAAGGCCGCGCACGCGGCGATAATTCAAGCCCAGCCTTGACGCGAAAATTGTGGCGCGGTTTGTGAGACCGCATCACTCGCAGAGACTCGGCCCATGCTCGACAAGATTTTTTCGCCTCGCGATATCGAGGGCCGAATCTATTCCCAGTGGGAGGCGTCCGGTGCATTCCGTGCCGGATCGCGCCCCGACGCTGCTCCCTATTGCATCATGATCCCGCCGCCCAACGTGACCGGGCGGCTTCATATCGGTCATGCGCTGAACAACACGCTGCAGGATGTGCTGGCGCGGTTCGAGCGCATGCGGGGCAAGGATGTGCTGTGGCAGCCGGGTACGGACCATGCAGGCATTTCCACACAGCTCGTCGTCGAGCGCAGTCTTGCCGAGCGCCAGCAAAGCCGCATCGGACTGGGGCGCGAACTGTTCCTGCGCGAAGTGTGGAAGTGGAAAGACGAATCCGGCGGCGCGATCGTGCAGCAATTGCGGCGGCTGGGCGCATCCTGCGACTGGTCGCGCGAACGTTTCACGCTCGACGAAGGTCTTTCGCGCGCGGTCGCGAAAGTATTTGTCCAGCTCCACCGCGACGGCTTGATCTACAAGGACAAACGCCTCGTGAATTGGGATCCGCGGCTTCAAACGGCCGTGTCGGATCTCGAAGTCGAAAGCATCGAGGTCAAAGGCCATCTTTGGCACATCAAATATCCAATCGCGGACGAGCCCGGAACATTTATCACCATCGCCACGACACGGCCGGAGACCATGCTGGGCGATACCGCCGTCGCAGTGCATCCCGATGACGAGCGATATCGCGATCTCGTGGGCAAATTTGTTTTGTTGCCACTCACGAACCGCCGCATTCCTATCATTGCCGATACCTATTCCGATCCTGAAAAGGGAACGGGCGCGGTCAAGATCACGCCG
>DASXXW010000239.1:0-4111 GCA_036502865.1 Rhizomicrobium sp.
GCGGATGCGCTGACCGCCGTCATGCTGGTCGTGGTGACAGGGGTTTCCGCGCTCGTACATCTGTATTCGATCGGCTACATGCATGAGGATCCGCATCGCCCGCGGTTCTTCGCCTATCTGTCCTTCTTCACCTTCTCGATGCTGGCGCTGGTGACGGCGAACAATTTCCTCCAGCTGTTTTTCGGGTGGGAAGGCGTGGGCCTGTCGTCCTATTTGCTGATCGGCTTCTGGTACACACGTCCGAGCGCCAATGCAGCGGCGATCAAGGCTTTCGTGGTCAACCGCGTCGGCGATTTTGGCTTCGCGCTGGGCATTTTCGCCGTGTGGTCGATCTTCCACACCATCGATTTCGACGCCGTATTCTCGGCCGCGCCTGCGATGGCCGGCAAGACATTCCTGTTTGCCGGGCACCAACTCGATATCCTCACGACAATCTGTTTCCTGCTGTTCATCGGCGCCATGGGCAAATCGGCCCAGATCGGGCTGCATGTGTGGTTGCCCGATGCCATGGAAGGTCCCACGCCCGTCTCAGCGCTCATCCACGCCGCGACTATGGTGACCGCAGGCGTGTTTCTCGTCTGCCGATGTTCACCCCTTTTTGAGCACGCACCGACCGCGCTCGCTTTCGTGACGTTCATCGGCGCGACGACGGCTTTTTTTGCGGCGACCGTCGGCCTGTTCCAGAATGATATCAAGCGCGTCATCGCTTACTCGACGTGCTCGCAGCTCGGCTACATGTTCGCCGCCGCCGGCGTCTCCGCCTATGGCGTCGCGATGTTCCACCTCTTCACACATGCCTTCTTCAAGGCGCTGCTGTTCCTGGGCGCAGGCTCCGTGATTCATGCCATGCATCACGAGCAGGACATGCGGAAGATGGGCGGTATCGCCAAAATGATACCCTTCACATGGGCGATGATGCTGATCGGCAATCTCGCGCTTACGGGTGTCGGTCTGCCGTTCATCGGCATCGGCGCGTCCGGCTTCTATTCGAAGGACGCGATCATCAATGCCACCTGGCTCGCCGGGACGCCGATCGGCACCTATGCTTTCGTGCTCACGCTGACATCCGCACTGCTGACGTCATTTTACTCTTGGCGCCAGTTCCTGATGACATTCCACGGACCGTATCGCGGAGCTAGCGAGCACGAGTTCCCGCATCCCGATTCCGATGCGCATTCACACGACGAGCCGGGCGATGATGGGCACGGGCATGGTCATGCGCTTCAATTATCGGAGGTGCATGAATCGCCTTACACGATGCTGGTTCCGCTGCTCCTGCTTGCGATTGGCGCTCTTTTTGCGGGCGGCCTGTTTGCGCATTTCTTCATTGGAGCGGACGCATCGGGTTTCTGGCATGGAACCATTGCTGCGGTCGCGGGGACTGCGCATGCGGCGGCGGAGGTTCCTGTATGGGTGGAAGCCGCGCCGCTCGTGCTGACGATCATCGGCTTCCTCGTCGCCTATTACTACTATGTGCTCCATCCCGAGCTGCCGCCCGCGATGGCCGAGCGGCGCGGGCTTCTCTACACGTTCTTCTACAACAAATGGTATTTCGACGAATTGTATGACGCGATCTTCGTTCGCCCCGCTTTCTGGATTGGAAGAGTATTCTGGCGCGGCGGAGACGGCGCGATCATCGACGGTCTGGGCCCGAACGGTGTGGCCGCACGCGTGCTGGATGCGACGCGCGAGGCTGTGCGTCTCCAGTCGGGTTACGTCTATCACTATGCCTTTGCGATGCTGATCGGTGTCGTAGTTCTGGCGAGCTGGTTCATGTTCACGGTGGGTGTGCGATGAGCCACGTTCCTCTGCTGAGCATTGCCAATTTCCTGCCGCTTCTCGGCGCGCTGTTCATTCCCTTTGTGCGCGGCAACAAGGAATCGCTGGCACAGACGGCACGCGTCGTGGGCCTCGCCACAACGATTGCCAATCTGGTCGTCGCGCTGATCATCTGGGCGCGGTTCGACCCTACGACATCCGCCTTCCAGTTCGTGGAAGAGGCGGCCTGGCTCGGCACCGGCATCACCTATCGCGTCGGCGTCGACGGCATTTCGATGCTGTTCGTGGTGCTGACCGCCGGTCTGATGCCGTTCTGCATCCTTGCGAGCTGGAAATCGATCTCCGACCGGGTGCCGGAATATATGATCGCCTTTCTGCTGCTCGAAACCATGATGATTGGCGTCTTCACCTCGCTCAATCTCGTGTTGTTTTATGTTTTCTTCGAGGGCGGATTGATACCGATGTTCCTGATCATCGGCATCTGGGGCGGCCCGCGGCGCGTCTATGCGAGCTTCAAATTCTTCCTCTACACACTCCTCGGCTCGCTGCTCATGCTGCTGGCCATCCTGGCCATCTATTTCCAGACCGGCACGACCGACATCGAAGTACTGATCCGGACGGCGCATTTCTCGCCGGCCATGCAGAACTGGCTGTGGCTCGCATTCTTCGCGTCGTTTGCCGTCAAGATGCCGATGTGGCCAGTGCATACATGGCTGCCCGATGCACATGTGGAAGCGCCGACCGCCGGTTCGGTCATTCTCGCTGGCGTCCTGCTCAAAATGGGCGGTTACGGTTTCCTGCGCTTTTCGGTGTCGATGTTCCCGAACGCGTCGGAACTGTTTGCGCCAATGGTGTTCGTGCTGTCCGTCGTAGCGGTGATCTACACGTCGCTGGTTGCGCTCGCCCAGGAGGACATGAAAAAGCTCATCGCCTATTCCTCCGTGGCCCATATGGGCCTTGTGACGATGGGCATTTTCTCGCTCACCCAGCAGGGCATAGACGGCAGCATATATCAGATGCTGTCGCATGGCATCGTCTCGGGCGCCCTCTTCCTCTGCGTGGGCGTTGTCTATGACCGGCTGCATACGCGTGAGATTGCTGCCTATGGCGGCCTTGTCGAACGCATGCCGGTCTATGCCGTTTGTTTCATGGTATTTGCCCTTGCCAATATGGGGCTGCCGGGAACGAGTGGCTTCGTCGGTGAATTCCTGACCATGCTGGGTACGTTCCAAGTCAACACCTGGGTCGTGATCTTCTCCGCAACAGGTTTGATCCTCTCCGCGGCTTACATGCTCTACCTCTATGGCCGGGTGATGTTCGGCGCGCTGGTGAAGCCGGCGCTCCAGGTCATGCAGGATCTGAGCGCCCGCGAGATCGCAATTCTGGCGCCGCTGGTCGCCTTCACGATCATCTTGGGCGTGTACCCGCGCATCATCACCGACGTGACCGCGGCTTCGGTTGCGAACCTCGTTGCGCAACATAAGACGGCGATGGCCATGGAAGGTAATATTCACGTGGCTTTACTCCCCCGCGCAAAAGCGGGGGAGGGGGACCGCGAAGCGGTGGAGGGGGTAACCCACACTGTTAGAAATCCCCCTCTGCCCCTGCGGGGCATCCACCCCACGCATCGCGCGGGAGAGGAAAACAAAGCACGGGCGCTGGCCGTGGAGTTTGCGCCGTGAGCGGCATCGAAAACAATCTTCTGGTTCTTTTTCCGGAATGTATTCTGGCGCTGGCCGCCATGGGCCTGCTGATGATCGGCGTTATTGCCGGTAGCAACTCATTCCGACCCGTTTCTTTTGCCGCCGTCTGTGCGTTGGTGATTGCCGGGTATTTTGTGATCATGCCGTTGACGGCTTCGCAAACGGCATTTCAGGGCGCGTTCATCGCCGACGGTTTTGCGCGGTTTGCCAAGATATTCATTCTTCTTGGCTCTGCGCTGACCCTGCTCATGTCGCAGGAATTCTTCGAACGCGAGAAAATCGCCTTTTTCGAATATCCCGTGCTCATCGTGCTGGCGACGGTCGGTATGCTGCTTATGGTTTCGGCGTCGAATTTCATCGCGCTCTATCTCGGCTTCGAGCTGCAAAGTCTGGCGCTCTATGTACTTGCCGCGTTCAACCGAGATTCCGTCCGGTCGAGCGAGGCGGGTCTGAAATATTTCGTTCTCGGCGCGCTTTCGTCGGGCATGATGCTGTACGGCATTTCCTTCATTTACGGTTTTGCCGGCACGACATCGTTTGCAGTCGTTTCCAATGCGGTGGGTCATGCCGGGGTCAATATCGGCCTCATCTTCGGTCTCGTATTCCTGATCGCCGGCCTTGCCTTCAAG